>NZ_JACUTS010000002.1 GCF_014859695.1 Sulfurimonas sp. | reverse complement strand
TTTTTAAATCCTAAACTTTAGGTCTCTTTGTTTGTGGAGGGGAATTATAGGGAAATCAAACTTCGATGTCAATGGTTTTTCAGATGAATTTTGAAATTTATTTACATGTGTTAAGTTTTCAATGCTTTTTTAATAAATTTCACCGATAACCATTCTATATAAAGCAGTTGTGTTGCTATTTATTAACTCTTTATGTATAAAATTCTTTTACATTACATATATAAAGGAAAAAAATGGGACTTTACAATCGCGATTATGCTAGAGAAAATGCATCTGCATACAGTACTCAAGCTAGAAGTGAAACACAAATTATATCTTTTGTAAAAGAGACATATAAACTTTTTGCTGCTTCACTGATGGCAGGTGCCGTCGGTTCTTACGTTGGTGTACCGATGGCTGGAACAATAGCAGCTAATTTTTTCCCTCTACTGATTTTAGAGATTGGGCTTTTAATTGGACTGCATTTTGTAAAACATAAGCCGGGAATTAACTTAGCCGTAATGTTTGGCTTTGTATTTATGACAGGCTTAATGTTGGCGCCTCTGCTTTCACATACTTTAGGAATGAACGGTGGTGGAACAATTGTCGGAAACGCTTTTGCAATGACATCTCTTGTATTTGGTGCCATGAGCTTTTATGCCGTTAAAACTACTAAGGATTTTTCTAGCTACGGGAAGCCGTTAATGATAGCACTTGTTGTTATTATTGCCTTTTCTATTATAAATATCTTTTTGGGAAATCCATTGATGGCTATAGCTATCTCCGGAGCCGTTGTTTTACTATTTAGTATATTAGTTGTATATGACACTCAAAATATCATTAAAGGTGCATATGAAACACCTATCGATGGAGCAATTGCTCTTTATTTAGACTTTTTAAATATTTTTACTGCTCTTCTACACCTGTTTGGTATATTTGGAAAAGATGAGTAAAGAGCTTTCACCCGAACTTTATCGGGTGATTGATGCCAACTTAAACCGCCTCAAAGAAGGTATTAGAGTTGTTGAAGATATTGCAAGATACAGAGACAACAACAAAGAACTCTCCTCCCAATTAAAGCAACTAAGACACAAAGCAAAAATCGAAGAGACACTAGAGTTACTAAAAGAGCGCGACAGCGTAAATGATGTACTTCGCACTACAATCAAGAGTGAACTTAACCGCACCGATATATCTGCAATCATTCTAGCTAACTTTAAAAGAGCGCAGGAGTCTGCAAGAGTACTAGAGGAGCTTTATAAACTTCATAGTGCTGAGTATAGCGAGAACTTTAAACAGATAAGATACGAGCTTTATGCGTTAGAAAAATCTACTCTAGTCGGCAATTAATAAGCAGTAATTTTTTTAGGTATTTTTATAAAAGAAGATGAAAAGTAAGAGGGTAAGATTTGGCGTTATTGCCAAATCTTATATAGTTTTATTTATGTTATAGACCCATATCAAATTCTAGATATGCTCTAGCTATATTACCTGGATGAAGCAAATCATAAAGTGCTTTGTCTTTAAACTCTTCTAAAGGCACAGCCTCAACAATTCCTGTACTGTCAATGCCATCATCCATAGCGGCTTCAACTCTCTCTTTTGTTAAAGTAAAGTATTGTACAGATTCATCAGTTGCAGTCTTATCAATGATAAAGCCATGTCCAGGAACTAAAATTGTCCAATCTTTTGAGTTAATAGTCTCTAGCGCAGAAAGTTGACCCATAACAGAACCATCTCTGTTAGATGTAACTCTTCCATTCATAACCAAGTCACCTGCTAAGATAAGTTTGTTATCTGGCATATACAAGAAATAATCCTCGACTGAGTGACCCATTCCAACAGGAACGTACTCAAGATTTACACCTGCAACTTTAAACTTTATAGTCTCTTTGTACCATTTGTCAACATGAATAATCTTTGTGCCTCTAATAGCATTTTTAGAAAGAGTTAAGAACATTCTAGACTCTTCGTGACCAATCGCATAGTTTTTGTTAATAGATTCAGGACCAACAATTTCTGCTCCATGAACTTCTTTATAGTAGTTATTACCTAACCAGTGATCATCATGCTCATGACTTAAAATAACATGTGTTACAGGAAGCTTTCCAGCAACCTTGATTACTGCTTCATAAGCCTGTTTCGCATATATGTAAGATGGTCCGGTATCCCATAAAACATAACCATCGTTACCTTTTATGTAACATGTGTTTACCATGTTCCCACCGTTCTCTTTTGTCGGAATTTCAAGTGCTCCAAAAAAACACCATACATTTTCGCTCACTTGCTTTGGCTTAAGATTATACTGAAAATCAGCATCTGACTCATGACCGTCCGCAAAAGAAGCTGTTGCAAGTGGCAACATTGCCACTGCAGCTATAAGCAGTGGTTTAATCATCTTGTTTATCATATTTTTTTACCTTTTAATTTAATTTACTCTTTGTTGTAAGAATATAGTTGAAGTGTTTTATAACACATCAAATTTACTCTTTTTTTAACCTAAGACCTTCTCTCTTGAAAAAGAGAGAAGTGCGAAAAATTACTTAACTTGATCTTTATCGCTATCAACAACACCTTTGTCATTGATAGTTTCAATAACAAGCTCATCGCCTTTTTTACCTTCAACATTAAACATAAAGTAAGGGTTTTTAGATAGGAATGGTCCAGTAGACGCTTCCCATATAACTTTACCATTTATTTTAGCAGTAACGTGAGTAAGAAAATCTACTTCCACTTTTCTTGTCTCAGCTTCTTCTTTGCCTACCATTGGGCTGTCAAGTAAAATTTTAACTTCAACTAGACCTTTTTTTTCTTTTGCTTTTATTTTCATAATTTAATCCTTTTTTTTATTTTTATTTATATCTTTTGCGTTCTGTTTAGGTTTGAATCAACCTCCACAACCACCGATAGAAACCTCTACTTTTTGTACTGCTGAATATAATTTACCGTCTCTGCCTTTTGCAACTACTGTTACATTGGCAGTTTTTCTCATTTTAATCTTAGTCATAAGATCAGCAACAGTACCTTCTGCTAACTCCATAACTACAACAGCACTTCTTGGGTTGGCATCTTGAAATAGAGCAACTACAGCTAAATCTAATTTAGATTTAATACCGATTGGCACTGCACCACCGTTTTCAGCTAACTTTGGAGCTTTAATCTCAATTTGTCCATCTATCATTTCTGATGAACCAAATAACGCCTCAATTGCCTCTTTAGAGCTAGGAGCTTCCCATGCTTTTGGAGCAGTTGCTCTAAAGTCGGTAGCACTTAAACTTACAGGTAACACAGATGCAACAGCTACTGCTGTCGCACCTAAACTTAAAAATTTTCTTCTTTGCATTTTTTTTCCTTTATATAGTGTTAGTAGATCTAATAAGTCTTACTTACTAGATTCTACCATAAATTTAACAATGTCTTTAATCTGATCGTCACTAAGGTCCATAGCTCCACCTTTTGGAGGCATACCGCCAATACCGTTTATAGAGTTATGGTTAACTCTATCTATGCCTTGCTCCATTACTGTAGCCCAAGCATTTTTGTCTCCCACTGCAGGTGCGCCCATTGCATCAGTTTTATGACAAACCGCGCAAGACTTCTCATACAGTTTTTCAGCCTCTGATACCGGTCCTGCATTCTCGTCTTCAGGTGGAAGATTTCTTACAGTAGAGTATGGAGGTACAACATTCGTAATCTCATTTGCAATTCTTGCTACAGGCTCTTTGCCGCAGTTAGTCATACAACGAGTTCCGACTGCACCGAAGTTTTTAGGCTCTGCAAAAAATGCTCTTACGTTTTCAATACCATTTGGTCCATCAATGTCTGGATAAAAACCATCACGATTCGGCATTACAATCTTTTTGAAGTTATCTTGATTTAACTCTTCAATATCTTCACCGTCTATTTGGATACCGTTCTCAGCCAATAGGTAAGCAGTCATTGCATACATCTCATCTGGTGTATAGCTTTTTGGGTTTGCGTACGGCATAGCATCGCGGATATACCAAATAAGCGTACTTGCTTGCGGCCAGTAAGAACCTATAGTTCTGTTTGGAGCATCTTTGCCTGGACAAGTTCTTTGGTTTGCAAGAGACTCTATTGATCCACCTGTTAAAGTAGGATAGCCTTTACCACCTGCACCAAAATCACCGTGGCAAACAGCACAATCTCTATCGTATAGCACTTCACCCTCATCAACACTGCCGCTACCTTCTGGCAAACCTGTACCGTCCGGCATAATATCTACATCCCAAGCTTTTAACTCGTTTGGAGTCGGAGCTCTACCGAAATTTACACCCGTTGTCGGTTGCTCATTAACAGCATATGCAGTATACATACCATTCTCTGTTTTATATGTAACACCACCGTCTAAAGCATCTTTAGTCGGGTTATACATACCGTTAGCAGCTGACTGAACTTTTGCAGATGATTTACCCGCAGTAGTGCTTGAAGCAAAACAACCTGTAAATAACAGTGCACTACTTGCAACTACGGAAACCCCAAGAATAATTAGTTTACTATTTAATTTTATCATTTTCTGCATCTCCCTAACTTGGACAGTTATCTGTTCTAACTTGAACATTGTGAACTGAACCATCTTGTCTTACTTCCCAAGTACAAATTGAGTTTCTATGATAAACACCCTCTACGCCAATAATCTCTTTCTCTTGAGTAACTGATGGCTGAACATATCCAGCATCATCCATTGCACGAGATTGAATCAACAGAGGTTTGCCCTCATATCTGTACATATATGAGAATCTTGTCCATGACTTAGGAAGAACCAGTCCTTTAAGACTTGCTTCAACGTAGTTATCTCCGCCGTCAAATGATATATCTACAGCCGTTATTGTTCCGTGACCGCTCCAAGCAATACCTTCTACCTCTACCAAATCACCTTTTTTAAGGTCAGACCATGGTTTTTCAGGACAAGGAGTTGTGATAATAGAGTTTACTTCTAACGGGTAGAAATGTTGGATAGCTTTACCGCTAGCAGTAAGAACCGTATATTTAGAAGTCTCTTCTTTACAGTACCATGGCTCTGCACCGAATTCTAAACGTTTTAGCCACTTAACACATAGGTTTGCTTCCCAGCCCGGCAACATTAAACGAACAGGATAACCTTGTTCAGGTCTTATTGCCTCACCGTTTTGAGCCCAAACAATCATTGCATCATCTAGTACTTTTTCAACAGGAACTGTTCTGCTCATCTCTGAACCGTCAGACCCCTCAGCTAACATCCATTTTGCAGTCGGTTTAAGACCGATTTCATCAAGGATAGTTTTTAGGCGAACACCCGTCCACTCTGCGTTGCTCATCATGCCTTTTACGAATTGTAAAGAGTTAAACTGTGGACCTTTCCACTCAGCAGCACCGTTTGCAGGGCACTCCATGAAAAGAATTCTACTCTCAGACGGATATTTTTTCAACTGATCAAGAGTCAAAACGATTGGCTTGTCAACAAGACCGTGAATCATAAGTCTAAACTTATTTGGATCTACATGCGCAACACCGTTGTGTGTTCTTACGAAGTGTAAACCATTTGGCGTAATGATTCCCTCTAGCTCATGCAGTGGTGTCATTGAAACAGCAGCATGCATATCTCCAGCAGATGAAAGAAGACTTGATGTTCTTCTTACAACATTGTGCTCATACTTTGACGGTATACCATATGGATACTTATTAAGCTCATCACCTAAACTTGTACCCCACTCCACATGGTGAATAATATTTTCATCATCCGCCGATAACTTAGCAGGTGCTAAGATACTTGTAGCAGCGATAGCGCTTACAGAATAAGCAGCAGTTCTTTTGAAGAAGTCTCTTCTACTTGATTGCTCTACACTATTTGTAGTAGTAGTTTCTAAATTATTTTCAGAAATTTTACTCATTTATCATCTACCTCCTTCTCTTTAATCTTGTAGATTTTATAGTATGCACAGTACAAACTTTATACATAGTACAAAATGCAAGACGGAGATTATATATGAAATTAAATTAAATTGTCAAGCAATATAATCAATAATGTAATAATTTTCTCACATTTTTATATTTCTTCACACTTTATTAAAAAATTAACTTCTCTTATAGTTTTTATAATTGATACTAAAAATATGTTAAAATTATGCAAATATAAAGTTACTTAAAAACGGTGAAAAAATGTCAAAAAAATGTGTCGGAAAAATTATAGAGCTCTTTATCTCCACAAAAGAGAGTTCCTCAAGAATCAATAAGCCTACTATAGAACTGGATCTGGCTGGAGTTGTAGGAGACAAGTTTTACGACAAAGACAACAGCCGCTCAATCTTAATCACTTCTAGTGATAGCTACAACCTGATAAAAGAGTATGCTATAGATATGCCGTATGGCTATTTGGGTGAAAATATTCTAATGGACTATAATCCATACTCCTTGGGCATGGGAAACAGGCTTCAAATCGGCACAGCACTGTTTGAGATAAGCCAAAACTGTACTATATGCAACCATCTATCCGTGCTTGACAAACGTATACCTAAACTTTTAAAAAACGATAGAGGCATCTTCGCAAAAGTTGTTACACCCGGAAAAGTATCAAAGGGTGATGACGTCTATTTGTTGCAAGAGTAGATAAAAACGACTTCAAACTCCAAATAGCTTAGAGGGTACTCGCGAAGAAGTTTTTTGCTCTCTTTATAACTCAATACTTTTCTCGACCCGCTCACACCGCTTTTTTTTATATAACGAAACATATCTCTTGTCGATTCAAACTCAAGCTTGTAGTCTACGATTTCGGTTTTTGCGTCAAAATACTTTTTTCCAAGCTCACAAACTTCCTCTGCACTTCTTAAGATTGTGTCAATCGCTGCCGTTTTGTTTATGGTTTTAAAAGTATTTGAGGTAAAAATCGCCAGAGCAACGGGAGCATTTAACTTCTTAATCCTGCTAAAAACTTGCTCTAAATCATCCGCCCACTGAAGAGCCGAAGCAGAAAAAATAAAATTATATATATATGTAAGCTTATTTTCAAAAAGAGCGTTGTCGTTAAAATCTGCGTAGATAAGCTCAATCTTTGGTGATTTTGGATGCAGCTCTAACATGCCCTGCGCAAAATCTACCCCGCAAAAGTGCTCATAATCCCACTTGATTGCCTTGCAAAGGCTTCCGCTTCCGCACCCTAAATCTAAAATATTTTTTGGTTTATGTTTTACATAACTTAAAAGCTTCTCAATCACTCTGTTTTGTATAACGTTGTAGCTGTTATAATCAAGTGCGTATTTTGAAAACTCTGAGCTTATCTTCATCTTCTATTAGCGACCAAAGACAGAATAAAAATCCCGATTATGCATAGTACTATGGTTGCTCCTGAGGGGAGTGAAAAGTGAAACGAGAGAGCCATTCCAGCCAATACGCTAAAGAGCGAAAACGTAAGAGAGATGAACACTGTTTTTAAAAACCCGACTCTAAACTGCAGTGCCGCGATGGTGGGAATAATCATAAGAGCGCCTATAAGAAGGCTTCCGACCACCCTAATGGAGAGAGCAATAATAATTGCAACAACACTCACAAGCACAAAATTTAAAATGTTTACCTTTATGCCGCTGGTCTTTGCCACCTCTTCATCATAAGCAATAAAATAGAACTCTTTTGAAAACAGTAGAAGCACCCCCAAGGAGAGAGTTCCAAAGAGTGCAATAACAACAATATCTTCACTGCTCACAGAGAGAATAGAACCAAAAAGGTATGAAAAAAGCGAGTTGTTAAATGCCCCTCCAAGAGAGACGATTATGATTGCTACCGCCAAAGAGCCTGAGAGCAAAATAGCAAGAACCGCGTCGCTGTAGAGTGCGAATGCGCTTCTTAAATACTCAATAAGCCAAGCCGATAAAAGTGCAAAAACAACTGCCGACCAGAGAGGATTGTACTCTGCAACAAGACCTACAGCTACGCCTAAAAGAGCTGAATGCGCCAGCGTCTCGCCTATTAAAGAGTATCTTCTCAAAACAACAAACGTACCACTGATGGAGGCTAAGATGGCAATGATGACCCCCGCAAAGAGCGCTCTTTGCATAAAATCGTATTCAAACATCTCAAACATGTTAATGCTCGTGCTTGTGAACATGAAGCAGATGAGCCTCTATTCCGTAGAGTTCGCTCATCTCTTCACAGCTAAGTGCTTGCTTTGGGTTGTTGCAGATGATTGCTTTTTGGTTTATCGTAAAGAGTCTTGCTATATCATCGGCAATCACCCCTATATCATGCGTTATAAAAACAATGGTAATACCCTCTTTTTGATTTAGCTCTCTAAGCAGTGCGTAAAACCTTTTTTGAGAGCCAACATCTACGCCCGTATTTGGCTCATCCAGTATCAAAATCTCGGGTTTTGAAGCAAGCGCACGAGCTATCATAACCCTTTGTCTCTGCCCGCCTGAGAGCGTTCCTACCATCTTATTTTTCAGGTCGCTTATATCCATCTTTGCCATTGCGTCATCTACAAGCTCTCTATCGAGTTTACTTAGTGGCTTGAAGATGCTTCTTTGTGATGTTCTTCCCATCTTTACGATGTCCAAAACAGTAGCCGGAAAAGAGCTGTCTATAAGCGAAGCACGCTGTGGCACATAACCGATTTTATGCCAATCTTTAAAGTGTGAGAATTTTTTGCCATATATTCTCACCTCTCCAGAAGTTGGCTTCTCAAGACCCAAAAGCATTCTAATAAGCGTTGTTTTGCCTCCGCCGTTTGGTCCAATGATTGCAATATACTCTGATGGGAAAATCTCCAGAGAGATGTTTGAGAGGATAGTCTGCTCTTTAAGAACAAAGCTTAAATTTTTAACATCAAATATTGGAACGCTAAATTTCATTGGCACTTTAGGGCTTTAGATATTTTTTTAAGATTTCTTCTCATGATATCTTCATAACTCAGTTTCTCTTTTGCCTCATCGGCAGTGATATTACCAAGCGGCTGAAGAACATCGTAAGAGACGTTTGCCTCTTTTGCTATGCTTTTTATAGTTTTCTCGTTTGCAAACTTCTCAAAAAATATAGTCTCTACGCTATGCTCTCTGATAAACTTAATAAGCTTTATCATAGTTTTTGCGCTCGGCTCTGCTTCGGGAGAGAGTCCGCTCAGAGCCTCCGTATGGAAGCCGTATCTATTCGCCAAATAGGAAAATGCGTTGTGATTTACGATGATTGTATCGAGTTGACACGAGGAGAGCTCTTTTTTGTAATCTTCATCAAGATTTTTTAGCATAGCAATATAGCTATCTCTGTTTTTAGAGTACAGCTCTCTGTTTTTTGGAAAGAGTGCAATAAGCTCTTCGGTTATTCGCTCTGTTGCAAGTATCATATTTTGCGGACTCTGCCAGTAGTGGGGGTCTACTCTGCCGTGGTGGTGATCATCATGATTGTGCTGATCTTCATCTCCGCCAACCTCCATCAGTTTTACATGCTGACCCATATTGAGCGCTCTGTTTTTAAACTCAAACCCCTCTATCCACGGCTCCAAACCGACACCGTTGTAAAGAACAAGATTGCTTCTTGATATCTTTACCATATCTTTAGGAGTCGGCTCATAGCTGTGCGCATCTACCCCAAAAGGGAGAATCATAAAGGTCTCCGCCGTGTCGGAGGCTATATTTTTTGCTATATCGTAGAGCGAAAAGGTACTCACCGCGATAGTAGGTTTTTCATTAAGTTTTTCTTCTGCCCCAAGAGATATTGACGTAACAAGCAAGATTGCAGTCAAAAAAAATTTATTTTTAAAATTCATCGCTATTTCCAAACATTTTTTTGAAATTATATCTTATTTTGCAACAATTGGTTTTTTTGGGTATAATTCGCAACTTTTAAAACTCAGGATATATATAATGACAGCTAGTTTTCTACTTATTGTTCAAATAATTTTAGTCGTAATGATTATCATAGCGGTACTTCTGCAAAAAAGCTCAAGCATAGGTTTAGGGGCATACAGCGGCTCAAATGACTCTGTTTTTGGAGCAAAAGGTCCAGCAAGCTTTTTAGCAAAAGCGACTTTTACCATAGGCTTTTTATTTGTCGTAAACACAATAGCGCTAGGCTATATGTACGCATCGGCTGCAACCGAGTCAGTCGTTGACAATATGGTTGAAACAACTGACGTTCAAGCTCCCTCTGCCGTAACTCCTCCGCCCGCTCAGAGCGAAACTACACCTCCGAAATAGTTGCAATTTTTTTGCAACTACACTCTTTATAAAATCTTTTTTTTAGCCATTTCTCGCTACAATGGCGCCACTATTTTTCATACATAAGGAAACTAAATGCCAAATGAAATATTCAATGCATGCGAATCAGAGATGAGAGCAAGCGTAAACCATATGCTAAAAGATTTTAAGACGTTAAGAACAGGTAAGGTAACAACCTCTGTTTTGGACAATGTCAGAATTGATTACTACGGTACCATGACTGCGCTTGATCAAGTCGGCTCTATTTTAGTAGCAGACGCAACTACAATCGTTATTAACCCGTGGGAGAAAAACCTTCTCTCGACCATTGAGAGCGCTATATCAAAAGCAAATGTAGGCGCAAATCCAAATAACGACGGTGAGCAAATTAAACTATTTTTTCCTGCCATGACGGTTGAGCAAAGACAAGAGTCCGTAAAACAGATGAAGGGCATGGGTGAGACTGCAAAAGTTGCTATCAGAAACGACAGAAAACATGCTAATGACAAAATCAAAAAGCTTGAAAAAGATAAAGAGATAACAGCTGATGAGTCAAAATCTGCTCAAGAGAACATACAAAAACTTACAGATAAATTTATTGCGGAAGTTGATAACATTCTTAAAACAAAAGAAGCAGAGATACTAAAGGTATAAGCTAGATGGATATTAAAAAAATATATATGGATTCAGATGCTCTTTTAGAGGGGCATTTTAAACTAAGCAGCGGTAACCACTCACAATTTTATCTCCAATCTGCAAAAGTTTTAGAGAATCCAAAAACAGCAAAACTTCTCGCAGATGCACTTGCCCTTGAGATTAAAAAGAGCGGTTTAGAGATAGATACAGTCTGCGCTCCTGCTCTTGGCGGTCTTATAGCAGGTTTTGCACTTGCAACCGCGCTTGATGTACGTTCTATATTTGCCGAGAGAGTGGATGGCAAGATGACTATTCGTCGCGGCTTTGAGATAAAAAAGGGCGAGAGAGTCTTGATGTGTGAAGACATTATTACAACAGGCGGTTCTGCTATGGAAGCCGCAGAGGTAGTTAAGAGCCTTGGCGGAGAGATTGTAGGCGTTGCCGCACTTGCCAACCGCGGTTTTTGTAAGCGCCAAAACAGCGATATAACAACAAAGCCAAACTGTAAACTTCCGCAAGATATTCCGTTTTTTGCGCTGGAAGATTTCACGTTTGAGATGTATGCGCCGGATGAGTGCCCTATGTGCAAAGCCGGAAGCGAAGCTATAAAGCCTGGCTCAAGAGGGAACTAGCTGATGTTACGCACTGTAATGAGCAAAGCCCATTACAGTGGCATGGACACTAGTGTCCCTACAACCCCCTAAAGCTACTTCATTAAAATGAAGAGATTTTTTGCACTACTTATTAGCACTATAGTAACTCTTAGTGCAACACAATCCCAAAGTCTTTCAAATAATGAGAAACTTAAAAAGATGATTGGCAGGATGCTTATCGTCGGTTTTGAGAGTGAGCGCGTAACTAAAGATAGTCTAATCGTAAAGCAGATGCAAAAATATTACCTCGGAGGCGTCATTCTATTTGACCGCCACTTTAACGACAGAAGCAAAACAAAAAATATAAGTTCTCCTTCGCAGCTGAAAACTCTTACCTCATCGCTCAAATCATTCGCTCTAAAACCGCTTCTAATCTCCGTTGATCAAGAGGGAGGAAAAGTTGCAAGACTCAAGCCCGCATACGGTTTTGAAGCCACACCCTCCGCTAAAGTAGTCTCTGAGATGGATGCCTACATGACGAAACGTGTCTATGACAATCTTGCAAAAACGCTCAAAGATGCAGGCATCAACTGCAACTTTGCACCGGTAGTCGATTTGGCAACCAACCCTCAAAACAGGGTTATTGTCGGACTAAAACGCTCCTACTCAAGCGAGCCCAAAGAGGTCGCAAAGTATGCAAAGATATTTATGGACGCACTAAGGGAGAAACATATTATCTCTGTTTTAAAACATTTTCCAGGTCACGGTTCATCACTTGGAGATTCGCATAACGGATTTGTAGATATCAGCAAGACATGGAGCGAAGTTGAGCTAGAGCCATACATAGAACTTATCCACTCAGGAGATGCCCGCATGATAATGACGGCTCATGTCTTCAACTCAAATCTTGATGAGCTTTATCCCTCAACGCTCTCATACAAAACAAATACGGAGCTGCTGCGTGATAAGCTAGGCTATGAAGGGGTGATTGTTAGTGATGATTTGCAGATGGGTGCAATTGCAAATCATTACACTCTCGAGCAGATTGTGACACTAACTATAAATTCTGGAGTAGATATGCTGCTCTTTGGCAACCAACTCTCATATCAAGACAATGATGAACTTGTAGAGACTATTTTGGCTCAAGTAAAAAATGGCGCTATCCCTCTAAGTAGAATTTTAGAGTCAAACTCAAGAGTAGAACAGTTGTTCACTAAGATAAAAACGAAATAATGCAAAGTGCTTTTTCAACTCTAGACTGGATTGTATTTGCCTCCTATTTTATCATGCTTGCCATAACGTCGGCTATTTTAAGCCGCACCAAAATCAACTCTTCTCGGGACTACTTTCTATCTCCACACGCAATGCCGATGTTTGCCGTCGCTCTATCTGTTTTGGCTACCTCGCAATCAGCCGCCACATTTTTGGGTGCTCCCGAGTACTCTTATGCGCATGATTTTACATTTATAGGGTTTTACTTCTCTGCGCTTTTAGCGGTTGTTTTTGTAGCATATGTTTTGATTCCCAAATATTATGAGATGAAGGCGGTTACGGTCTATGAACTCCTAGAAGCCAGATATGGCCAGAGCGCAAAGAAGCAGGCAGGTGTGATGTTTCTTATAGGGCGAGTGCTTGCCAGCGGAGCAAGACTCTACATCGGAGCGCTCGCAATATCGATGATTTTATTTAGCGATATACTCTTTTTTCATGTTGCGCTCTCTATCTTGGTTTTAATGTTTGGAGCGCTTGCATACACCTACTTCGGCGGTGTGCGTTCCGTCATTTTAAGCGATGTTATTCAGGCCGTGACATACATCGGAGCGGGAGTCGCTGTTCTTATCTATCTCTACACCTCACTTGAGCATATCGAGATTATAAAGACGCTTAACGAACAGAACAAACTAAACTTTTTAGACACATCGTTTGATGGCAACTTTAGCGTTATCGGACTTCTTGGCGGCTGGCTTCTTCTAAACATCGCCGCCTTCGGACTTGATCAGGATATGACGCAAAGAGTATTGGCATGCAAAAACAAAAAAGAGGCGGCAAAATCACTTATTGTCTCTATTTTGCTTACCATTCCCGTCGTACTTCTTTTTTTGGCAATCGGCTCGCTTCTGTACCTCTTCTACATGCAAAGCAGCGTAACACAGAGTTTTGAGGGCGAAAAAATTACGATTTTTATGTACTACATACTAAACGAGATGCCTGAGGGTTTAAGAGGGTTGGTTACAGTCGGGGCAATTGCGGCAGCTCTCTCAAGCACAAACTCCGTTCTTGGCGCCATGGCATCGGTTGCGGTTGAGGATCTCTACAGACCATGGAGATTAAAACAGGGCAAAACAGATGAGCAGCACTTTGTAAAAGCTTCACGATTTGCAGTGCTCTTCTTTGCCGTTCTTCTCTCTCTTATGGCGGTACTAAGCTACTTCTGGCAGCGCCATGGTGATTTATCACTTATAAACTTCGCGCTTGGTGTTATGGCATTTGCATACACGGGGCTTTTGGGTGTATACTTCTCGGCAATATTTACATCACGCGGAAATGAAAAAAGTGTTTTATGGGGTCTTCTTGGCGGGTTCGTAACAGTTCTAGCGCTCCAGCCCTATACCTTTGGCTTTGAGATTGGTTTTTCATGGCAGATGGTTATCGGTACCGCTGCGGCATTTTTAATCGTTCAAACAGGAGGAGCAAAAAATGAGTGAATTTTACATCGGTGTAATGTCGGGAACAAGTCTTGACGGCATTGATATTGCCTACTGCCAAATCAAAGAACACAGCTTTGAACTCCTTCACTCGGACAAATACTCTTTTGACAAAGAGATAAAAGAGAAGATTTTAAAAGCGCTAAAGACCCCTGTAACACTTAAGCAAATTGGCGAACTTGATACGCGCCTTGGAAAAATGTACGCAGATACGCTAGAGCGTTTTATATCCCAAAAAAAGATAGATAAAGAGCAGATAGCCGCTATCGGTCTGCATGGACAAACACTGTGGCATGAGCCAGATGGTGAGTATCCCTTCTCCATGCAGCTGGGCAATCCTAACGTTATCACAGCGATTACAGGCGTTAGTGTCGTTAGTGATTTCAGACGAAAGGACATGGCGTTAGGCGGTCAGGGCGCTCCCTTTGCACCCGCATTTCACCAATATATTTTCTCAAGGCTAAAGAGTAAGATTGCCGTTGTAAATATCGGGGGAATGGCAAATCTGTCTATTTTGGGAGAAAATCTCATGGGGTATGATACCGGATGCGGAAATGTTCTTATGGATTACTGGGTTTCGCTTTACAACGGTGCAACATTTGATGAGGATGGAAGTTGGGCAAAATCAGGAACTCCAAACTCTGAGCTATTAGAGCAGATGCTAAGCGAGCCATATTTCTCAAAAAAAGCCCCAAAGAGCACGGGACGTGAGCTCTTCAATGGAGCATGGCTTGAGAGAGAGCTTGAGACTTTTCTGCAGAAAAAGGGCGGCACTCTGCATATAAAAAACAGGGATGTACAGGCAACGCTCTTGGAACTAACAGTCTCAAATATCGCAAATGAGGTCAAAAAAAACGAAATAGATCTGCTTATAGTATGCGGCGGCGGTGTTAAAAACGGCTATCTTATGCAGAGAATCGGGAGTGTGCTAAAGGATGTGGAAGTGGTTTCAAGCGATGAGTGCGGGGTAAGCAGCGAGTTTATGGAAGCTATGGCTTTCGCATGGCTCGCACATGAGAGAGTGCACAAAAATTGTGTTAAATTATCCTCCGTAACAGGAGCGTCAAAAGATTCTATATTGGGTGCTATTTATGAGTAAAATCCAAACTTGGCTAAAAACAACTTCTTTTAAAAACTACATAATTGAGTCTGCTATAGCAGATGCGAGTTTTAGAAAATATTACAGGCTGCGAGACGGCAACAAAACGGCACTTTTAATGGACTCTTCACTTGAAAAAGAGTCACTAAAATCCTTTCTCGATGTAACGTCAAGACTTCTAAGCGCAGATGTAGGCGTGCCTAAAATATTTGAACAAAATATAGATAATGGCTACTTGATACTCGAAGATTTCGGAACTAAGCACTATCTGGATATCTTAAATCAAAACAACTTTAAAACTTACTACACAAAAGCCATGAACACTATCTTAAAGATGCAAAAAGCCGATGTTGCAGGACTTCGGCTCTATGACAAAGAGTTCTTACATGTAGAGATGGATTTGATGCAGGAGTGGTACATCCAAAAATATCTTCATGTAAAGCCGACTGAGGCGCAAAAAGAGCTTATAGCAAACACCCTTGATACTATCTCAAACACTGTTCTTGAGCAGCCTCAAGAAACATTTGTTCATCGCGATTTTCACTCAAGAAACATAATACTAAAAGAGAACAATAAACTCGGCATCATCGACTATCAAGATGCCATGAACGGTGCTATTACCTATGACTTGGTATCGCTGCTAAAAGATTGCTACGTCGCCTATGACAGAAGAAGCATAAAAGAGCTGGCTCTAGAATTTCGTGACAAAAAAGGGCTCAAAGTGGACAATGAAACATTTATAAAATGGTTTGATTTTATGGGACTTCAAAGGCATATAAAAGTGCTTGGGATCTTCTCTCGTCTATATATTCGCGACAAAAAAGAGGGTTATTTAAAAGATATACCTCTGACTCTCAAGTATGTTATAGATACGGCAAGCAGATATGAAGAAACACAAGAGTTTGCAAAACTTCTAAGCAGTCTCAAATGAAAGCCATGATTTTGGCGGCAGGACGCGGGGAGAGAATGCGTCCGCTTAGCGATAAAACTCCAAAACCACTTTTAAAAGTTCACGGCAAAAGTCTTATTGTTTGGCATATAGAGAGGCTTGCTTCTCTTGGCTTTAGCGAAATAATAATCAATATAGACCATTTAGGCGACATGATAGAGAAGAGTTTGGGCGACGGTTCAGAGTGGGGAGTCAACCTGCTCTACTCGGATGAGAGGCAAAGCGGGGCGCTAGAGAGTGCCGGCGGGATTATAAACGCTCTGCCTCTTATAGAGAGTGAGATGTTTTTAGTAGTAAACAGCGATATCTGGTGCGACTATGAGTTTGAAACAGGTTTTAACTTAAGGGATGACTTGGCTCATCTTATCTTAGTTCCAAATCCAAAACATAATCCAGATGGGGACTTTGCACTATATAAAAACAGGGTTAGCAACGATACAAAAAGAAGATTTACGTTTTCAGGTATCGGGTACTACTCTGCTAAACTTTTTGAGGGCTTACAAAATCAAAAGATGCCGCTTGCACCACCGCTTAGAGAGGCGGTAGAGAAGGGCAAAGTAGGCGGCTCTCTCTATGACGGAAGATGGTATGACATAGGCACGCCGCAAAGACTTAAAGAGATAAATGCTACTTCTGTATAAACTGCCCGCACCCTTTTACCTCTGTGCCTTTAAAGGTCTTATAATCTTTGTTTCCCTCTAAATATGAGTGATATCTTGCGCACTCATCGCTTTTCATACATATTTTATTGTCGCAAGCCTTATCTACTTCCATCTCTATTCCTATTTTAAATTTTTTTGAAATTATAACAAATATTTTTATTACCTAAAATAGGATTTGGTTTAACATGCTATACTAAAACCAATAAAAAAAAGGGTTTATGATGTTTAAAATATTTTTTATACTTTCTCTGGGAACATTGCTGTTTGCGAAATATGACAACTGCGAATTTAAAAACAAAGATTATATAGATGTCTGCAACAGTGCCGTCAAAAACGGTGTCTCATATGAGTATGCAAACAAGTTTTTGCTCTCTTACTTTAAGACAAAAAAGTTTGATGAGATTAGCTATAAATATCTTCAGCCAAAATACATTACAACCCATAAAAAAAATGAGAAAAAAGCAAACAACGTGCTTGTAAAGTATGTGCCCGATATGGTTGAGCATCTCAAAGAGTATAGTGAGGTTTATGATTTTGCAGAGCAAAAATATGGCGTAAACCGTGAGATAATTGCCGCTATTTTGATCAAAGAGACAAGGCTTGGAAAGATAAAGCCGACCCATGACGCATTTATTGTCTTTAACACTTTGGTCGTCAGAACAGAGCCAAACAGCCCTAGAGAGAAGTGGCTTCTAAATATGGGCAAAACAAACATGGCTTCCATAATTACCCACTGCTACAAAAAAGAAGTAACACCCGAAGAGTGCACCCTGCCAAGCTCTTACGCAGGAGCAGTTGGAATTCCACAGTTTATGCCAAACAGTTTTATATATGCTCATGGGTATAAAACAGAAATTGCAGATTTGACAAAAATGGAAGATGCCATCGTCTCTACAGCTAATTTTTTACGCCAAAAAGCAGAATTTACAGAGCTGATAGAGTGGAGCAAAATACCTGATATCGTAAGCATTGAATCCAAATGGTACGATTATGAGTTTGAAAATGAGAACGCTTCGCTTGTTTATGAGAAAAGTTCTAAAGCAGACAAAACATACGACTGTTTTGCATGTGACAAGGAAGAGCTCCAATATCTAAGAGCTTATGCCAAAAAAATAATGCGCTACAATAACTCCTCAAACTACGCTATCGGAGTTATGCGTCTTGCGTATGATGCACATACTATGCTTAACAAATAAGAATAGTTATTTTTTTCTCGTGTCTTTAAAATAGAGTACACACCAGCCATCTGGACTTATGGAACCCTCTACTATTTTACACTCGTTTGTTTCTGGTAAAAAATGGAGACAGTCTATACATTTTTTACCATCTTTTGGACTATCCTGATACATAGTCTTCTCTTTTGTTCCTTTTGCTAAAAGAGGAGAAGCACCCCATGTTACAAGCCCAAGTATAGCCATATATCTGAAAAAAACTCTTCTTGATGAAGCTTTCATTCTCATCTCCTACTAGGAATTTGTAAAAATTACATTTAACCATAAACGCTTTTCCCACAACTATACTTTATTCTTTTTCTCTTAAATATTTATAGACAATAAAATCTACTATCTTTGTTAAATTTTATTTTATTAAAAAATTGTGGCTTTTAGCGTATGGGATTTTTGGGGCTTTACAACTCTCACATCATCAAAGGCGTTTGCTGACTCTATGCAGAGCATATTCTCGTAGGCATCTTTTTTCATTGCGCTCATTCTTAAAGTTTTTTCTATCCACGGATTCCAAACAACCACGGAAGATGAGCCGTCGTTGTTTATGCTAATCTCTCTCTTTTTATCTTTTAAAACGATTATGCCATCAACCTCTTGGTAAACTCTGTCAACCTCTTGATTGAAGGTTATATCTCCATCTTGCACCTTATTTTTGTATGTCAGGGCATCAAGATAGGGGTTTTTATTAAACCCCTTGACACTCACATTAGAGATATGCGAAACTTTAAAATAGGTATGAAGCGCTTGTGTAATCTCAAACTCTTTGTCATCTATATTTGTCGTTTTAAGTTCCATAGTCAGCTTGTCTGAGATAGTTACATGCAACTCAAGCTCAAACTTATAGTGCCACATCTGAAGCGTTTTTTTATTGTGAGTCAGCCTAAAAGTCAAAGTTGTTCTCTTCTCGTCCGACTCATCACTGCAGACAAACTCCCACAAAGAGACTCTTGCAAAGCCGTGCTGCGGCAGAGTTCTGTCTTCATTAAAACCAAACCATGGCCAGCAGATCGGAACTCCTCCACGGATAGCTTTTCCTAGCTCAAAATCGCTCACTTCGCTAAGCCATAAAATAGGCTCTTCCCCTACTCTTGCATAGTGAAACAGATGTGCGCCCTGAAGCGCTATTTTTGCCTCTGCGGCAGAGTTTTTTATCTCAATATAAGCAAAGCCGTTTGGCAGTTTTTTGTGAGTTATCACAACTCATCCCAAGACTTTATCTTATGCCATCTAAGAGCGTAAAGTAGTATAAAGAGATAACAGATTATCCCCATAAGGTATGTTGACTGCATATCTCCGCTGACGTAAGATATCTTTCCAAATATAAGCGGAAGGATCGCACCGCCTGCTATAGCCATAATCAAAAGAGCGCTTGCTTGTGCAGTGCGCTTTCCCAAACCCTCAAGTGCAAGCGGCCAGATCGTCGGCCATACAAGAGCATTTGCAAACCCTAAAAATGCTACAAAAGTCACGGTATTTGGAAGAGTTCTAATGCCGCTCCATCCCCATAAAACCTCTGAAATTCCGTGGCTTTGAGATGAGAGCACTACGCCGAGCAAAAAGAGTATTCCAAAAAGTGCAGAGCCTATGAGCGCGCGCTCTTGTGAGAGATATTTCGGTATGAGTGCGACACCCAGCGCATACCCAATCACCATAAAAGACATTACATAAGAGGTTAGGGCGGTAACATTTGTTAAGCCTAAATGCTGTCCGTAAAGTCCGATGGTGTCTCCCGCCATAACCTCTATGCCTACATAGAAAAAGAGTGCGGATGCACCCAAAACCACGCGTGGAAACGCAAAAATACTCTTTTGTTCCTCGGCTTCATCTTTTTCAAACTCAAGTTCGGGAAGCTTGGAGAACTTCACAAGGATGATAAGAGAGCTAAGCAGCAGTGCCATAACAATGTATGGAGCTATAAGCTTTGAAGCAAGCTCCTCTTTTGACTCGGCAGAGAGATCCTCCAACGAACCTATCCCTGAGAGTATAAATGCGGTAAAGAGAAGTGGTGCGATAACCCCTGCTCCCTTGTTTATAAGCCCCATAATACTTATACGCATCGCCGCGCTCTCTATTGGTCCTATGCAGACTATGTAGGGGTTTGATGCAGTCTGCAAGATAGTAAGACCCGACCCAAGAGCAAAAAGAGCTATCAAGAAAAGTGTAAAACTCTCCCTCTGCGCTGCGGGTATAAAGAGAAGGCTCCCAACTGTCATAATCGCCAAGCCGAGTGCCATTGAGTTTTTATACCCTATTTTTTCAATCACGTAAGACATCGGCAGAGCCATAACCGTATAGGCTATATAGAAGACGAAAGTCACAAAAAGAGCCTCAAACTCGTTAAGGTCGCAGATAACCTTTAAAAATGGGATAAGCGAACCGTTTAGCCATGTAACAAAGCCGAAAATAAAAAAGAGAACCCCTATGATAACCATTGGAAGGAACGATGTTTTGTTAGACATTTTTAAGCCCTTTAAGATAGTTTGCAACGCCGTCTTCATCATTTGTATGCGGCAGAACTATTTTTGCCGCCTTTTTTACGCCCTCTTGCGCATTTGCTACCGCAATGGATGTTCCCGCTAACTCAAACATGCCTATATCATTAAAGTTGTCTCCAAAAACACTCAACCTCTTTAAGTCAAAGCCTATTGCTTCGCTAACGCTTCGTATGCCATGTGATTTGTCCGCATCTTTGTGAAGCAGCGTCAAAAAGTAGCAGCCTGCATAGGCTTCTGGAGCCAAAATATACTTAAGCGTGTCTCCAAAAACTCCTCTAAGATGCGATGCGACTCTTCTTAAAAGCTCCTCTTCACCAAAATATACAATCTTAAAATTGTCACTCATGGCGCGAAGATTTTTCTCTTGATGATGATACTCATCTTTTTTGTAGTTTTTAAGAATCTTTGTTTGATATACGTTTAAGACTGTAGAGTAGGAGAAAGCTTCACTCAGATTTTTATCTGCCAAAGAGAGAACAAAAGGGTAGATGCCGAACTTTGCGCCCTCATCTATCACTGCATCGCCGACCTCTTTGTTTATAAACTTTGTGCCGATTATCTTTTTCTCCATGGTAGCTATCAATGCGCCATCAAGCAGTATCATGGGAGCGTTGACATCTACATCTTTTAAAAACTGCGCCGTCTTTTTATATGTCCTTGCGGTTGCTATACTAAGGATAGAATCAACTCCAAAACCGTTCCATATCTCTTTTGTAAAAAGGCTTACAGACAAATCGGTTCGCAAAAAAGTGTGATCCAAATCTGTAATATAAGCATTTTTCATATTGTTTTAATATCTCATCTTACATGTAATCATTTTCTCAACAAGCAAGCGTCCAACTTCTACTTTGGTATCTACAATGGATGTAATATCCAAATCTTGAAGATTCTCCTTATCTTCAAGCGTAGCGACTTTTACTATCAGGTTGATATCTTTCGTATGTTTTAAAACAGCCTCGCAAATCGCTCTTTTTTTCTCTATATTATCAAGCGTCACTATAATTGCCGCCGAACTCTCTGCATGGAGTGCTTCTAAGAGTGAGAGTTTTGACATATCTCCCAAATATGCCTCTTTACCTGCGGATAGTGCCTCTTGAACATGCTTTGGGTTGTTGTCGATTATGACATACGGAGCACCAAGCACATCAAGATTTTTGGCGACAAATTTACCGATGGTACTGTAGCCGCAGACGATTACATGGTTCTTTCTGGATATAAATGCGGAGGTGTTAAGCCCCAGATATTGATGACGGCTTACATAGCTTACAAATCTGTTGATTCTTGAGATAAAAAACGGAGTCACTACCATTGAGAAGATAACCACAAGAACGAAAAGAGACTCAAGCTCCTTCTCCAAAAGACCGCCCATGCTTGCAACCGCAAAGATAACAAAAGAGAACTCTCCAACCTGTGAGATTGCAAGTGCTGTTTTTAAGGAGAGCACATGTGAAGATGTGATTCGCACTACAAGATAGGTAATAATGGTCTTTAAAACCAAAACAAGCAAAAAGATACCGACAATAAGCCAGAAGTTGTCGATAAAAAAGAGAACATCTACCTTCATGCCCACAACGATAAAGAATGTTCCAAGGAGTATATCTTTAAAGGGCGCAATGTCCGATTCCACTTTATGGTGGTACTTTGTCTCAGCTATAATCATCCCCGCAACAAATGCCCCTAAAGAGTATGTAAAGCCCATGTAGGAAGCTAAAAGTGCAGCAGAGACGACTATAAAAAGAACCGAACCCATAAAAAGCTCATCAACTTCGCTTGAAGCCGAGAAGTGCAGAAGCCAAGTCATGACTTTTTTTCCAACGATAAACATAAAACCGATAACAAAAACGGCACTTATAAATGTGTCTCTAACTATGAGAAGTACTGATTGATCGCCCTTGCTAATCAAAAATCCCAAAAGGATAAGGATTGGAATAACGGCAATATCTTGAAATATAAGTATCCCTGTCGCACGCTGACCGTAGGGGTTGTGTATCTCTTTTGAACTCTTTAAGTAACTAAGAACCACGGCGGTGGAAGAGAGGGCAAAAGCAAGCGAGAGGATAAGAGCAGAAGTTGACTCAAGCGAAAAGAGATAGTGGCTTATAGCGTAAACAACCAAGGCGGTAAATCCAACCTGCAAAAAGCCATTGAAAAATATCTCTTTTCTCATGCTGTTCATCTTAGCCAAGGATATCTCAAGACCTATCGTAAACATCAAAAAAACTATACCAAATTCTCCTATATGCTCTAGAGTTGCCGAGTCGTTCATGTACCTTAAATCGAGTGCATAAACCATAATAGTACCGGTAAATATGTAGCCTATTATCTGCGAAATGCCAAAACGCTTTAAAAACAGATTTAACACCGTGGAGATACCTAGAGCCATAACAATGTACAAAAGTGCTGAATCCATAAAAGTCTTTCAAATCTTAGTTTTAAGGGTTTTAAGAGCTCCCTTGAAGTAACGTTATTATAGCAAAAGAAACTTTGAGCTTTAAATATTTTAAAAAAATCATATACTTAAATTTAAGAGATTCTATACTATAATCGCGGCTATGTTTGACATTTTGGAGCTATTCTATGACTAGATATATTTTTGTTACCGGCGGAGTTTTAAGTTCTCTTGGAAAAGGGATAACGGCAGCCAGCATTGGCACACTCTTAAAACATGCCGGCATACAAGTCGGTATGTTAAAGATAGATCCATACATCAATGTTGACCCCGGAACCATGAGCCCGCTTGAACATGGGGAAGTTTTCGTTACAAAAGATGGAGCCGAAACAGACCTTGACATCGGAAACTACGAAAGATTTTTGGATTCTTCTTACCTTAAATCGAGCAACTTTACTACAGGTCAGGTATACTCTAGCGTAATTGAGAGAGAGCGAGCAGGCGGCTATTTGGGACAGACTATTCAGGTCATCCCACACATCGTCGGCGAGATTGTAAAACGTATAAAAGAGGCCGGAGAGGGTCATGAGATCCTTATAGTGGAGCTTGGCGGAACGGTAGGAGATATTGAGGGTCTTCCATTTATGGAGGCAATCCGACAGATGAAGCATGACGAAGAGGTAGAGGGAACATTTTTTGTTCATGTCACGCTTATTCCATACATCAAAGCGGCAGGCGAGCTAAAAAGCAAACCTACCCAGCACTCCGTTCAAGAGCTTCGCCGCATCGGTATAACTCCGCAGATGATAATTGCAAGAAGCGAGAATGCGCTCCCAAAAACATTCAAGAAAAAACTGGCAATGAGCTGTGACGTCTCCGCTGATAGCGTTATAGAGGCTCTTGATGCTGCAACTATTTATGATATTCCGATTACATTTTTAAGACAAAACATTTTAAAACCGATATCAAAAGAGCTCTCGCTTGGCGAACTAAATCCGGACATGGAGAAGTGGGACTCTCTTGTGAAAAAGATTGTTCAGCCTAAAAACCGCATTGTTTTAGGGTTTGTCGGAAAATATCTCGAACTAAAAGAGGCTTACAAATCTTTAACGGAATCTCTTATCCATGCAGGTGCGCATCTTGATACGCGCGTGGAAATTCATTGGGTTGACAGTGAAGAGATTGAGACAAGAGGCACGGAAGCACTTCTAAGCGATTGCGACTCAATCTTGGTTGCAGGAGGATTTGGAAATCGCGGAGTTGAGGGCAAAATCAAAGCCATAGAGTACGCACGCGTAAACAAAATCCCATATCTCGGTATCTGCCTCGGCATGCAGCTCACGCTTGTTGAGTATGCAAGAAACGTGCTTGGTTTGGAGGGTGCAAACTCCGTAGAGTTTGATGAAAACACACCTCATCCTATAATCTACCTTATTGACAACTTTATAGACCAAAGCGGAAATACGCAACTTAGAACACACAAATCTCCAATGGGCGGAACAATGCGTCTTGGAGAGTATCCATGTGACACTAAAGAGGGCTCGATTATACACAAAGCCTACGGCAGAGCAAAAACAATTTTTGAGAGACACCGCCACAGATATGAGGCAAACCCTACTTACAGAAAGCAGTTTGAAGATGCGGGCATGATTGTAACAGGTGAGTCAAACGGGCTTATAGAAGCGGTTGAGATAAAAGATCATCCATGGTTTTTGGGAGTTCAGTTTCATCCTGAGTTTACCTCAAGACTTCAAACTCCAAACCCTTCCATTCTTGCATTTGTTGAGGCAACTCTAAATATTTCACAGCAAAAATAGTTATGCATCTCTTTCTAAAGAAACTTCGTTTTGATGATGTACCTATATTAAACAAGTCGGCTCTTTTTGAGCTGCTCTCTCAAAGATTTGACACTCAAGAAAAAACACTCTCGCAAATCCCAAATCCAAATCTTCTCCATGATGCTTCAAGGGCAGCTAAAAAAATAGCCGCTGCCATAAGGGAGAATAAGAAAATAACCCTTGTGGGCGATTACGATGTTGATGGCGTAAGTGCAACAGCCATAATGGTCGACTTTTTCAGACAGATTCCCTACCCGCTTCAAACAATCATCCCAAACCGTTTCAGTGACGGTTATGGAGTAAGTCCAAACGTTTTAAAAAGAGTGGATGCAGACATTGTTATAACGGTGGACAACGGCATAACAGCCATAGAGGCTGCCAAGATCTGCAAAGAGCGAGGCATAGAACTCATAATTACAGATCACCACACGCCGCTAGAAACTCTTCCTGAAGCATATGCCATAGTAAATCCAAAATTATCACGCTGCTATTACCCGTTTGAAGAGATCTGCGGAGCTCAAGTTGCATGGCTTCTGCTTGGACTCGTAAAGAAAGAGCTCTCTCTTGACATCGACATGAAAGGGTTTTTGGATATTTTATGCATTGCGGTAATTGCTGACATCATGCCCTTAACAGACATAAATAGAGCCATTGTTAAAGAGGGATTGAAGGTTTTGATGCACTCGCAAAGACCCTCTTCTATTATAATAAGAGATTTTCTAAATAAAAGCTCCATCACATCTGAAGATATAGCCTTTGCAATTGCACCACGCATAAACTCTGCAGGGAGACTTGAAGACGCAAGCATTGCGCTGGAGTTTTTAACTGCACAAACAACAAATAAAGCCTATACGCAGTTCGAAAAGCTAAACTCCCTAAATGAGCTCAGACGCACAACAGAAGCTCAAACTACGAATGAAGCGTTTGAGCTTGTTAATGAAGAGGAGACTATTATCGTTGTTGCAAAAGAGGGTTGGCATGAGGGCGTTGTGGGGATTGTAGCCTCTAGGCTTGTAGATCACTTCTCAAAGCCGGCAATTGTCTTAAGCATAAAAAACGGCGTTGCCAAAGGGAGCGCCAGAAGCATAGGCAACATAAACATATATAAACTTATCAAGCAAAACAGCAGCCTTTTGGGCAAATTTGGCGGACATAAGATGGCAGCGGGTCTCTCTCTTGAGGATAAAAATATAGATTTATTTAAAGCTGCTCTTAACAAAAGTGCCTCAAAACTAAGCCCGGCAGACTTTCTCTCCCTTGAGAAGGTTATGGGCATACTTCCAAGCGATGAGATAGACTTTAGTCTCTTGGAGCTGCTAGAGAGCTTTGAACCATACGGAGAAGCAAACTTACGTCCGCTTTTTTTAATAAAAGATGCCCAAATATTAGAGATAAAATATTTCGGCAAAGATAAGTCGCATACAAAAGTACTACTTAAGCAATTTGCCCATGAGAGAAAACCGATAGAGTTAATACTTTTTAAAAAGAGTCTTGAAATGCCTAGTGAAAAAAAGTTAACCTGTAGTTACGGCGTGACAAAAAATGAGTTCAACTCACGTGTATCAGTTCAGCTTATTATAAATAAAATATATAATTATTAAGCAAAAATTACTCTTATAAATTACACATAAGCACCTAAAATAGCATTATTATAAGAAAAAACTACTATGTTTAAAAATATCTTAAGGCGCAAAGATGTAAAATTGATAACTTTATCACAAAAAAAGGAAAAATCATGAAGAAAAATAAGATCTTAGAAGAGATTTTAAATGAAGTAGATAAGCATCCGGAGGTTATGTCTCGTCGTGAGGCTTTAAAATACCTAACGGTGTCTCCGTTAGCAGCATCTGTTTTAGCTAGTGCTACCGTGGGGGCTGCAACTGCATCCGCATCTGCAGATGTTAAAGGTAAAATAGTTATTTTAGGTGGCGGCTTAGCAGGTATGAGTACGGCTGCACGTCTAAACAACACTATTTCGGATGCAGATATAACTGTTATAGAGCCGGATCCAATATCTGTTTCTTATCAGCCTGGTCAAACATTGGTTGCTAGTGGTGTTTGGGAAATTGATGACATTATCTACAAAAGAGATGATTTTGTTCCAAGCGGTGTTAAGCTTATCAAAGGCAGCGTAACTTCTATAGATCCTGAGAACAACAAAGTTATAGTTGATGGAAGCCAAGAGGTAACTTACGATCAGCTTATAGTAGCAGCGGGAGCAAATCTTAACTACGGGGCTATTAAAGGTTTAGAGGGTGAAATTACATCTTCTGGGAAAGATAATGCAGCTACAAAAAAGACAATTACACAAAATGGTGTACACTCTCTTTACTTCCAAGACGGTGCTGTTGCAACGTGGAAAGGTATCCAAGAGCTGATTAACACAGCAAAAGCTCACAAAGGACCTGAAAAACTTCAAGCGTTATTCTCTAACCCTAGAGGAGCTATCAAGTGTGGTGGTGCTCCACTTAAAATCATGTATTTAACACACGCTCGTCTTGTAGAAGCTGGTGTGCGTGATAAAGTTGAACTTACTTTCAACACAAACAATGGGGCACTATTTGGTATTCCAGATTATAATGTACCTATCGTTAAGCAGTTTGAAGAGAGAGATTTCAAAGTAAACTACAAGCACAACCTTGCTGAGATAGATCCGGCTGCTAAAACAGCAACATTCAACAAGTGGAAAATGGAGAAAAAAGAGTTTGAAGACGAAATGGGTGAACCAATCTTCAAAGAAGTAGAAGTAAGCGAGCCTGTTACATTCAAGTATGACTTTATACATGTTGCTCCTCCAATGAAAACACCTGATGTTGTTGGCAAATCAAAAATCGGTTCAGCTGGTAGCTGGGTTACCGTAAATAAAGAGACTCTTCAATCATCTTTCTTCCCTAATGTATGGGCTGTTGGTGACTGTGCCGGTGTTCCAATGGGTAAAACCGGAGGTTCGGCTCGTAAGCAGTACAAAGTCGTTGTTGACAACGTTATTGCTGCAATGGGCGGCAAAGAGCCGACTGCTAAATATGACGGATATACAGTTTGTCCACTTATTACAAGTATCGGTACTGTTATGCTTGCTGAGTTTGACTGGAGTAAAAAACCTACACCTTCATTCCCTCTTGATCCTACAAAAGAGAGATGGATTTACTGGTTGTTAAAAGTTTATATGCTTAAGCCAATGACAATCCACGGTATGCTTTCAGGTAGAGCATAAAAAGAACTACTAAATCCTCCTTTATGGAGGATTTACCCTTCGCATAGTATAATAACCCCCACAATTAAAATTTTACACAACACAGGAGATGAGATGAAAAAAGCTACTATCTTAGCTTCAATTGCCATGCTCTTTTCAATATCGCTAAATGCTTTTACATTAGGAAGTTTAGGTGAGTTTAAATTTGAGAAGATGAACCAAAATGTTTATGTTATGCATGGACCTGAAACAGAGCCTAGCAAAGAGAACGAAGGGTTTATGAACAATCCTGTCGTTGTTGAGAGTGAAAACGGACTTATCGTAATTGATCCGGGCGGAAACTACAACGTAGGTCAAAAAATTCTCGCTGAGATAGAGAAATTGAGCCCTAAGCCGATAATTGCTGTTTTTAATACACATAAACACGGTGACCACTGGTTTGCAAACAAAAATATTAGGGAAAAATACCCAGAAGTGCCAATCTATGCATTAACCTACATGATTGAGCAGGTTAAAGACAATTCAGCTGAAACTTGGTACGGTATCCTTGATAGACTCACTGGAAATCTAGAGGGCACGAAGCCTTTTACATTCCCGAGTGAAGGTGTTGAAAACAAGCAGACAGTTGTTGTTGACGGAGAGACTTTTATAATGCGCCACTTTGCAAAAGGGCATACCGACACGGATATACTTATTGAACATACAAACTCAAATACGCTTTTTATCGGGGATAATCTTATAACAAATCGTTTTGGAGCATTTGATGAATCTTCAAGCATTGTTGAAAACATAAAAGTGCTTGAGAAGATTAAAAATCAAGAGGACGGATTTAAAAAATATACACTTTATGTTCCGGGTCATGGTCCATCGGGCACTGAGATAAGCAAAACCGTAGAGCCATTTTTAAAGTACCTAAAAATTGTACTTGAGGGTGCCCAAAAAGCTTATGACGATGGTATAGCAAGCTATGAAATAAAGCCGGAAGTACATGAAAAATTAAAAGAGTATCACTCATGGGATGCCTATGAAGGTCAAATGGGCAAACACCTAATAAAAGCCTACTCAGAAGTAGAGATGCTAGACTTTTAAAACGGAGCTGCCTCTTTGCGGCTCTTGCTCCTCATTGCCAAAAATTTCAGTTCAAACACTACTTTTTTAATCTATAATATTTTATGCCTAAAATATACAAATGCCAAGAAGCAAAATCAGATATTACCCTATTAAAAGCACTGGATGATTCGCTTGTTGCCTATAATACCAAGTTTCATGGAGTTAAAATATTTGATCTTAACGAGTGTGAAATAAAAAAAAGTATTGCTAATGCTTATCTTAATACAAATGTAACGACCTCTGCTTTTAGTCCAAATCGTGAATTTTTTGCTTTTGTCAACAATAGAATTATTTATATTTTAGAGATACAATCTAAAGAGATTGCATATATCATTGAGACGTATGACGAAGATGTTGATATTGTAAGTTTTGACCCATCTTCAAACTATATTATAGCCGGAAGCAAAAACGGCAGAGTCCTTCAATACAAAACAAATCAGCCATCGCTTCTCTCCAGACTCTGCTCTTTTCCATACGACAGAAAGAGAATAACAAGAGAGAGCCAAAACTATGTAAGCTCATTTGCATTTTACAATAACTCTTTTGCATGTAGCGGCTATGGGGGTGCTATCTATATAATTGACCTCTACTCGCAGACAAACACAAGTATCCTTACCTACAACAAAACCCGCATTAACGCTCTTTGCTTTTTAAATAAAGATACGCTTATATGCGCAAAAGACAACGGAAAAGTAGACATTGTCTCACTCTTGGATGAAGAGAGTCATAAAAGTATAGATACGCCCATCGCATCAATTAATAGAGTAATTATAATGCCAAATCCAAACTATATTTTAGTAAGCGGTAACTCGAATATCATTACGATAATTGATGTGAAAAATTGCAAAATTGCGCATAGTAAATATATTGAGCTTGATTCTAAAATAAAATTTGTAGATATTCTAAAGAGTGATTCACTTGTTGTCGCGCTTCAAAACAACAATATCTTGCATATTGAACTTCCCGGTATCGCAAGATTAAAATCTCTAATTGCCCACAATGCGCTCAAAGAAGCCTTTGAGCTAATTGCCAAAGAGCCTATGCTTCAAGGCTCACATGAGCATAAAGCTCTCCAGCAGAGGTTTGAAAAAAGTTATGAGATTGCTCTAAAAGCACTCATTAACCAAAACAGAGCTTATGCCACCCAGATTCTAAACCCATACAGAGATATAAAATCAAAAGAGAGTGTCATAAAAGAGCTCTTTGTCGCTTTTGAAAACTACCTTAGATTTCAAGTGCTCTTTTTAGAAAAAAAGTATGCCCTTGCCTATGCCATCTGCTCTAAACATGAGCCTCTAAAAAGAACAGTTCAATATAAAAAAATGGAGCAGATTTTCAGACTCGCCTTCTCAAATGCCCAAAGACATATTGTACAAAATAACATAGCGGGTGCCAGAGCTCTTTTTGCAGATTACACCGGTGTAATCTCAAAGAAGCCTCTGATAAAACTTCTTCTTACACAAAACAGAGAGTTTGTAGACCTGCTAAGAGCCATACAAAAGAGGGATTTTCAAACCATTAACAAACTTGTAGATAAAAATGAACTCTTTAAGCAGATACCAAACTATATAGCTATGAATAACCAAATAGAGGAGACTCTCCTTGAGGTTGAAAAAAATATAAAAGCGGCACAAATCGACAAAGCAGAAGAGCTTCTGCTTACTCTTGAGGAGATTCCTCATATAGGCCAAAAGAGAGAAGAGCTGCACCTAAAATGCAAACATGCAAAATTGCTTCAAAATGCATATGAAGAGAACGACTTTAAGCGCTGCTATGAACTTTTAGATCTCTATAAGTTTCTAAGAAGCACAGAACTGGGAATGCTTCTTGAGAAACACTGGTCAAAACTTATGCAAAAATGCGAAGAGTACGCACTTGAGGGAAGTATAAAAGATATTAAAAAAACATTGGGTCAGCTTCTTGCTCTATCTAGCAGAAGCAACAAGGTAGGAGATCTTCTGAGGGTAAGCTTTCACGCAAGAGTAGGCATCCTGATGGAGAAAAATAATTTTAAGGGTGCAGAGGCGATAATCTATACCTATATAGATATATTTGGAGTAGACAGCGAGATTAGCCATCTTATGAAAAAGTTTGAAAAAATCTCATCTCATAAACTTGCCATAACACAATCACATGAAGACAGGCCTACAAGAGACAGCTGGAGATACAACGATATTATAATGAAGGGGCTGTGAGCTTTAAAAGCGCATCCAGAGTATCGTTAAAATCGCTCTTTTGCATCGAATTTTGAATTAAAAACTTCTCCATCTCACCTTTTTTAGCTATTGCTTCATCCAAGTCCGAATCTCCGCCCTTCGTGTACGCACCTATGCGAATCAACATCTCATTCTCTTTGAGGATTGTATAGAGTCTTCTAAACTTCAGAACTGCTTTGAGATGCTCGTCCGAGATGATGTCATTCATAACCCTAGAAGCAGAGTTTAGTATATGTACCGGCGGATATATCCCGAAGTCTGTAAGTTCGCGTGAGAGCACTATATGACCGTCTAAAATAGAGCGAGACTGATCTGCAATCGGATCGCTCATATCATCGCCCTCTATCAAAACGGTAAAAAAAGCGGTAATCGAGCCTTTGCCCTCCTCTTTTCCTGCACGCTCCATCAGCTGTGGAAGAAGTGTGAGTGATGATGGCGGGTAACCTTTTGAGGTCGGAGGCTCTCCAAGGGCCAAACCTATCTCTCTTTGAGCCATCGCAAATCTGGTCACGGAGTCCATGATAAAAAGAACATCAAGTCCCTGATCTTTAAAAAACTCAGCCACACTCATAGCAGCAAATGCGCCGTACTTTCTCATAAGCGGGGAGTCATCCGACGTAGCCACCACGATTACGGTATTCTCAAGGTTTCCGCCTAGATTTTTCTCTATAAACTCAGGAACCTCCCTACCTCTCTCGCCTATAAGTGCAACAACTTTTATGGGTGCATCGGAGCCTCTTACAATCATTCCCATAAGTGTTGATTTTCCGACACCGCTTCCCGCAAAGATTCCGAGTTTTTGACCTTTTCCGCAGGTCAAGAGCCCATCTATACTCTTTACCCCGACGCTAAAAATCTCATCTATCATGCCGCGCTTCATGGCTGCAATGGGTGCTTTAATAATCGGCATAAGTTTAGAGCCGTTTACAACTCCTTTACCGTCAATGGGTCTCATAAACGGGTCTACAACGCGTCCGAGCAGAGATTGACCCACCGGAATATTTAAACCTGTTTGGTCCAAAAAGACCCTATCTCCAGAACAAAATCCCTCCACAAAGCTAAAAGGCGTAATAAAAAATGTAGCACCGTCTATCTCGGTAACCATCCCGATAGTCTCTTGGTTGGTATCGTTTGAGATAATCTTTACTATGTCGCTTATACTTACTTTTAACCCGCGAGCAGTAATTACGGTTGCATTTATTTTAACAACCTCGCCGAATGCGACCGAATATTTTTTATTTGAGATTCTGTTTTTTAGTGAAGAAAAAGGCATTAAAAATCTCCCTGCTTTTGAGTCTGTCTAATAACGTGAACCCGTAGGAGAGTTTATCAAAGAGAAAAATTCGCTTCTTGTTTTCTCATCTTTTTTAAATAGTCCGCGTAGAGCCGATGATGTCGTAGTTGAGTTTATCTTCTCAACACCTCTCATCTCCATACACATATGCCTTGCCTGAATAACGACCGCTACGCCCTTTGGCGCTATGGTATCCATGATTGCATCGGCTATCTGCTCCGTCAACTGCTCTTGAATCTGCATACGACGGGCAAAAACATTTACGACACGTGGGATTTTTGAGAGTCCTACTACCTTTCCATCTGGAATATATGCCACATGCACACGCCCTATAATAGGCAGAAGATGATGCTCGCAAGTGGAGTAAAACTCTATATCTTTTAGAAGAACCATCTCATCGTTTGAGCTTGTAAATAGCGCAGATTTGAGTATCTCCCTAGGGTCTTCTTTATAACCGCCAAATATAAACTCATATGCTTTTTTAACTCTCTGAGGAGTTTTTAAAAGCCCCTCCCTCTCAGGATTTTCTCCCACATGAAACATCATGGTCTTTACCGCATTTTCAAATTTTGTATCTTCGTTATCGGACAATTTCACTGCCTTTGTAAGGTTTTTATAACGATAGAGTATCAAGAAATAGCTGAGAAAATGATGTGATGATTTTTTAAGAAGTTTTTTAGCACCATAAAATTCTTCTAAAGAACTTCTTGGACTTTTTCCAAAAAGAGCGGCACTGATGTAACATCTTTGTATATGCCTAAAAAGTAGCTAAGTTTCTCTTTTTGTTTATCAAAGATAGGACTAATCGTAACATCTTCATAAACCATGTTTCCATCTTTGGTATAGTTACAGATATTTACTTCTACAGACTTTTGCGCACTTATTGCTTCTCTTATCTGTTTAAGAGCTTCCTGCTCTGTATCGTTGCTATGTAAAAAGCGGCAATTTTGACCTACCGCTTCTTCATACTCATACCCAAACAACTCACAAAATGCCTCATTAACATAAATTATGGGGTTGTCATATTCATTTGGGCTAGTGACAACTATAGGATTTTTTGATTGCTCTATTATCTCAAAAAACTGCTCTTTAAGCTTTATGTATTTACTAATCTGCTCACTTTTAAGCATATAGTATCCGCCGTATATATTTACAAGATTAAGACATGGAGCTAATTTTCTAAGTCCTGTTATAAAATTGCGCACACTTTTTTCATTGAATTCTCTATCTAAGGAGTCATGCAGTTCATAAGATATATCTAAATTTAGAACAGGTTTGTTTATATGCTTAACTAAAAATTTAAACAACTTTTTCTGTGAAATGGACAATTTAATATCCACCCCCTCTACCGAGAGAGACTCTATTTCCATACTCCAGTAGCAGCTGCTTGATAATCTTATTAACTTATTGTTCTTCATGTTTCAATCTTATTTAAATTTTTTATTTGTTTTTATAGTATCAAGTTTTATTAAAATAGTGTATAAAATCATCCATAGGCAAGGCACTTGAGTGATAAAAACCTTGCGAAAAGTCACATCCGATTTTTTTTAATTTCTGATACTGCTCTTTAGTCTCTATTCCCTCTGCCTGTACTTTGAGATTAAACAGTTTTGCCGTATTTACTATAGATTTTACAATATTCAGATCATTTTCATCTTGAGCTATGTTTTTAATAAACAATCTATCTATCTTTAGCTTGTCTACTTTAAAATTTTTTAGATGATTAAGACTTGAGTGTTCGATTCCAAAGTCATCCAAAGCTATCTTAAATCCCATCAAATGGAGAGTTTCTATGTTCTCTTTTGCCACAGAACTATTTTTCATTATCTGATTTTCTACAATTTTGAGTTCTATTTGCGATTTATCTATGGAGTAGTTTTTAGATGTCTCTGATATATTTAAAGAAAAAGTTGGACTAAAAAACTGATCCTTTGATATATTGATAGAGATGATTAATTTTTTATTTAAAAAAGCTTTATTCATTATTGTCAAATCTTTTAAAACTTTTGAAACAACCATGCAGTTAAACTCTTTATCCATATCCCCCGATAAGATAAGTTCCAAAAACTCATTTGGTTCCAGTATGCCCCTTTTGCTATGATACCATCTCACAAGCGCCTCTGCCCCGACAATAGAGTTAGTACGAAAATCTATAACCGGTTGATAATGCATAACAAACTCGTTCTGTTCCAATGCTCTTCTTATCTCTGCTTTCATCGATAATTTTATAGCCGCTTCGCTTGACATCGACTTATTATAAATCCTAAAATCATCCTTTTTAGTTTTTTTGACTTCATACATGGCAATGTCGGCATTTTTTAAAAGGTCTTGGCTTGTTATTCCATGTTGCGGGTATACCGCTATACCGATAGAGAGCGTTACATTGAAGATGTGCGTATCTATCTCTATAGGCTCTCTGATTCTCTTCTGCAGCTTAAGTGCCAAACGTTCTATAATCTCTGTATTTTTTATATCTTTAGCTATTAAAACAAACTCATCACCGCCTATTCTAGCTACTATATCATCCTCTCTAACACTGTTTAAAAGTCTCTTTGCTATTGCAACAAGCATCTTGTCGCCTACATCATGACCGTATGTATCATTCACCTCTTTAAACTTATCTACATCTATAAAAAACAGAGCTATTTTTGAGCTATTGCGCGAAGATTCTTGAAGGATACTTTTGAGTTGTTTTTTAAAATAAGATCTATTTGGAAGCGTAGTCAGCGAATCATAATTTGCATGATAGTAGATTTTTTTGTCTGCTTCTTTTAATGTTGTAATACTTGAAGAGATATGGATAAGATATTTTGAAGTTGTATAAAAAAATAGAGATTCAAATAAAGTAGAATCTTCAAGTTCTTGAATACTGAAGCTCTTTGATGTAATTAGTTGAGATTTTATATACTCGAATGTTACCTCATATGGTTTAATCTTATCAAAATTTAAACTTTCTTTCTCTGACATCTCAATACCGTAAGCTTTTATGTAGTTACTGTTTGCATAGAAAAAATTTCCATTTTCTTCATAAACGGCTATTCTTGAAGGATGCAAATCTACAATATCTACAAAAACATTATTTATACTCAAAACTACCCCGTTGTCTTAAAAATTTAAAGAGATTAAACTATTTTGCTAAATTTGGGTAATAGTATCGAAAAAGTGTCTAGTAAATTACTACTATTGTACAAAGAGGTCGGAAATAAGTGGAGGTTTAATGATATGCGGGATCTCTTCCGCATATCAAAAATATTGATCTACATAATAAAAATATGCGGAACAATAAACGGATATTTTTTCATCTTTCTATAGATATGTTTTCTAACAACCTGACGAAGATCATTTTCGAGTGCTCTTGGATTCTCAAGAAGCCCCTCTTTGATATTTACAAGGAAGTGCTCTAAAACTTCCTCTATCTCTTTAGCAAAAAACTTATCTTGCTTGTCTGCAACAATTCCAAATGATGTCACTATCGGCTTAGATAGCATTGTCGAGTGCTGTCCGTCAATCTGAGCAACAATCATTACAACACCGTCTGATGCAAGTTTTTGACGATCTAGCACAATGTCATCTTCTATTTTATGGTTATTTTGATTGTCAATATATGTTTTACCCGTTCTTACGGTTTTTACTTTTCTCATATATTTAGGAGCAATCTCAATAGTGTCTCCATCATTCATGATATGTATATTACGCTCCGGAACACCACACATTACTGCAGTCTCTTTATGTTTCATAACATGATTGTACTCACCGTGAATCGGTAAAAAGAACTTAGGATTTACCAGACGGAGCATAAGTTTCTGCTCCTCAATGGAACCGTGACCGGACACATGTAGCTCTCTGTCTTGAGCTATTTTTGCTCCTGCACGCTGAAGATAGTTCAGCATTCCGGAGATTGAGCCTTCATTTCCCGGGATTGGGCGAGATGAGAGAACGATTAAATCGGTCGGCTTAATTTTGACATGTCTATGCTCGCCGATTGACATCCTAAAAAGCGCAGAACTTGGCTCGCCTTGTGAACCTGTAGTGATTATAAGAACATCTTTGTCGTTGAGATGCGCTATCTGGTCAGGTTCTACAAATATATTTTTTGGCAGTTTTATATAGTCATACTGCATTGCAACTTCAATGTTTCTCTCCATTGAGCGACCGATGACACATACTTTACGTCCATACTTTACGCCATACTGTATCGCCTGGTAAACACGGTGAACATTTGAGCTAAATGTTGAGAGGATTACTCTTCCCTCAGCCTTTGCAAACACTCTATCAAGCGCAGGTGCAACATTGAGTTCTGATAGTGTAGGTGCGATGTTATGAGAGTTGGTAGAGTCACTCAAAAGACAAAGAACGCCTCTATCGCCGTAATGAGCAAGTCTATGTAAATCTGCCGTATAGCCGTCTACCGGAGTATGGTCAATCTTAAAGTCACCCGTATGGATAATCGTTCCTGCGCTTGTTGTAATAGCCAATGATGACGAATCTATAATAGAGTGCGTCATGTGCATCCACTCTACTTCAAAATCATTGCCAATTTTATATAGTTTTCTTTTTTCGATAGGGTTGAGATACTGTTTAAAATCTTTTATATGGTGTTCATCAAATTTACTGCCTATCATAGCCAAAGGAAGAGGTGAGGCATATATAGGAAACTGCATCTCTTTATAGAGGTACGGCATCGCTCCGATGTGATCCTCATGGGCATGGGTAATGACTACTGCTTTAATTTTGTTTCTTATCTCACGAATATATGTAAAATCAGGCACCAAAATATCAACACCATGCATATCTTCATCAGGAAAACTCATACCGACGTCTACTAATATGGCCTCTTTTTCTGTTTCAATCACCATGATATTTCCGCCGATTTCACCAAGGCCTCCAAGCGGAGTTATGCGAATCTTCTCATTTGAGTTCAAATCTAGTTTATAGTGGGGATTAAGTCTCTGCTTATGCGCCTCTTGATTTATCTCGACAAATGCCTTTAAGTTATCATTTATTGGTGTGCTTTGGCGACGGCGACCTCTTGACGCGTTCTTATTTTTAGCGTTACCTGCGGGAGCGGCAGCTACTTGCTTGTTGTCGTCTTGACCACTTGGTCTACTTGGGTTGTTGTGTCTTTTATTGTTGTTATATTGTTTACGATTTTCTTGAGAAGTGCTTTTAACACTTTCTTGCTTCTCTTGTTCCATCCAAACTCCTTGTTAGTTTATAGAGTTGGTGATAGTCATTTGTACAGACCTGATGAGGACGAATCGTTTGTGCTAGGCTAAGTTTCTCAAAAACTTCTTGAAGTATATTTTTTTCATAAACGGCAGAGAGATTTTTCATAAGAGTTTTGCGAGGCTGCGTAAATGCAACTCTAAGCATATCCTCAAAATCTTTGTCAAATCTATCACTCTGTTTTTCTATCAAAAAAACTGCGGAGTCTATTTTTGGCTGAGGCTCAAAAGAACTTGGAGGGACCTTCACAATCAATTGTGCTTCCCCTGCACTTTGAGTTATAATACTCAAAGAACCAAATACCTTATCGCCTTCATGTGCGCAAAACTTCTCTGCCACTTCAAACTGTACCATTACAAGTATATTTTTGCATTTTGAATCTGCGAGGGCTTTTAAGATTATGTTAGTCGCTATATAGTATGGCAAATTCGCCACCAAATCATACGACTCATCTATAAGCTCACTCTTCCAAGTAGTCAATACGTCTCCACAATTAATGTGGAGCTGCTTGGTTGCGATCTCTTTTTCAAACTTTTTTTGTAACAGTTTACACAAATCGGTATCGACCTCAAAAGCTTCTACACTTTTGACATCTACTAAATATTTAGTTAAATCACCTAAGCCAGGCCCAATTTCTACAATTTTATTGTTATTGTTGGGCATCGCTTCGATGATTTTTCGTAAAACAGTCTCGTCTTTTAAGAAATTCTGTCCGAACTTCTTTTTAGCTATAATTTTTTCCATTGACTGACATCATATAGTAATTTTGCTTACAATTGATTAATATCAATAAAAATAACTTTAGTGTATACTACTTTTTTAAAGCTGAATTTATTGTTAAGAGGCTATTATTAGACAATCGTATAATAATTATAAATAAAACCACATTATTTTATGTTTCATGTGAAACATTTGAAATACCAAAACTAACTATAAGCCATTGTGTGTATAATTTCACTATATTACAAAAGGTAGAGTTTTGAACTATTTTGCAAAAAGAATTATTCCATGTCTTGACGTTAAAGATGGACGCGTTGTCAAAGGTGTCAATTTTGTCGGACTTAAAGATGCGGGCGATCCGGTAGAAGTCGCAAAGAGATATAACGAAGAGGGAGCGGATGAAATTACATTTTTGGACATCACTGCTTCAAGCGACAACCGCGATACTATTGTAGATATAGTAGCTCAGGTTGCGCGCGAAATCTTTATCCCCTTAACAGTCGGCGGCGGAATCAGAAAACTTGATGATATATACAAACTTTTAAATGTCGGATGCGACAAAGTAAGCGTAAACTCTGCCGCGATTAAAAGACCGGAGCTTATAAACGAGGGTGCAAAAAGATTCGGTTCGCAGTGCATTGTAACTGCAATCGATGTCAAAAAAACAGGCAATAGATATAACGTCTATCTAAACGGCGGTCGAGTAGATACAGGCATAGATGCCCTAGAGTGGGCAAAAGAGGTAGTTGATCGCGGAAGCGGTGAGATCCTTTTAACCTCAATGGATGCAGACGGAACAAAGGCTGGATTTGAGCTAAACATAACCGAGCAAATTAGCCGTGCAGTTAATGTCCCAGTTATCGCAAGCGGCGGAGCGGGAACTATGGAGCATATAAAAGAGGCGTTTTTGCACGGTGCTGATGCGGCACTGGCAGCAAGTATCTTTCACTACAAAGAGATAGATATTATGGATCTAAAACGCTATCTTCACGATAACAACATACCGGTAAGACTTTAATGATAATATGCGCAGGAAACAGCGAAACTTTCGATTTTGCTACTCCAATGGGAGTAGGGCTAATTGAATCCGCTATAAATCTCACAAGGCTCTGCCTCTTTGATAAGCCTGAATTTTTACTCTTTGTAGGAAGTGCAGGGAGCTACGGCGAGCATAAGATATTTGACATCATTGAGTCCAAAACAGCTTCAAATATAGAGCTTGGTTTTTTAAGTAACGATGCATATACCCCTTTGGATAATGTAATCTCTACTAACACAGAGCGAACAAAAAAAGATGTTATAGTCAACTCATCAAACTACATCTCAACAAACGAAGAGCTAACAAAAAAGTTTCTAAACCTCGACATAGGCATAGAAAACATGGAGTTTTTTGCTGTTTTAAAGGTAGCGCAGGAGTTTGATATTCCTGCCGGAGGAGTCTTTTGTATAACTAACTACACTAACAAAAATGCGCATGAAGATTTTTTAAAAAATCATGAAGAAGCAAAAAAAATTCTAGAGCAGCATGTAAAAAAAAGAGTTACGGAGCTTACTAAAAAATGAAACCTTCACTTCTTGATTTTAAACTAACAGAGCTACAAGAGATTGTAAAACCCTCATTTAGAGCAAAACAGATTTACGGCTGGCTCTATCATAACTATGCACAAAACTTTGATGAGATGAAAAACATACCAAAAGCACTCAAAGATGAGCTATCAGAAAAATTTGTCGTAAATCCTCTAAAAATAATAAAAAAAGAGATATCAAGTGATGGCACAATCAAGTACCTTTTTGAACTCCAAGACGGCAAAACCATAGAAGCAGTATGGCTAAAGATGAAAGAAACGCTCACGGACGAAGCCGGCGAAGTTACACAAGAGGCGAAATATACCATCTGCGTATCCACGCAAGTCGGCTGTAAAGTCGGTTGTGCATTCTGTTTGACTGCAAAAGGCGGTTTTACAAGGGATTTAACCGCAGGAGAGATAGTAGGGCAGGTTATTGCATTAAAGCGCGATAACGAGCATAAGCATAACAGAATGATAAATATAGTCTACATGGGAATGGGAGAACCTCTCGATAATCTTGATAATCTCGCACGTGCTATTGAGATTTTCAAAGAGGAAGAGGGGCTATGCATATCGGGCAAAAGACAGACCGTATCTACAAGCGGGCTTAGCAGCAAGATAGATAAGCTCGGAGAGATGGATCTGGGCGTTCATATAGCCATTTCACTTCATGCGGTTGACGATGAGCTTAGAACTGAACTTATCCCTATGAACAAAGCGTACAATATCTCCTCTATTATAGAAGCTGTTAAACGCTTTCCAATTGACACTAGAAAAAGAGTTATGTTTGAGTATTTGGTTATTAAAAATAAAAATGATGATATAGCTTCTGCTAAAAAGCTTGTAAAGCTCCTCTCAGACATAAAAGCTAAGGTAAACCTTATCTATTTCAATCCTTATCCGGGGACAGAGTATGAGCGACCTTCAAAGAGCGATATGATAGCTTTTCAGGAGTATCTGCTAAATCATGGGCTTTTATGTACTATTCGTGACTCTAAGGGAATCGATATAAGCGCTGCATGCGGACAGCTAAAAGAACAAACCGGCAACGAGTTATCATGAGCTATGTAGAGATATTTCAGATAATCTTTTTAGTTATTGTTTTTGCGGTGGGCATCATAGGGTTTATAAAGGCTGCGACAAAGGATGACTAAAAATGTTATCATTTCAACTATAATTTACTTAAGGAGATAATAATGGCTTACAAAAAAACAAACTCAGACAGAATAAAAAGAATTTACCAACTTTGTGAGGATCACTTTGGAGGCGTTCGTTTTGTGGGAGTGAAATACCATAAAAAAATGGGATGGATTGCAAAGGCACAGTTTGATGATGGTTTTGAAAGTCTTACGGCTGATGGAGAATCAGATACTGAAGCTCTGCGCAATTTAAAGAATCGTGTTAAAAAAATCATCAAGAGATACAATGCGGTTTAATACAAACTGCCCCTCTTAACTTATAACAAAACGACCAACACACCAGGGAGGTCGTTTATAAGCATAATGATACCCTACATATATAAATGATTCATAAAAATTTCTTTCTTTCTTAAAAAAATATTTATTATAAAAAAACAGACTTAATTTTCTCTGCTTGTGCACTATTCACACATTGTTCTAATGTGTGAATAGGATAGAGAATAGTTTGAAATAAATTTGAAAATTTTCTTCTTTTTTAAGAATTAATTTATATAAATACTTGCTGAATTCTAAATTTTTATATATCGCTTAAACTCCCTATTTTAGGGCATTGTAATAATTTTAGCAGAGATTATAATATAATTTTTTAAAATGTCTTTGAAAGATGCAAATAGTTATTCACATACTCAAACTTATTGTTATATTTCTTACAATATCTCTCTATATGGTTCTCATATTCTCCAGGCAAACTTTTTCAAAATCTACACTGCTTTTTATCTGATAATTTTTTCCGTATAGTTCAAACTCTAACTCATTTGCATGTAGAAGCAATCTTCTGGCACCGCTAATTTTTACTCTTGTCTCTCTATCGAGTTCTCTGTCGAGATACTTTACAATATTCTCTTCGTCTTGCCCATAAACCGGATCACCGACTATAGGATGTTTCACATGGAACATATGGACTCTTATCTGATGTTGTCTTCCTGTGTGCGGGGAACACTCAATCATAGTCATATCTAACTCTGGATAATATTTAATCGGTTTCACATATGTCAATGATTTCTTTCCGCTCTCATCAACTTTAACAACCATTCTTATAAGTGCGCTTTTTTCATCATCGTATCTAAGCAGAGGAGCATCGATGCGAAGCTCCTCTTTTAACTCTCCATGAACCATTGCCAAATACTTTTTTTTCATCTCCCGCTCTTGGAACATCATCTTTATATCAACTTCGCTCTTTTTATCTTTTGCACACAAAACCAGTCCGCTTGTCTCCTGATCTATTCTATGGGCGATGTTTGCATCCATCCCGAACTGAAACTTTAGCTCGTCTATAAGAGAGTAGGGAGTGTGCCTGTTTTGAGGATGGATAAGCATTCCGCTTGGTTTGTCAAAAATCACAAACCTTTCATCAACTACATGCGGCACCAAACCTTTTGAAATAGGTTCAAAATAGATAAACTCAAATTCGCCCTCTAAAAAGTCAGATGGCTTCGTAATCGGAACACCATTTATAAGAACTCTCCCTACTGCTATATATCTTTGAATATCTCTTTGAGAGTGTCCCAATTCTCGCTTGAAGAAAAGAAAAGCGCTCTCTCTTTCCTGTGCAAACATTTTTTTAATTATAAATGGCAATATTTAATCCTTCTGTTAGAGTATTTTTTGTAAAATCATTACTTGCTAAAAAGAAATTTTACAATAATCAGGTTGAATAAATGATCGAAAGATACTCAAGAGAAGAGATGAGCTCTAAATGGACGATGCAGGCAAAATATCAAGCTTGGCTAGATGTAGAAAAAGCGGTTGTGAAAGCTTGGAACAAACTGGGACTTATTCCTGATGATGATGCTAAGAAGATTGTTGAGAATGCAGGATTTGATATAAAAAGAATCGATGAGATAGAAGCAGTAACTCGTCATGACCTTATAGCGTTTACGACTAGCGTATCAGAAACTCTAGGCGAAGAGAGCAGATGGTTCCACTACGGCATGACAAGTTCCGATACCATTGATACAGCCGTAGCACTACAGATGAAAAGCTCTCTGGAGTTAATCATAGAAGATGTGAAGATACTTATGGAGTCGATCAAAAAAAGAGCGATGGAACACAAGATGACTCTTATGGTCGGGCGTAGCCACGGCATACATGGAGAGCCTATAACATTCGGTCTTGTGTTAGCTGTTTGGTACGATGAGATGGCAAGACATTTAGAGAATCTTGAACAAACACTTGATGTTATAAGTGTAGGACAGGTTAGCGGAGCGATGGGCAACTTTGCTCACGCACCACTAGAACTTGAAGAGTATACATGTGAAGAGCTAGGGCTAAAACCTGCACCCGCATCTAACCAAGTTATTCAGCGAGACAGATACGCAAGACTTGCTACCTCGTTGGCTCTTATGGCAAGCTCAATAGAGAAGTTTGCAGTTCAAGTCCGCCACTGGCAGAGAACTGAAGTTTACGAGTGCGAAGAGTATTTTGCAAAGGGTCAAAAAGGCTCATCTGCTATGCCTCATAAACGCAATCCTATACTAACGGAAAACATAACAGGTTTGGCAAGAATGATAAGAGCTTACGCGATACCTGCCATGGAAAACGTAGCGCTTTGGCATGAGAGAGATATCAGCCACTCTTCAACTGAGAGGTTCTGGCTTCCAGACTCATTTATAACAAGTGACTTTATGCTCCACCGCATGAACAATGTAATCGCTAACCTAACGGTATATCCCCAAAACATGATGAGAAATCTCAATCTTACCGGCGGACTTGTCTTTTCCCAAAGAGTACTTTTAGAACTTCCGCTAAAGGGTGTCAGCCGCGAGGATGCTTACCGCATAGTTCAGAGAAACGCGATGATGGTCTGGGAAGAGATACAGCAGGGCAAACCAACCACAAATGAAAAGGGAGAATCTCTCTACCTAAACCATCTCTTGGCGGACGAAGAGCTGAGAGCAAGTTTGAGCGAAGAGGCAATTCGCGAATGCTTCAATTTTGACTACTATACAAAAAATGTAGATAAAATTTTCAAGAGAGTTTTCAACAAATAAATGACATAATTGTGCTAATATTCATTAGCAAAATCAAAAGTCGTTAAGCACTTATTTGTGCTTAATGCAACATAGCAGGAAATCATATGATAACAATTATAAAAAGAAACGGCAGAACCGAACCGTTGGATATTACAAAGATACAGAAGTATACATCCGCTGCCGTCAAAGAGTTAGATAACGTTTCTCAAAGCGAACTCGAAGTCGATGCGCAGATACAGTTCCGCGACGGTATAACATCAAAAGAGATACAGCAGACACTTATTAAAACAGCGGTCGACAAGATAGACATAGATGCTCCCAACTGGACCTTTGTTGCTTCAAGACTCTTCTTGTTTAACCTCTACCATCAAGTAAACGGATTTACGGGTTACTCATCATTAAAAGAGTATTTCCAAAGAGGGGAAAAAGAGGGGAAAATTCTTCTTGGCCTAAAAGAGATGTACAACCTTGACGAGCTTGAAAAGCATATAAAACCAGAACGAGATATGCAGTTTAACTATCTTGGCGTTAAAACGCTCTATGACAGATATCTCATAAAAGACAGAAACTCAGACCCTATAGAGTTGCCACAGCACATGTTTATGGCTATTGCTATGTTTTTGGCGCAAAGAGAAGAGAAAAAAGAGGAGTGGGCTATAAAATTTTACGACATGATTTCTAAATTTGAAGTCATGCTTGCAACACCTACTCTAAGCAATGCAAGAACACCAAGGCATCAGCTCAGCTCATGTTACATCGGTTCGACCCCCGACAATATAGAGGGAATCTTTGACTCATACAAAGAGATGGCGCTTCTTTCAAAATTTGGCGGAGGAATCGGCTGGGATTGGACAAATGTCCGCTCAATGGGTTCATATATCGACGGGCATAAAAATGCAGCCGGCGGAACCATACCGTTTCTAAAAATTACAAACGACATAGCCGTTGCCGTTGATCAGCTGGGAACCAGAAAAGGTGCTATCGCTGTTTATATGGAGCCATGGCATATAGATATAAACGACTTTTTGGATTTGAAGAAAAACTCGGGCGAAGAGCGTCGTCGCGCACATGACCTTTTCCCTGCACTCTGGATAAACGATCTCTTTATGCAAAGAGTTCAAGAGGACGGCATCTGGACACTCTTTGATCCTTACGACTGCAAAGAGCTTACCACGCTTCACGGCGAAGAGTTTAACAAGAAATATAAAGAGTTTGAACAAGATGAGACTATCGTAAAAGAGAAGATAAAAGCAAAAAATCTTTGGAAAAAAATACTTACATCCTATTTTGAGAGCGGCAGCCCGTTTCTATGTTTCAAGGATAACGCAAACCGTGCAAACCCTAACAGCCATTGCGGAGTTATCAGAAGTTCTAACCTTTGTACGGAGATTTTTCAAAACACAAACCCTAACCACTACAAGATAAAATTTATTTTTGAAAATGGCGAGAGCGTTAGTTATGAAGAGGAAGAGATTATCAAAGTTGACAGCGGCTTAGAGAAGCCTGCCAAAAAAGTAACGGCATTGGACGCTATTGGCGGACGTGAAATATACATGGTGGAAAAAGAGAAGATAGACGGCGACACTGCGGTCTGTAATCTCGCTTCGGTCAATCTCTCCCGCGTAAATACTAAAGAGGACATTGACAGAATCGTCCCCATTGCGATTCGCGCGTTAGATAATGTAATAGATCTTAACTTCTACCCGCTTGAGAAAGTAAAACGCACTAACATGAAAACGCGCGCGATCGGTCTTGGTGTTATGGGCGAAGCGCAGATGTTGGCGCAAAAAGCTATAACATGGGGAAGCCAAGAGCACTTTGACAAAGTAGATGAGATAATGGAAGCTGTTAGTTTTAATGCCATCTCTGCATCTAGCGACATTGCACTTGAAAAAGGCTCTTACTCAGAGTATGAGGGTTCTAAATGGAGCCAAGGCATTATGCCGATGGATCATGCAAATGCGGAGGTTAAAAAGCTTGTTGACCGTGGCGGACTTTTTGCTTCAGCTTACGAGTGGGACGAACTTCGTGCCAAAGTCAAAAAACAGGGCATGAGAAACGGTTATCTTATGGCGATAGCGCCTACGAGTTCTATCTCTATTTTAACAGGCACGACGCAGGCGATTGAGCCGGTATTTAAGCGAAAGTGGTATGAGGAGAATCTCTCGGGACTTATTCCCGTTGTTGTTCCTGAACTCTCTCCCGATACTTGGGCGTACTATACTCCTGCGTATGATTTGAACCAAACGGTTCTTATCAAAGCAGCAGCAATCCGTCAAAAATGGCTAGATCAAGGTCAAAGTCTTAACATATTTATAACGCTTGACAAAGCAAGCGGTAAATACCTAAACGAAATTTACATGTTGGCTTGGAGGTTAGGACTTAAATCTACCTACTATCTTCGTTCACAATCTCCTGAGATGGCAAGCGATGTTGAAGACAGAAGCATGGAGTGTGTAGGTTGTCAATAGGATGAGACCACTGCTTAAAAAAGATTGCAATGCGTTTTTAAAGCGTTTTGACAACTTTATAGATGCAGAGTTAAGATTCATAGAAGTTGTCTCTGCTACTACCGTTAAAATTACTCTAGCGGCACAAGACAACGCTAGAGGATTTGACTGGATAACACTCACTTTAGAATTTAACGGTATCAAGGGCGCGCTACTGCTTGAAAATTCAAAACTCTCACATGTAGATATGAGCGAGGGCATAACACTGCTCTGTGAAGAGAGCCGATTTGCTTTTGGCATCGGCAGTTATACCAATCTTCGCAATATAACAGACTCTCTATATTATATAAAAGCCGATTCACTCAAATATTTGCAAGGCGAGTTTTAGTTCATTAGTATTTCATAAACCATTTAGTTATAAAATTTTGTCAACCGCAAAAAAACTAAAAGGAATGAAAAAATGAAAAAGTTCTTTATTCTATTTACTCTGGTGCTTTCGCTACTTTATGCAAAAGAGAGCGTGGAGTTTAAATACGCACCTAAAAATATTGAGAGAAACTTCCCAAGCGCACAAAACCAGATACTCTCCTATAACAACATTCTACAAAACGTTAGAACAAGCATCGTAAATATCTCTATAAAAAAAGAGATGAAAGGGAATCTCTACAGCGCAAACCCTTTCTTTAATGACCCGTTTTTTAGAGAGTTTTTTAAAGGGTACGGGGATATTCCTCAAGATAGAATCCAAAAATCGCTAGGCTCGGGTGTTATCATCTCAGAAGATGGATATATTGTTACAAACAACCATGTCATCGACGGCGCAGATGAGATTATAGTAAATCTGGCAGGAGATAAAAAAGAGTATGAGGCAAAACTCATCGGCAAAGATGAGAAGAGCGATTTGGCTGTTATTAAGATTGGGGCAAAAAACCTAAATGCCGTAACATTTTATGACTCGGACAAAGTAAAAGTCGGGGACATCGTCTTTGCTCTGGGAAATCCCTTTGGAGTAGGCGAGACAATCACACAGGGAATAGTCTCAGCTACCGGCAGAAGCGGCGTGGGAATCGTAGAGTATGAAGATTTTATACAGACTGATGCTTCTATAAATCCGGGAAATTCGGGCGGCGCACTTATAAACTCAGCTGGTCATCTCATAGGAATAAACTCAGCCATTATCTCAAAATCCGGCGGAAATGTCGGCATCGGGTTTGCAATCCCCTCAAACATGGTAACCTCGATAGCAACAAGTTTGATAGAGAGCGGCAAATTTACCCGTGCATATCTTGGAGTCACTATAGCAGACGTCAGCGAAGACATGAGCAGTTTTTATGATGAAAATTACGGCGCGCTTATTACAGGCGTGGAGGAGAACTCACCCGCGGCAAAAGCCGGACTTAAAAGAGGTGATTTGATTATCTCCGTAAATGGCAAAAAAATTGAAAGTGCAAGTGAACTTAAAAACACCATAGGTTCTTACGCTCCGCAAAGAGTGGTAAATATAAAATTTTTAAGAGACAAAAAGATAGATATAGTAAATGTGACTCTTGCCACACTCGATAGTAAAGTTGTTGCGGGTGAGTTTGAGTATAAAGGTATGAAGCTCTCTGAAATAACTCCTGCTATTAAACAACAACTGGGTCTCACAATAGAAGGTATACTAGTTAAAGAAGTAGATCAAAACAGTGAAGCGTTTAATTCGGGTGTAAGAAAAAATGATATCATTATTCAAGTAGAAAACAAAGAGATAGCCAATTTGGATGAGTTTAAAAAAGCTACCGCATCAAAGAGCAAAAAAAGATTTTTCATCTATAGAAGAGGCGGTATTTTTGCCACTGTTCTATAACAACTAAGGAGTTAAAATGAGAGTAGTTTGTCCCGTTTGTAAAAGTGTTAACAATGTTCCGCAAAGAGACTCTTACAAAAAAGCCAATTGCGGAAAATGTAAAAGTTCACTTCTTGATACAAAACCCATCGAGCTAACAAACGCTGACTTTGACGAGGTAGTGGTGAACAGCGATATTCCGGTTATTGTAGATTTTTGGGCGCCGTGGTGTGGTCCATGTAAAATGATGGCACCAAATTTTGCCAAAAGTGCGGCAAATTTTCCACTCAAAGCGCTCTATGTAAAAGTAAACACCGAAAATGAACAAAATCTCGGTGCAAGGTTTGGCATAAGAAGCATCCCGACAATAGTAGTCTTTAAAGATGCGAAAGAGGTTCATAGGGTTTCAGGTGCTTTGGACGAGGCAACATTAAATAAAATGGTTGCACAATTTCTATAGTATAATTGTCACTAAACAAAAAAGGTATGGTATGAAAGATACAGTAACACTAACAAACAATCGTGATGGAAAAAGTTATGAGTTTCCCATACTAGATGCAAGCGTCGGACCCTCAGTTATCGATATCTCAACGCTCTACAAAGAGACTAACATGTTTACCTATGATGAGGGTTATACCTCTACGGCATCATGTAAATCCGACATAACATATATAGACGGCGAAGCGGGAAAACTTATGTACAGAGGCTACGATATAGCATATCTTGCAACGAAGAAGAGTTTTTTAGATACTGCTTACCTTCTTATAAACGGCGAGATTCCTGACAAAAGCGAGTTGGCTGATTTTGCGTTAGAGATGAAAAAACGCTCATTTGTACACGAGGGGGTAAAAAAACTATTTGACTCTTTTCCGGATGCCGCGCACCCAATGGCAATTCTCTCGGCAGGAGTTTCTGCTCTTTCAACATTTTACTATACTCATTTGGACATAAAAGACTCTGAGGAGTATACTGAGATGGCAAACAGAATAGTTGCAAAAATCCCTACGCTTGCCGCTTTTTCATACAGATACTCAAACGGACTACCTATTATATACCCGGATATAAATAAAGGTTTTACCGAAAACTTTCTTTATATGTTGCGAGCTTATCCTCATGACTATATTGAATTAAAACCCATAGAGATAAAAGCTCTAGATACTATCTTTACCCTCCATGCAGACCATGAGCAAAATGCCTCGACTACCGCCGTAAGAAATCTTGCCTCAACAAATGCGCACCCTTATGCCGCTATCAGCGCAGGAATAGGCGCTCTGTGGGGAAGAAGCCACGGCGGAGCAAATGAGAGTGTAATTCGTCAGCTAGAGATGATTGGAACCGTTGATAGGGTAGATGAGTTTATAGCTAAAGCAAAAGACAAGGATGACCCATTTAGACTGATGGGATTTGGACATCGCGTATATAAAAACTTTGACCCTCGCGCCACCATTCTTAAAAATCTCCGTAATGAGCTTATTGAAGAGCTAGGCATTAGCAGTGAACTTATTGAGGTTGCAAATAAGATAGAGCAGATTGCATTAAATGATGAATATTTTATCAGCCGTAATCTCTATCCAAATATAGATTTTTATTCAGGACTTATTCTTCAAGCACTAAAAATTCCAAAAGAGATGTTTGCGGTTATTTTTGTAATAGGTAGAACACCTGGTTGGATTGCGCAGTGGAGCGAACTGAATCAACAAAAAACAGTCAAGATTGCCAGACCTAGACAACTCTATAGAGGTCCAAAAGAGAGAACTCCGGAGTATTAATCCGGAGTTGTAAAACTATTTAATATATGAACAGCAATAGTCTGTAACGGTTTTTACTCTTAGATCAAATGATGAGTTTGCAGGAACATTAAAACTCTCTGGAGTTTTAAGTGTTTTCCACTCTTCCCCTGGAAGTTTTATATCCAACTCTCCACTCATCATCTCCATTATCTCAGCCTCTTTTGTTCCAAAAGTATATTCGCCCGGCAACATAATTCCAAGCGATTTTACGCTGCCGTCTTTAAACTCGACAGTTCTGCTTGTAACTTTTCCCTCATGGTAGATATTTGCCTCTTTTTTTATATTTGCATTATTTAAATATGACATAAATCAAATCTCCTTCTTTTATAATATTGCCATTGTAACTAAATTATTCCCAATCGAGTAATCTCTGCTGACCCTCTAAACCTCTGATATGAGTAACATCTTGAGAAACCTCTATAACGCCTTTATAAACACCTTCATCGTCTCTTATAGCAAAGTAACGAATGTGAATAAACTTGCCTTTAAACGTTATCCAAAATTCGGCTTCGTCTCTGCGACCAGCTTTGAACTCTCGCAAAATCATTAAAACCTGATCTACAGATTTCGGAGGATGGCAAAATTTTACCTCACGCCCGATAATTCCCGCACTTCTTGGAAATACTCTCTCATCACCGCGGTTATAGAAGATAACAATGTCATTTTCATCTACATAAGTGATATCGACCGGCATAAACTTCAAAAGCCAGTTAATCTGCTCAGGCAGCATGTAACCCTCTTCTAGATTGATTCTGTTCTCAAGTGAAAAAGGCAATTTTCTCTTCTGTTTATCTTGAGACGGATGGATATATTCACCCTCTACATGCGCAGGATAAGCAGCAGGCGGCGTATCAAACATCCAGCCTATCTCCTCATCGCCTGAACGCATCTCTTTCCAGTCATCTTCATCAAGCATGCTTAGCGCATTTGGAAGAAGTCTTCCCTCTTCAACCTGCATGATATGTTCTAAGTTTGTAAAAACTACCTGTAGCTGCTGCATCAAAGCGGGCATATTTTTCTCTTGTACTAAAGCTCTTGCGGTTTTTATCTCTGCTCTTATATCATCGTGAAAAGCCCACATATTTTGTGAGGGACTCGTCCAGCCGTACTTTTCAAGATATGGGAAAAGTTGGTTCTCTTTTCTTGCAAAATGCTTCTCAACAAGACAAAGCTTTTTAAACTTGTCTTCAAACTCTTCAAAATTTTCTACTATATCTATACTGTTTATGCTTGAAATAAGTCCTCTCATTAACATATTTTCTTCTAAATAGACTCTTACCGGGTGCCCCTCAGGCAAATTTGCAAATGGATTCATTATTTTCCTTAACTATTTTATAACAAAATTATACTGTTTAAAAAAATTTACTTTTTGATTTATAACAAGATGGAAATTACTGCAGCTTAAGCCTTACTCTTTGGGAGTGAGTTATGGCAACGGCGATAGCGTCCGTTATATCGAGCGGTTTTATCTCTTTTTTTATATTTAAAAGCATCTTTGCCATGTAAGCTACCTGCTCTTTTGTCGCTTTGCCGTTTCCTGTTAATGCTTTTTTTACTTGAAGAGCGGTGTATTCGTTAAACTGCCCGAACTGCTGAAGAAGCATAAGCATGATAGCTCCGCGAAACTGTGCTAGTTTGATTGTTGTTTTTGGATTATGCGCATAAAAAATATCTTCAATTGCGACTTCATCTATCTTGTGATTTTTAAATATGCTCTCGAACGCCTCGACCATTTGAGGTATCTGAAACTGCAACTCCTCGGCTTTTATCTTTATAAGTCCCGCCTCGATTAATGCTATTTTGCCTTTTTCTAAAGAGATAAGAGCATAACCCATCTTTCTTGTTCCCGGGTCTATTCCTAAAATTGTCATCTCCATCCTCTTGGCATGATATTTTCGTATTATAGTGCAACTATTTTAGGGGTGTCCTTAAGCTATTCACATATTCACAAATTTGTTATTCACATAATTTTAACTCTATTTATGGCAATAATCGCTATTATTCACAAATACAATAGAGATAGAGGAAGAGTTGTGAATATAGGTCAAAAGATTTTGCTTCTGCTAAAAGAAGAGATACCCGAAATTGAATATAACAGATATATAAAGCATCTCGTTTATGACACAAAAAAATCCACCAGTGATACAGCTCTGTTTTATGCTCCAAACTCTCTGGTTTTAAATTGGATAAAAAACAAATACAGCTCAAAAATCAAACATCTTTTTGAAGTACACGACTCGTCTAATGTCACTGTGAAAATTTTACTTAAAAACCAGATTGAGTCTAAAAAAACAGAGCATAAAAAAGAGCAGAAACATCAGCACTCCCTATTGAATCCTTCACACACTTTTGAAAATTTTATGGTCGGAGGCTCCAACCAGTTTGCCTATGCCGCCGTAAAGAGTGTAAGCGAAAAACCGGGAATTCTCTACAATCCTCTTTTTATTCACGGAGGAGTCGGTTTGGGCAAAACCCACCTGATGCAAGCAGCGGGAAACGTTTTTCAAAATCAGGGAAAAATCGTTATCTACACTACGGTTGAGCAGTTTTTAAATGATTTTATACGTCATGTAAGAAATAAAACTATGGAGAGATTCCAAGAGAAATACCGTAAATGCGACGTGCTCCTTATAGACGATATCCAGTTTTTAAGCAATAAAGAGGGGATTCAAGAGGAGTTTTTTCACACGTTTGAAGCTCTAAAGGGAGTCGGAAAACAGATTATACTAACAGCTGATAAGCATCCAAAAAAGATAGCGGGACTTGAAAAAAGACTTCAAAGCCGCTTTGAGCATGGACTTGTTGCAGATATTCAACCGCCTGAACTTGAGACGAAGATAGCCATTATAGAGAATAAATGTAAAATCAATAAAGTTATTCTTACAAAAGATATTATAAATTATATAGCAACGGTAATTGAGAGTAATGTTCGTGAAATTGAGGGGATTTTATCTAAACTACATGCCTATTCACAACTTATGCATGTCGATATAGATTTACAGTTTACGAAGAGTGTTTTAAAAGATCAACTTCAGGAAAATCGTGCCAATCTTACCCTCGATATTATCACACAAAATGTCGCTAAAGATCTGAATATAAAACCGAGCGAAATACGCTCAAAAGGAAGAAGTAAAAATCTGGTTTACGCTAGAAGAATTGCAATTTATCTCTGTCGTGATTTAACTCAAAACACCATGCCGCAGCTTGCACAGTACTTTGGAATGAAAGATCATACGGCAATTAGTCATACGTTGAAAAAAATAAACGAACTCATTCAAAACGATGAAGATTTCAAGGTTAAAATACAAGAATTAACCAATAAAATAACTTCATCTTCTTAAAAAAGATAAAAAAAAGATATAATTACTTAAGTGAATAGATGTGAAAAAACTCCCGAAGGTTCATCACATCTAAAAAGCTCTCGTGGTAGGAGTAAATTGATAATATTCACATTATCACTCCCCCCTACTACTACTACTATAATTTTATATAATAAATAGGGATTCAAATGAAGATAACGATACAAAAGTCTATCATTGAAAATATTTTGGTTCATGTTCAACCGTTTTTAGAAAAAAAAGATGCTTCACAAATTACGTCTCATCTATTACTGGATGTTTCAAATTCAAAATTAAATATTAAAGCTACAGATTATGAAATAGGTCTTTTTGTATCAACAGACAAAGTAAATATTATCCAAGACGGTACAGTTACAGCAAACGGTAAGAAATTCTTAGATATTGTTAGAATCTTAAAAGATGGCGATATTACTTTAGAAGTTAAAAATGACACTCTTTATATCTCTCAATCACACTCTAGCTTTAAACTACCAACATTCTCTTATAGTGAATTCCCGTCCTTCCCTGCTTATGAAGGAAAGCCTCGTATACTGATCAATTCACACTCACTAATAGACTCACTTAAAAAAATAACTCCCTCAATTGATAACAACAACCCTAAATTTGAACTCAACGGTGCGCTTATCGACATAAAAGAAGAGGGAATTAACTTTGCATCAACCGATACAAGAAGATTGGCAGTTGTAAATATTAAAAACCAAAATAGCAATCAGTTATCTATAATAATTCCTAGAAAAGCAATAATAGAAATTCAAAAACTCTTTTTTGAGGACATAGAGCTTTACTATGATGAGACAAATCTTATTATCCATTCTGAGCAATACACATTTTTTACAAAACTGATAAATGGAAAATTTCCAGAATATTCCAGAATAATTCCTAAAGAGATATCAAAAACGTTAACTCTTCCAAAAGCTACAATGATTGAGTCTATTAAGCAGATTACAACAATCTCTTCAGATGTTAAAATAACTTTTTTACAAAATAGCATAACGTTTGAATCACTAAGTGATGATAATATAGAAGCAAAAACTGAAATCAATCAAGAAACAGGCTTCTCTTCACCTTTTATTATTGCCATCAACAGCAGACATCTTTTAGATTTTTTAAATAGCATAAACAGCTCAGAGTTCAACATTGGTTTAAATGAGAGTAATCTTCCTTTTGTTTTAAGTGAGGGTAATTTTAAAACAGTCGTAATGCCTATAGTTATTTAACTGATTTAATACACCTTTACAAAAAATACATAAAAATACTTTATAGTTCTCAAAAAAACTTGTTTTTTTCTAAAGAAACTTCGTTTTGTAGCTTCAGGGGGTTGTAGGGACATTTATCCCTGCCACTATAACGGACACGTTCGTTTTAGTGTGTAACATCAGATAGTATAAAACTTTCTTTTAGAATAAATTAGATAAAATATCTCCAATTATGTAACAAAGTTATAATGGAGTATTGAATGGAAAATTACGGAGCTAGTAATATTAAAGTCCTAAAGGGATTAGAAGCAGTTCGTAAACGACCTGGTATGTACATAGGTGATACAGGTCATAGAGGTTTACATCATTTAGTCTATGAAGTTATTGATAACTCTATTGATGAAGCGATGGCTGGTCACTGTGATACAATCAATATTACTCTTACAAAAAATGGTACATGTAAAGTATCTGATAACGGTCGTGGTATTCCTACCGATATACATCAAGGCGAAGGGATAAGTGCAGCTACTGTTGTTTTAACAGTTCTTCACGCCGGTGGTAAGTTCGATAAAGATACCTATAAAGTTTCCGGTGGTCTTCATGGTGTAGGTGTATCTGTTGTAAACGCACTATCTTCAGATCTAAAAATGACTATTTATAGAAATGGAGAGATTCATGAGCAGGACTTTAAAAAAGGTATACCTCAAGAACCTTTAAAAAGCATAGGTAAAACTCGCAAATCAGGTACTACAATAGAGTTTGCTCCAGATCCTAGTATATTTACTGAAACAGTAATTTTTGAGTTTGATTATTTAGCTAGAAGATTTAAAGAACTTGCATACCTCAATCCATTCATAACTATTAATTTTAATGATGAGAAAACTAATGTTTCGCAAACATACCATTTTGAAGGTGGAATAGCACAGTATGTTACAGATTTAAATAAAAAACAAGAAGTTGCTAAAGTTTTTGAATTTAGTTCAAAGATTGAAGATATAGAGTTTGACGTAGCACTTATGTACAACGACTCTTATGAAGAAAAAATTTACTCTTTTGTAAATAATATACGTACTCCAAACGGCGGAACGCATGAAGCTGGATTTCGTGCAGCCCTTACGCGCGCAATATCAAACTACAACTCTCAAAACGGAGCCGCTAAAGAGAAAGATATAAAAATAAGCGGTGAAGATACAGGTGAGGGTCTTATTGCTATTGTTTCAGCTCGTGTTCCAGAGCCTCAATTTGAAGGACAAACAAAAGGTAAACTTGGAAATACTTATGTAAGACCGTTAGTTCAAAAAGCAACATATGAACTTTTAAGTAAATACTTTGAAGAAAACCCAATCGAAGCAAAATCGATTGTTGCAAAATCTCTTATGGCAGCACGCGGTCGTGAAGCTGCTAAAAAAGCAAGAGAGTTAACACGTAGAAAAGATTCTATGAGTGTAGGAACACTTCCTGGAAAACTTGCAGATTGTCAAAGCAAAGACGCTTCTATCTGTGAACTTTACCTAGTGGAGGGCGACTCTGCGGGCGGCTCTGCAAAGATGGGACGCGATAGAGTTTTTCAAGCAATTTTACCGCTAAAAGGTAAGATTTTAAATGTTGAAAAAGCAAGACTTGACAAGATTTTAAAATCTGAAGAGATTACAAATATGATTACGGCTATGGGCTGTGGCATAGGTGATGAGTATAATGAAGAGAAGCTTCGTTACCATAAAATCATCATCATGACGGATGCTGACGTTGATGGTTCACATATTCAAACACTGCTTCTTACATTTTTCTTCCGTCATTTTCGTGAAGTTATTGAAAACGGATATCTCTATCTAGCACAACCACCGCTTTATCGCTATAAAAAAGGCAAAAAAGAGATCTATTTCAAAGATGATCGCCAGATGAATGACTTTTTAATTGATAACGGAATAGAGTGTTTAGAGGAACAAACTGTAGGACACAACGATTTGGTCTCATACTTTAAAATGGTTGATCACTACAGAGGTTCATTAGAGGCTCTAGAGAGAAGATATGCACTAGTAGAACTTATACGCCATTTCATAGAAAATCCTGATCTTATAGGTCTTGATATAAAAAGTATGTACAAAAAAGTCGAAGAGTTTTTGACTAACAAAGGAAACAATATCCTTACAAAAACAATTACTGAAGATTCAATTCATATTTTTGTACAGACAAAAGATGGAATGGAAGAGTTATTTATAAATGATGAATTATTTGCAGCACCGCACTTTTGTGAAGCTAGTTATGTCTATACAAAGATAAAAGATTGGAATTTAGATTTCAAAGATGATGTTTTGAAAGTATTAAATAATATTATCGATTATGCTAAAAAAGGTGCATATATCCAACGCTATAAAGGTCTTGGAGAGATGAATCCAGATCAGCTTTGGGAGACTACTATGACACCTGAAAATAGAGTTTTACTGCAAGTTGCGATTGAAGATGCAGAACTAGCAAGCGATACATTTACTCTCTTTATGGGTGATGAAGTAGAACCTCGCCGTAACTATATTCAAACACATGCAAAAGACGTTAAACATTTAGATGTTTAACATTTTAGTACTACATGTTACTTCCGGAGATTAAAGAGAGAGAGTACCGTTTTAAGTTAGCACTTAGGATGGTACTTCCTATTTTTGCTCTTGTTGTTGCTTTAGTTCTTCATACTTTTATAACCAGCCAAGATACCTTAAGTACCTCATTTTACGTTGAATCAATTTTAGTTTTAGTATTTAGTATCTATTTTATTTTTTACCTTATATATAAAGGGTTTGATACTAAAATAACGGATAGCATCTCAAAAGCTTTTACAAGAGAGTATATGTATGAGTATCTAAAAAAAGAGATAAATGAGTCTAAAGAGTATACACTTGTACTTTTAAGTGTTGATAATCTTTATGAGATAAATAGTCGTTATGGTATAAAAAACGGCGATAAAGTACTCTCTAAAACAATTGATTGGATAGCTGATTACCTAAAATCAAAAGATATATATAACTTTCCTATCGGACGCATAAAAGGTGGTGATTTTATTATCGGACTCAGCGGAGACAAGAGTCAATATAAGACAATTTTAGAGCTACTGTGCCTAAAAAGTGAAGATTTTAAGATTGATGATATTGAGATACAAATTTCCGGAGCAATTAACGATACGGTATTTTCAAAGGATATTGATTATTTAATAGAAAATCTTTTTGAACTCCAGGTTAAAAATAGAAATTCAAAATTGGCAATGGAGAGTATTGAAGTTAATATAAATCCAAACGAACTTGAGTATAGTGTTATAAATGCTATTAAAAGAAAAGATCTATTAATATATACACAGAGTGTATTTGAAAATAAAATAGAACTATTTAAAGAGTGTTTTGTAAAATTAAAAACAGAAGATAAAAAATTGCTTCATCAAAAGAATTATATGAAAATCTTAGATAAATTGAGATTAATGGGTGATTATGATTTAATAGTTTTGGAAAAAATATTAAAGATGTGCAAAAAACCCGACAGCGGTAAATTTGCTATACAGATCTCTCCAACTTCTCTTAGAAACTATACAATTTTAACAAAGATAAAAGAGGTTTTCGTAAAAAATGAGTGTGTAAAAAGTAGAATTATATTAATATTTAACGAGAACGAATATTATCCAAGAATAGAGAAGTTTAATGCAATCTTGCAGCAGCTTAGAGATTTGGGAGTTCTTGTGGCTATAGATAGACTGGGTTCTTTGCATACAAGTTTTTTATATCTGCGTGATTTGGATATTGATATTGCAAGAATTGACTCATATTACACAAAAGATAGTGATGAGAGAGAGTATAAGAGTATTGTGAGCGGGTTTAATGTTATGGCACATGAAAAGGGTGTTAAAACATGGGTAAAGATGATTGAGAGCCAAAATAGTTACGCTTTAGCGCAGGAGTTGAAAATAGATTATATGCAAGGCAGATATATAGCGCCTTTAGATAAAAATGAAAATAACAGGAGTTAGTATGAAATACGGTGAAAAAATTATTCAAGAGTTTGATGTAGAGAAAGATTTGGAAATTTGGCCAAATGAGCATAAGAGAAATTATCTTATAAAGATGACACTTCCGGAGTTTTCTTGTCTTTGTCCTAGAAGCGGATATCCTGATTATGCAACAATATATTTGGAGTATACGCCTGATGAGTGGGTTGTAGAATTAAAAGCTGTAAAGCTCTATATAAACTCATTTAGAGAGAGACATATCTCTCATGAAAATAGTGCAAATGAGATATATAGTGTTTTAGAGAGAAAATTAAAACCAAAATATATGAAAATAGTGGCTGATTATAATCCTAGAGGGAATGTTCATACTGTTATAGAGATAGACAGTTCAAGACTTTAGTTTATTACACACCAGAATGAGCAAAAGCCCATTCTAGTGGCAGGGACAAATGTCCCTTGCAACCCCCTAAAGCTACACAAAGCTTGCTTTGTGAGATATATATTCTCTTAACCAGAGAAAAGCCTCGTCATAATTTTTAAATTTACCATGCATTTGAGCTTCATAAGCTTCGTTCAAAATCTCTGAAAAGAGAGGTGATGGCTCAACTCCAAACTTTAAAATATCTCTTCCCATTAAAATGGCTGGAAGTTTTTTGTTGAGTATATTGAGCTCTCTGGCTCTTTTTTTTATCTCTTCGCCGGCTCTGTAAATTTCAGAATTGTGATTTGCAAAGTAGATTGAACTGCTTAAAATAAGGAGTTCTTCTATATTTACTTCAGCAGCGAGTTTGTATAGGTGATAATCGTTTATGCTATTTTCATAAAGAGTCTCTACTTCACTATGTTTTTTTATAAGCAGAAGAGATCTTTGTAAAAGCTCTTTTTCATGAGTTATTTTTTCTATAAAATCTTGTGCCTCTTTTTGAGAAAAGTTATAACAAAGAGCTGCTAACATCAAAACAATATTTGTTTGATTGTTTGTTGTTCGCTGTTTTGCAACCTCGTCAATTACGGAAATATTTTGAGTATACAAGCCACTTCCAAACTCTTTTAAGAGTTCAAATCCGCGCGAGGGCTTTTTTGCATAAAGAAGAAGCTTTTTAATCTCCTCAAATATCCTCTCTTTTGGAAGCTCGTTTAACATTCCGCTTAAGACCATATCTTTACATATAGAAAAAAGATTATCTTCAATTTTAAGCTCAAATCTTGTAGCAAATTGAACAGCTCTTAAAACTCTAAGAGGATCCTCGCCAAAACTCTCTAAATTTACGGCTTTAAGTATTTTGTTCTCAAAATCTTTAATTCCGCCGAATGGGTCTAATATTTTTCTCTCTATAACATCATAACCTACAGAGTTCATCGTAAAATCTCTTCTTGATGTTGCGGTTTCAAAATCAAGTGTCGTGTCTATAGATATCTCAAATCCTCGATGTCCTGATTGAACCTTGTTGTCGATTCTTGGAAATGAGAAGTCTAAATCGTACTCTTCAAAGTATAGTTTACAAACCCCAAAACTTTTTCCTACGACATTAACACTGCCAAACTCTTTTAGTATATTTTGCAACTCTGAAAAGGATGATATACCGTAAATTTCAATATCTATATCTTTTGACTCAATCTTAGCAAGATAGTCTCTAATATACCCGCCAACAATAATAGGCTTAATACCGTAACTCTTTAGTTTGTCAAAAATAGTATCTAGTTTATTTGGATAATAAATCATATAACTCCTAAAAATGAACAACTCTCTTGCTTTTAAATGTATTATAACACTACTTTTACATAGATATAACATTATTTAAGGTATAATCGCGAAAATTTTTATCTTGGTTTCATGTTTAAGAAGCCAAAGAAGGAAGCCTCGTGCAAAAGATTAGAAATATTGCAGTTATAGCCCATGTTGACCATGGTAAAACTACATTGGTTGATGGATTATTAGAACAGTCAGGAACGTATGGAGCTCATGAGCAACATGATGAAAGAGCAATGGATAGCAACGATTTAGAAAGAGAGCGTGGAATCACGATTCTTTCTAAGAATACGGCTATTCGTTATAAAGATTATAAGATTAACATTATTGACACTCCGGGTCACGCAGATTTTGGTGGAGAAGTTGAACGTGTTCTTAAGATGGTAGATGGTGTTTTAGTTCTTGTTGATGCTTATGAGGGTGTTATGCCTCAAACTAAGTTTGTTGTTAAGAAGATGTTAGCACTTGGTAAAAAGCCGATTGTTGTTATTAACAAGATTGACAAGCCTTCTGCTGAACCGGATCGTGTTGTAGATGAGATGTTTGACCTATTCGCTGCAATGGGTGCAACTGATGATCAACAAGACTTCCCTATTATCTATGCAGCAGCAAGAGATGGTATAGCTAAGCTTGACATGGCGGATCCTGATGGAGACTTTGAGTGCATATTTGAAACAATTTTAAAGCATATTCCTGAGCCAGAGGGTGATAGAGAAAATCCGACTCAAGCTCAAGTATTTACACTTGACTACGATAACTATGTCGGTAAAATAGGTATTTCTCGTATTTTTAACGGTGTTATCAAAAAAGGTGACAACATTATACTTGCAAAAGCTGATGGTGAAATGGTAAAAGGTAAAATTAGTAAGCTTATTGGTTTTCACGGTCTTAACCGTATGGAGATTCAAGAGGCAGAAGCTGGAGACATAGTAGCATTCGCAGGTTTAGAGACTGTTGATGTTGGAGATACGGTATGTGATCCTAAAAATCCTATGCCACTTGACCCAATGCACATTGAAGAGCCAACTTTAACAGTTGTATTTTCTGTAAATGATTCACCACTTGCCGGTCAAGAAGGTAAGCACGTAACTTCAAACAAACTAAAAGAGCGTTTAGAGTTTGAAATGACGACTAACGTTGCAATGAAACTTGAAGTTGTCGGTGAGGGTAAATTTAAAGTTTCAGGACGTGGTGAGCTTCAGATTACAATTCTTGCTGAAAATATGCGCCGCGAAAATTTCGAATTTGGTGTATCTCGTCCGGAAGTAATCGTTAGAGAAATTGAAGGTGTTAAGTGTGAACCGTTTGAGCATTTAGTGATTGACGTTCCAGAAAACTTAAGCGGTTCGGTAATTGAAAAACTTGGCAAGCGTAAAGCTGAGATGAAATCTATGGTTCCGATGGGACAAGGCTTCCAAAGAATCGAGTTTGAAATTCCGGCTCGTGCACTTATAGGCTTTAGAGGACAGTTCTTGACAGATACGAAGGGTGAAGGTATTATGAACCACTCATTCTTGGATTTCCGTCCATACAGCGGAAGCGTTGAATCAAGAAGTTACGGTGCGCTTATAAGTATGGAAAACGGCGAAACTTTAGCGTATTCACTTTTCAATATTCAAGACCGTGGAGTTCTTTTTATAGGACCGCAAACAAAAGTATACGAAGGTATGATTATCGGTGAGCACTCACGTTCAAACGATTTAGTGGTTAATCCTATCAAAGGAAAAGCACAGTCAAACGTTCGTTCAAGCGGGGCAGACGAAGCGATTAAACTTATTCCACCTCGTGACATGTCACTAGAGCGTGCATTAGAGTGGATAGAGGATGATGAACTTTTAGAAGTAACGCCTAAGAGCATCCGTATTCGTAAAAAATTCTTAACTGAAAGCGAAAGAAAAAGAAACATTCGTAAATAATCTCCTATTTTTCACACATGGTAACATGTGTGAAATTCATCATAAATAATCTTAATTTTGCTATACTATCCCATAAAAAAATATTAAATATTTACTTCAAAAGGATAAGCAATGGATGGAACTCTATACATAGTATCTCTTATTGTGGTTGCTATAATGGCTTTTGCCCTCTATCGCGGCAATAGTTTTAAACTGATGTTTCTTGTCTTGGCTGTCGGTGTTTATATAATATATTCACATGAAACGGGCAATACTGCCACAAAATACAAAGATGAAGTGATAGAGTCGCTCGATAAATCTGCACGTGATTTCAGTAAATCCCGCGGTAACGAAGGGTATGACGAGCATAAAATAAAAAAAGAGGTACAAGGAGATTAGAGCTGCTTTTTTAAAGCGCTAAAATCTTTTTACATACCCGTGACAATAAGGCTCGCTCCCTTTTTTGTCATAGTAGTCTTGATGACTCTCATCAGCCGCATAAAACTCAGAACTGTTGAGTATTTTTGTGGCAACTCTGTATCCGTTAGCTTCAAGCTTTTCAATAAGAGTCTCAACTATTTCTCTCTCCTCTTCACTGCTTATGAATACTGCGGAGAGATACTGCTCTCCAATGTCTGGACCCTGCCCATTTGTTTGAGTCGGATCGTGAATCTCAAAAAAGGTTTTAGCAATCTCTTCGTATGAGATTACATTGCTGTCATAAATGACTTCCACAGCTTCAAGATGTCCAGTGTTTGATCGGACAACCTCGTAGTAGCTCGGGTTTTTTATATGCCCGCCCATAAATCCTGAGATTACCTCTTTTACGCCATTAAGCTTTTGCAGATAGTACTCTACTCCCCAAAAACATCCTCCCGCAAAATAGGCATAGGAGAGGTTTTCATCTTTAATGTCCGGCTTTTTTACAAGATTAAGAGATATTGAATTGACGCAGTGTCTTGTATTTTTGGATGTAAAACCCTCTCCTTCAAAAACATGACCCAGATGTGCTCCGCAGTTTGCACAGACTATCTCTACTCTTCTGCCATCCGCATCGGGGATTCTCTTGATGGCGCTCTCTATGGCATCATCAAAGCTTGGCCAACCGGAGCCGGAATCGAACTTATCGCCGGAGTCATAAAGCGGAGTATCGCAAACTTTGCATGTGTAGACTCCTCTTGATTTTTCATTTGTGTATTTTCCTGAAAAAGGTCGCTCAGTACCTTTGTTTATGATTACACTTTTCTCCTCTTGGCTAAGTTTTTGGATTTTTGAACTCCATGGTTTTAGTTCGGATGCATTCATGTTAATTATTATGAGTATGAAAACTATAAAATTTTTCACACACTACTCCTTATTTAGATTTGTTCTATTATACGCTATAAAATTTTATGCAAGATAGAGATTTTTTATTTGAATAAAATTTATAATATTGCTTTTATCAAAAAAAAATCTTCATAAAGATATAATCCTATACTGAATTTTAGGAGAAGAGATGAACAGAAAAAAGATATATAATCCTGAATCAAATGAAAGTGTAAACGATAGACGAATATTTGGCGGCAATCCAACCGGAATATTTGAGCTAAACGATATAAAATACCAGTGGGCGTATAACCTTTGGGAGATGATGTTAAACAATACATGGTTTCCAAAAGAGGTTGACATGACACGCGACGTTAGCGACTATAAGCAGATTACCGATGTCGAAAAAGCAGCTTATGATAAAGCGCTTTCGCAGCTTATTTTTATGGATTCTCTGCAAACAAACAATATTATGGACAATATAAATCCCTATGTAACATCTCCGGAGATTAATCTTATTTTGGTTCGTCAGGCTTATGAAGAGGCGCTTCACTCGCAAAGTTATGCCGTTATGGTTGATAGCATCTCTGCAAACTCCAAAGAGATTTATGATCTTTGGCGACGCGACATGATGCTAAAGAGCAAGAACGACGCAATTGCGGCCATTTATGAGGAACTCTCTAAAAACCCGACAGAACACAACTTTGTAAAAGCATGTTTTGCAAACCAAATACTTGAGGGCATCTACTTTTACAGCGGTTTTGCGTACATTTATACACTTGCAAGAAGCGGTAAAATGCTCGGTTCCGCACAGATGATCCGCTTTATCCAAAGAGACGAAGTGACGCATTTGGTACTTTTTCAAAATCTTATAAATTCACTTAGAAAAGAGAGACCGGATCTTTTTAGTGAGCAGCTTAAGGGTGAAGTTATAGAGATGTTTAAAGAGGCGGTCAGACTTGAGACGGATTGGGGAAGATATATAACCGGCGGGCAGGTTTTAGGTCTTACGGATTCGATTATAGAGCAGTATATACAATATCTAGCCGATGACAGACTCGCAAGCGTCGGGTTTGCCAAACTATATAATGTAGCAAATCCCATAAAATGGGTTGATGATTTCTCAAAGTTTAATGACCAAAAAACAAACTTTTTTGAGGGAACAGTTGCCAATTACTCAAAAGGAAGCTTAAGCTTTGACGACGACTTTTAAGCAGAGCAAATATAGACTCTGCTCGCTTCTTTTTAAAACAACAAAAAACTATAACACTAACTTGCAAACACTTTTGGCGTTAGTAGATAAAACTCCCGAAAAATCTCTAATCGTCGCTCCCGAAGTTTGTTTAACGGGGTTTGACTATGAAAACTATGATGCGGCGATAGAGTTTTCTCATGTAGCTAACAAAGAGCTAAAGAGTGCCTCAAAAAAGAAGATAATCATTCTTAGCATGCTTGAGAAAAGAGGTGATGAAGTTTTCAATTTTGCCAAGATATTTTATAATGGTGAAATCGTATATGAGAGAGCAAAGGCAAAGCTGTTTCGTTTTGGTGATGAGCAGATATACATGGCTGAGGGAAGCGGCGATGATATCAGGATTGTGGAAATTGATGGTATAAAAATTGGTATTTTAATCTGCTTTGAACTCCGTTTTAAAGATTTTTGGCAAAAACTTGAAGGGTGCGATGTTATAGCCGTTCCCTCATGGTGGGGAGTTTTAAGAACAGAGCATTTTAAAGTACTGACGCAGGCACTTGCCATTATAAACCAATGCTATGTTGTTGCAAGCGATTCACAAAACGAAGAGTGTACAAAGATGAGCGGAATTATAACTCCGCATGGCGAAGATGTGAGAAATGGAAACATGGCTTGTTTAGAGATTAAATATGATGAAAAAGAGATAGTTAAAATGAGACGATATATGGATGTAGAGATTGGATAGAATTACCGCGACAAAAACGGCAAAATTAGCGGATGAGTGTCACAAGAAATTCTCTTTAAGCGAGAGTGTTAAAAATGCAATCGCTAAAACAAGCAGGGAGGAGTTTGTTCCTGCAGGTTTTAGACATAACGCATATAAATTGGATGCTCTGCCGATGGGTTCATCGCAGTGGATAAGTTCTCCCTTGACGGTTGCGAAGATGACGGAATATCTAGAGCCAAAAGGTGCAGATAGGGTTTTGGAGATAGGTTGCGGAAGCGGTTACCAGGCAGCTGTTTTGTCGCATCTTTTTCGCGGAGTTTTTACCATAGAGAGAATAGAACCTCTAATTTTAGAGGCAAAAGCGCGTTTTAGAAAATTGGGTTTTACTAATATTCACACAAGACTTGATGATGGACAAAACGGCTGGACTCAGTATGCTCCGTATGACAGAATCCTTTTTTCGGCAACGGCAAAAGAGATTCCTTCAAAAATTTTTGAGCAACTTTGTGAAGGCGGAGTTTTGATAGCTCCTATGCAGGCAGGCTCAAAACAGATAATTACACGTTTTAAAAAAACGGGCGGCTCCATACAAAAAGAGGAGCTTGAAGAGTGCGATTTTGTTCCGATTTTAAACGGAATTCAGAAGTGACTCTAAGCTTATTGTTGTAAAATAGTATGAATACAAAGCAGGATAAATCTATGCAAATGATGTACGGTATTAAATACTCAAAGCCAGAAGTTGTCTTAATGCAAGAGACCGGTATCGGTGTGGCTGAAGCTGCGGCTAGAACATGTTATGACTCATTTGAAAACAGTGAAAATGAGGCTATTCGATATATTGAAAGCAGTATGCCGGATAACTCAACATGTCAAAAGATAAATGAAATTGAGGAGTCGAATCTGCTTCATGATTTGGCTTGGACCCATTTTCATCACTCTATTTTAGAGCATGCAAATCTCAGTTTTCTTATAAGAGGAACCAGCAGGGGCGTACTTCAAGAACATGCGCGCCACCGTATACAGGCCATAAGCGTTAGAAGTACGCGTTATACCATGAGCTCTGTTATCAACGCTTTTATCGCCTCACAGACAGCTGAAGATAGAGAGTTTTTTATAGACAAAGTTTTGAGTTTTGATATGTTTGTAACGTGTGATGAAGCGTACAACAGAGTTGAAATCGGGGCGATGTATGATAAGCTGAAGTTCCAATCTCAAAGAGTAGAAAATTTCAATGAGATAGCTGTAGCAAAAAGCTCACTTGCGTTTTTAGAAGAGTTTAGTGGGAATCCAAAAGCACTTTTTGAAGCGCTTGAGAGTGGAAAAAAGAAGCGCAATGTCGGAGATGCTTTTAAGCATATAATAACTGATAACGTAAAAGTTGATATGATAGTTACTTTCAATCTTCGCAGTTTAAAAAATTATTTGACGCTTAGAGACAGCGGTGCGGCATATTTTCAGATAAGATGGCTTGCGCAAGAGATGATGAGAAAGACACCGTCGAAATATTTAGATCTAATAATCAAAAAAGGTTGAGTTTATGTGGAAATATATTTTAATAGCAAGTTTTCTCTTTAGCGGATGCTCATATTTTGAGTTTAACGCTGCAATGTGTGAGAATATCGGACCGAATGATAACCCTCAAAAAATTGAGGAGTGTAGAAACTACAATGAAGAAGAGGCGCAAAAAGCTTTTGACAATACGAAAAGAAAACCTGCAAGCAATGAAGAGATATTAGAGTTTAAAAAATAAGATAGGAGAGAATATGAGCGTAGAAAAAGAGTTAGAAGCCAGAAGTGGCGGCGTTTGTGAACTTTGTGGAAGCAGCGAAGGGCTTAGCGCATTAGAAGTAGCGCCATCTGACGCAAGCGCAGAGCAGTCGATATATGTATGTGCAACATGTAAAGAGCAGATCCAAAACCCTGATAAGATGGATGAGACGCATTTTAACTGCCTCAATGACAGTATGTGGAGCGAAGTTCCTGCAGTTGTAGTTATGTCATACAGACTTCTAAAGGCTCTTGGAAGAGAAGATTTGGTTGATATGATGTACATGGAGGAGGATGTGAAAAACTGGGCCCAGGCCGGCTTTAAGGGTGCTTCCGAGAGTACGGTGGTAAAAGACTCCAATGGAGTTGTCTTAAATGCTGGCGACAGTGTTGTAATCATTAAAGATTTAGAGGTTAAGGGTGCCGGCTTTACTGCAAAAAGAGGTACTATGGTTAAAAATATCACAATTCCACAAGACGTAGAGGGTCATGTAGAGGGGCGTGTAAACGGAACAAAAATTTACCTAAAAACAGAGTTTTTGAAAAAAGCCTAATTTAGTGCCTAGTGGTAAGCTTATATAAAAGGAATATATGAACTCTTTGAAATCAGTACTCCTAAATATATCAATACCGTTTTTTATATTTTTGCTATTTCTCTTTATCGCATATTACGAAGCCAAGATACCCGAGATTATATTTAATCTGGTTCCATATCTTTTTTATGGCATAAGCGTGCTTATTTTATGGGTTTCTTGGCACTTTAACCGCAATAGATTTATTTTTATTGTCGTACCGCTGCTGTTAGTAAATGCAGGGTTTGAGTATTTGAGCGCAAAAAAAGCAACAGATCTCTTCTTATATGTCTCTTTGCTTTATCCGCTTCATCTTCTTATATTTTTATCTCTGAGGGAGAGAGGACTCTTCTCTATCTGGGGCATCTTAAAGATACTCTTTTTTTTACTTGAGATAGGAGTCGTATCATACCTGGTAGTTAATCCAAACGATAGTTTAATAGCTCTGTTTAAGATAAAACTCTTTGCTGCTTCTTTTTATCCGCTGCAGGATCTCTCGTTTGCTATAGGAATCTTTGTGCTATTTATAATGGGTGCGCTTTTGATATTTAATAGGTATCTAATTTACAACAGCTCTTTTTTCGTAATAACCGTGACTTTTTACGCGGGTTTATATTTTATAAAAACAGCTCATGCCTACGATCTCTCAATGTTGGCAATCGGTGTAATTATTTTTATTTTGCTCATAAGAGAGTCATACCGCCTTGCTTTTTACGATGAACTTACATCGCTTCCGGGGAGAAGAGCACTGGTAGAAGATATGGCAAAATTAGGAATGAAGTACTCACTTGCTATGATAGATATTGACCATTTTAAAAAGTTTAACGATACATACGGACACGATACGGGTGATGAGGTCTTAAAGATGGTCGCTTCAAGACTGGCAAATGTAGGCGGAGGCGGAAAAGCTTATAGATACGGAGGAGAAGAGTTTGTACTTCTTTTTCCTTCAAAAGATGCAGATGAGTCATACACTCATACGGATATATTAAGAGATGCAATCGCAAAGAGCCCCTTTAGCATCAGAAATAAAAAAAGCTCTAAGACAATATATGTAAATATCTCATCCGGCGTTGTGCAAAAAAGCTCAAAGGACAGAGATCCGTTTGCAGTTATGAAAAGAGCAGACAATGCCTTATACAAGGCAAAAAAAGCAGGAAGAAACCAAGTTATAAAAGCTTAAAACAGAGGTATGAAATGCAAGCGCATAATAGATTTTACAATATAGACGAAGATTTTAGAAATCCCTATGCAAGAGATAGAGACAGGGTTATTCACTCGGGAAGTTTTAGAAAGTTAGAGTATAAAACGCAGGTTTTTTTAAATCAAGAGGGTGACTTTTTTCGCACGCGTCTTACACACTCTATAGAGGTATCCCAAATTGCCCGCTCTATAACTTCTCATCTGGGACTCAACGAATCTCTCGCCGAAGCGATTGCTCTTTCGCATGACTTGGGGCACACGCCTTTTGGTCATATCGGCGGAGATACGCTTGATGAGTGTTTGAAGCAGGAGGGATTTGGCAACGGTTTTGAGCATAATTTTCAAAGCTTTAGGGTCGTCTCATCGCTTGAGAAGAGATACAATGGATTTAGCGGTCTAAATCTTACCTTCGCAACTCTAGAGGGGATTCTTAAGCACTCATATCCATACAAAAAAAGTTTTCTTCCTCCAGTTATAGATGAGCAGTTCAATCTCAATACCCATCCCAGCATCGAGGCAATGATAGTTGATCGCGCAGATGAGATAGCATATATAACCCATGATATAGATGACGGTGTGAATTCAGGATTGATTAGTTTTGATGATCTGCAAGAGAGTGATTTGATAAAAGAGATACTCCAGAAGGTAAAAAACGAGGGTGTAGAAGAGCGTGACGATGAGATGTTTAGATACCGTTTTGTCTCGCACCTAATCAACCGTCTTGTTTATTCGCTTATAGAGTACTCAAAAGAGAGGGTGGATAACTCCAGGGTACTATGTGCAACACTTGACAGCAAGAGCGAGCTTCCTATCGGTTTTGAGCCAAAACTTGAGACAGAGATAAAAAAACTCAAAAAAATCCTCTTCTCAAAGCTCTATCAGCATAAAGATATAATGATAAAGATGTTTGCAGGAAAACAGGCAATACGAGGCCTATATAGCGGATTAAACGAAGAGCCTAAGATGTTGCCGAATTTTTACCGAGCTCAACTGCAAAGCAGAAATAAACATAGGGTTATAGCCGACTATATAGCTTCAATGAGCGATAGACATGCGTTGTCTTTTTATAATGAGATGTATGGGAAACTGTAGTTAAAGTTGAAGACTAAAAAAAATATAAGCCCGAAGGCTTATATTAGAGGCGTGATTCGTAGCGTCTCATCATATAAAGACGCTTGAGCATTTTCTTACGAGATGCAATTAAGAATTTCTTGCGCTTTTCAGTTTTCGTTTCGTGGAAACGACGAGCACGAGCTTCAGTAACAATTAAGTTACGGTCAGTCTGCTTCTTGAAACGGCGGTAAGATGCATCAAAATTATCATCACTGCGTAGTACGATACCTGGCATATCACATCACCTACTTTCTTTAAAATTTGGAGTCGAATTGTATCATAAATATCTTCAACTAAAATTTTATATTAGTGAGATAGAGATTTTTCTTAAAATTGATACAAATCAATGAGTCTCAATTCTAAATCAGATAAGATTCGTCCGATTTAAAAGTTTAAGAGCGTAATGCGTTCTTGCCAGAGGAAGTTAAATGAATTATGTTCATTTTAGCCGTGTTGCAGCGTTGGGTGTCCTCCAAGCTTAGAGTATTGTTTATTTCAATACCGAAGTCAAATACTCAGATTGATTGACCGGATCATGAGAGTAGAGATATTTACCGATATCTCAAATTTTATTTCTCCTTCTAAAATAGGTCTTAGTGTGACCTGTTTTGGTGACCTCCATCTACCTTTTTCCAAACTCTCTTTAACGAACATTTTTGTATAATTCGCACATGATTACCCAAGACTCCATAGAAGCCCTAAAAGCACGACTTGACATTGTTGACGTAGTAGGTTCATACGTGGAACTTAGAAAAGCGGGTGCAAACTATAAAGCTCCATGCCCTTTTCATGATGAAAAAACAGCTTCATTTGTAGTAAGCCCCTCTAAGCAGATATACCACTGTTTTGGATGCGGCGCAGGCGGTGATGGCATTAAGTTTGTTATGGAGTATGAGAAGCTTAATTATCCAGAAGCTCTTGAGAAGCTCGCCTCTTCACACAACTTCTCTCTCTCCTACAGTGAGGAAAAAAAGAACAAACCACGTTCACAGTTTATGGAAAAAATAAATAGCTGGTATCAATACCTGCTTACCAAAAATCCAACAGCACTCTCTTACCTCAAAGAGCGCGGTATCTATGATAGCAGCATGGAGAAGTTTTTTATAGGCTATGCACCTGATTCAAATAGCACGATAAACTATATAAAATCTGAACTTTTAAATATGAGTGAAGCAATTGAGATGGGTGTAATAGGAAGTGATGGAGCAAAGAGTTATGCTAGGTTTATAGAACGCATAATGTTTCCGATTCACTCCGCAAACGGTGCTATAGTGGGTTTTGGCGGCAGAACCATAACGGGACATCAGGCAAAGTATGTAAACTCTCCAGAAACTCCATATTTTAATAAATCTCGTCTTTTGTATGCGTATCATCTTGCAAGGCAGAGCATACATAAAACAAAACAGATTGTTATAACAGAGGGCTATCTTGATGTTATTATGCTGCATCAGGCGGGATTTGATAACGCTGTCGCAACGCTTGGTACCGCACTCACGGCTGAGCACCTGCCTCTTTTAAGAAAGGGGGAGCCTGAGGTTGTCATGGCGTATGACGGAGATAAAGCGGGGCGTGTGGCGGCGCTTAAAGCCTCAAAACTTTTGAGCGCAAGCGGATTTAGCGGCGGAGTTGTTATATTCGGTGCAGGTTTAGATCCTGCGGATATGGTACAAAAGGGTGCAATAGAGGAGCTTTCAGAGATGTTTAGAACTCCTCAGCCTTTTATAGAGTTTGTTATAGATGAGATACTCTCTCTTTACAATCTCTCAGACCCAAAAGCAAAAGAGGTGTGCATGCAAGAGGCAATCGGCTATCTTAAAACCCTCTCTGCTATGCTCCAAGATAGATATAAAACATATTTAGCGCAAAGATTGGGAATCAATCCCTCATTTGTAAGATTGACTAACCAAGCTAACACTAACACCAACAAATCTGTTGATGATAGAAGCCGTCATAAGGATATGTGGGAGCTTACACTCATAAAAACGGTTTTAGAGCATCCAGAATTTATAGAGCAGATACTAGATGTTTTAGACCCATCACTCTTGCAGTTTCACTCGCATGAGTTTGCATTGGCACTTAGAGGAAAATTTGATGAACCTCTGCTGATGGCAATTTCTGTGGATGAACAGATAAGGGCGCTAAAAAATGAGGAGGCGCTAAGGGCGGAATTAATCTCTTTTTTGATGAAGCATTATGAGAGGGAGTATAAAAAGGTCAACACGCAAAAAGATATCTCTTTTGAGCAAAAAGCCTTTTTTATCCGTAGATACAAAGGCAAAATCTCGCAGCTAAAAAAAGGCGAACTGGTCGCTTTTAATAGCTAATAACTCAGTTATGACTCGGGTGTTTCCTTGGGCTTACGCTCTTTTATAGATATCTTTCTTCCAACATTCTTTGGCGCTTCTTGCGTCTCTCTAGGTTTTCCGTCATGGCGGTGATTTCTCTCTTTGCTTTTGCCAGAAAATTTTGCCTTTCCGTTTTCATCTTTGCCTAAATATTTACTTGGTTTTTTATCTGACTTTGCAAATTTATTAAATTTTTCCTCTTTATTTTCGTCATCTCTTCGAGGTTTATCAAATTTTGGCTTGTCATACTTTGGTTTGTCAAAAGATTTATAATCAGGTTTTTTCTCATCTTTTTTTGACTTATCGTAATTTGGTTTTTCAAATACTTTGCGCTCTGATTTTTCGCCGTCTCTTTTTGGTTTGTCATATTTTGGTCTATCCGAACTCTTTTTTTCATATTTAGGTTTGTCAAATGGTTTTTTATCGTACTTTGGTTTCTCGCTAGAGTCGGTTTTGAAAGCATACTCTCTCTTTTGAGCAGGCTGAGCTATTACCATCTTCTGCTCTTCATACTCAAAACCCTCAACAATCTCTTGCTTGATAACTCTCTTTAGAAGAGTCTCTATGGGGTAGAGCTCTTTTTGCTCACTAATGTCAAGCAGAACAACCGCACTGTCCGTAGCTTTGGCTACTCTTGAGAGGTACACTGAAGCATCTCCCGGTAAATCATAACTTATAAGAAGTTCGCATTTAAGTTCAGGCATCCCCGAGAGTTCACTGTCATCAAGAACTTTAATATTCTCATTTTTAAGTGCCTCTTTTATCAAACTGCTGTTTTGTGCTGTTGCAACTAAAATATCAAGGTCGCCGTTTTGCTCTATTAGCAAGTTGAGAAGTGATAATTTTTTATCATTAGGACATGGATGAATACGATGTTTGTTGTGTTTGAGAGTTATTTGGCTGATTGGCATAAGATGTCCTAATGAGGTTTTTAAAATTTAGTTCACATTATATCTCACATTAGCATAAATTATGCTATTATGTATAAATATTACAATCAGGATTAGAATGTCATTTAGCACGTTAGGTTTATCAGCTCCTCTACTAAAAGCTGTCAAAGAACAAGGGTATAGTGAACCAACACCCATCCAAAAACAAGCAATTCCGGTAATTTTAAGCAGAAAAGATATCTTGGCAGGCGCTCAAACGGGAACCGGCAAGACCGCAGGTTTTACTCTGCCACTGCTCGAACTCTTAAGCAGCACAAAACCCGCAAAGTCAAAACAGAGCATAAGAGCACTTATAATAACTCCAACAAGAGAGTTGGCTGCACAAGTCGGCGAGAGTGTTGAGGTTTACGGAAAATATCTTCCGTTTAAATCAGCAGTTATCTTTGGGGGAGTTAAAATCAATCCTCAACTATTAAAGCTAAAAAAAGGGGTTGATATAGTTGTTGCAACTCCGGGGCGACTCTTGGACCATGTATCTCAAAAGAGCATAGATTTAAGAGATGTTGAGTTTCTCATACTCGATGAAGCCGATAGAATGCTCGATATGGGTTTTATCAACGATATCAAAAAAATATTGGCAATTCTTCCGAAACAGAAGCAGACCCTTCTATTTTCGGCTACTTACTCCGATGAGATAAAAAAACTCTCGGACAAATTACTAAATTCCCCTGTACTTATAGAGGTTGCGCGTCCAAACAGAACTTCAGAGATTGTAAAACAAATAGTTTACCCGGTTGACAAAGAGCGCAAACGTGAGCTTTTAACGCATCTTATAAACGAGGGAAAATGGAAGCAGGTTCTTGTATTTACAAGAACAAAACATGGAGCCAACCGTCTGACAGGGCAACTTGAAAAGGACGGCATAACCGCTGTTGCCATTCATGGCAACAAAAGTCAAAACTCAAGAACAAAAGCGCTCTCTGACTTTAAAGCGGGCGAAGTGAGAGTTTTGGTTGCAACGGATATTGCGGCAAGAGGGATAGATATTGACCAACTTCCGCATGTCATAAACTATGAACTGCCAAATGTACCTGAGGATTACGTCCATAGAATAGGGCGAACGGGACGTGCCGGAAATAAGGGAGAGGCAATCTCTCTCGTGTGTATAGATGAGCATGAGTATTTGGCAAATATAGAGAAGCTAATAAAAACCGATATCCCAAAAGTATGGCTAAAAGATTTTAAACCAGATCCAAGCATTAAAGCAGAGCCTATAAACCAAGGCGGTAGCGGCAGAGGCTCAAACTCCAGAGGCAGAGCGCAAAACAAACCGGCTCAAAAATCTTCAAAAGAGCCATCTAGAAGAAAAAAGTAGAAATAGTATATAATTATTTAAAAATTATTAATTTTACAAGGAAAAAGATGAAAGCAGTCGCACTATTTAGCGGTGGGTTAGACTCAACTCTAGCAATAAAACTTATAGTAGATCAAAACATAGAGGTTTTGGCAGTAAATATCAATACCGGTTTCGGGAGCACAAAAAGTAGGCTTGAGCATATGCAAAACATGTGCAAGCAGGTCGGTGCAGAACTTAAAATCGTAGATATAGAGAGTGAATTTTTACAAGATGTACTGTTTGATCCAAAGCATGGATACGGTAAAAATTTTAACCCATGTATAGATTGCCATGCAAAGATGTTTGCGGTTGCAAAAAGAGTAATGGAAGCAGAGGGCGCATCGTTTTTAATAAGCGGTGAAGTTTTAGGACAGCGCCCCATGAGCCAAAACAAAGATGCCATGCAAACTGTTTTAAACGAAAGTAATTGTGATGGGCTATTATTGCGCCCGCTCTCCGCAAAAGCACTCGCTCCTACTATTGCAGAGATAGAGGGATGGGTCGATAGAGAAAAACTTGAGGGCATTGTAGGAAGAAGCCGTGACAGGCAACTTGAACTTGTAAAAGAGATAGGGCTTGAAGATTTTGAGACTCCGGGTGGCGGCTGCCTTTTAACAGACGAAAATTTTGCCAAGAAAATGTTTGATTTTATTAAGTATGACAAATTTGAGGTAAAAGATATCCCCGTTATGAAGTTTGGACGCCATCTTAGACTTCCTGATGGCGCAAAACTGGTTGTTGGAAGAAACAAAGATGAGAATCTACATCTTCAAGAGATAGATAATGATAAATATTACCACATAAAAACTATCGCTCTTCCCGGCCCCCACTCGCTTCTTGGCAAAAATGCGACTACGGCAGACAAAGAGCTTGCGGCAAGAATAATTCTAACGTACTGTAAAACGCAGGAGAATAAAACATATACGCTTAGCTTCGATGAAGAGGAGTTAACGGCAGTACCGTTTGATTCAAGGGATGAGATAAAGCCATACACAGTAATGTGAGATTTTATAATTTTTGATATACTTTAAAAAGACAAATTTTAAAACTTGGAGTTAAAGATGGCGGGAGTACACTTTGGATTTGACAACTTTAGACAGTTTCTTGATCTGAGTATAGGTTTGGCTCAGAGGGTAGATGAGAGTCGTGCCGAGAGTTTTACTTTACTTTATTGTGATTTTTCAGCAGTTGAGCAATCGGTCATAGACAGCTCCTTAGAGCAGATTTTAAGAAACTCTGACGCTATCGTAAATAGCGATTCAGACTACTTTTTTCTGCTGCCATACACGGATAAGTATGGAACAAAAATCGTTAAAAATATGTTTGAAGAGTTCTTCGCAAGAGATTTAAACAGTAGCATGGTGAGCTATCCCGTAGATGGAGAGAGTTCAAGAGCACTTATCGAAGAGCTTGCAAACAATATAAGTGCGACATACAAAAAAGATCTTAAATGCTTAGAGAGCTTTAATCTTTACTAAAACTGTACTCATTAGAGTTTTTATAGAACTCTAATGCATCTGAAATCTCCTGCTCTTTATAGATTTTTTTATCACACACATATCTGCACCTGATTTTACTATTATTTCCCGCCATAACATTTAGCTCACTTTTCTTTGTCTCATAAGCAGACATGTCAAAACTAGAGGGTTTTGACTCAAAAGGACTTTCGGCAATTAACAGTAGCGGAAATAGCAATAGTAATAGTTTCATAATCCAAAATTATAGCTATATTTTTTTAATATTTTTAGTAGTGGAATAATTTGTGCTACTACTTTTAAAAATCTATGATTATAAAGGCGGTGTACAATGATATTGTTGGATGGCAAAAGTAAAAATAGCTCATCATCACCCCTAGCATTAGTTACTCCAAAAAATGAAAAAAGTATCTCTTTTTCAGACCTCTTAAAGGGAGTGAGTGAAAAAAAAGAGGTTAAAGGTGTTCAAAACGGCTCTTTAATCCTCTCGCTTGGCAGTGAAGCAAAAAATGTCAAGCCTCTGCATGTTGATTTAAAGTCTGAGAAAAATCTCTCTTTGCTAAAGAGCGGCGATGAGTTGACTCTCTCAAAAGATGAGGAAGAGTTATCGCTTCTCAATCCAAAGCTTCTCTCCTCGCTTACAAAAGAGGAGATGAAGTCACTAACTATGGAGGCAAAAAACTACCTAAAAGAGCAGATTAAAAATAGCGACGGCTATAAAAAAGCGGAGATAAAAGAGCTTCCAAAGACCTTGAGCGGCTTAATCGAGGTTGCCAAAAAATTTGATATAGATATAAGTAAAATCAGTTTTGAGGAGTTGAAGACTCCACTCAAAGATAACGGAAGTCTCAAAGATAACGGAAGTCTCAAAGATGTACGCATGGAGATTGTAAAAGAAATAGCACCCGGCAAGAGTCAAGTTTCTCAAAAAGAGAGCCCTCAAGAGGCGCCTGCAAAAGAGATGACGTTGCAGACAAAAGAAACTCCTCAAAAAGAGCTACGTCAAGAAGTGCCAAAAGAGATGAAAAATCTTGGTAAAAACATTGATATTGATGAAAAAAATGCACAGAGAGTTGCCGCAAATGCGCAAACAGCCAATGCTCAAGCTTCTCAAGAGATAAACAGAAGTGAAAAATTTACACAAGCGCAAAAAGAGATAAAAGAGACACCTCTTTTTAAGGCGCAAGCTCCGCAACAACATGCAACAACAGAGCAGATAGTTCAGGTAAAAGCAAACAGCATGCAAAGGGCGGAAGAAAAAACGCCCAAAACAAAAGCGGATGAAACGCTTAAGCTTCTTCTTCGAGAAGAGAAGCCATCACTAAACAATCTGGTTTTAACGGCTGATTTTTCCACAGCTACAGCCAAAGTAATTGCGCCGAATGCGACACAAGAGGGTATGAGAACGCTTGAACAGCTTCTTGGTGGAGATTCAACTTCGTCCGAGCAAAACAGCTCATCTTCAAAAACAGAATCATTAACAACACATAAAGCCGACAGCTTTGAGGTTAAGTTAAATGAAGCAAAACAGATGATTAAATATCTCTCAAATGATGTAAAAAATGCTATCGAGGATTATAAATCACCCTTTACCAGAGTCAAGATTCAGCTCAATCCTGCACATTTGGGAGAGGTTGACCTGACGATAGTCCAAAGAGGCAAAAACCTGCATGTCAATATCAGCTCAAACAATGTTGCCGTAAATACTTTGGCGATGAATGCAAATGAGCTAAGAGTGCAGTTAAGCAACAGTGGAATAAATAATGCTACATTGAACTTTAGTGATAGTTCGCAAAGCGGCGATACAAATGCAGGTGGGCAACATCAGCAGAGACAAAATGAGCAGAGAGCCCATGAAGAGTATGGCTATTTTGAGAGCGAAGAGACACATGAAGAGATACTTAGCTCTTTAGAGATTGTAGTCCCTAGATACATATAACTTGTTACGCACTAAACGAACTCGTCCGTTTAGTGGCAGGGATATCAGTAAATAAAATCTGCCTCAAATGAGGCAAGCTTCTACTAGAAATCATTTAGTGATTTCTAGTATCAGTCTTTAGACAAGTAGTGCCACAGCGGCTAGCGAAGCAAAAGGGACGGGTTCCTTTTGTGGACAAATCAAGGGGAAAGGTTCCCTTCATTTTATGAAATAAAATTAAGGAGTTAATTATGGCAATTACATCAACAGGATTAAATGCTGCGACAAATGCGGAGTATGCTACTCCAAGTAAGGTTGAGGATAAGTCGATTTTAGGTAAAGACGACTTTATGACTCTTTTGTTGGTTGAGCTTCAAAATCAAGACCCCACAGAGCCAATGGACAGTGGGAAGATTTTAACTCAGACATCACAGCTCGCAACGCTTGAAGCTACTGAAAATACAAACAAAGCACTATCTGATTTGGCTGTATCACTTGGTATCTCACAGCAGTTTGGTACAATATCTGCTATTGGAAAAACAGCCGATACAGGAAGCAACGCAATTGTTTTTGAAGAGGGAAGCGAGACTACTTTTGAGATCTACTTTCCCGATGACATAGGGCAGGGAAACGTTGAGATGCTTGATGTAAACGGAAATATATTAAAGACACTGGATGTCGGCACAAACCCTAAGGGTGTTTACCAGTTTACATGGGACGGAACCGATACAAACGGCAATACCGTAAACAGTGGAATATATTACGCAACTGCTTCATATAAAAATCCAAACGGTGATGCTTTAACAACCAGAGTGGGAGCGTATCCTATAGAGTCGGTTAAGTTTGAGGGCAATGATACATACTTTAAAATAGGCTCCAGCTATGTATCTCTCTCGGACGTAGTAGAGATCTACTAAAAAGAGGTACACACAAATGATGAGCCAAGCTTTTTATACGGGAATAAACGGAATTAAAGCGCATCAGTATGGTATTGATGTAATTTCAGACAATTTGGCAAACATAAGTACGGTCGGATTTCGTGGGTACACAACTGAGTTCTCCTCGCTTTTTGAAAAGACTCTCGTAACAGCCTCAGATTTTTCAAGTGCGAGCAGCGGCGTTGGAATCGGTACAAAGTTAAATACGGTTGCCATGAATGAGAGCAAGGGTGTTTTTCAACTCAGCGATAGAAGTACGGATTTGGCAATTTTGGGTGATGGCTGGTTTGGTATTCAGGGAGAAGGCAAACCTCTATATACGCGTGATGGAGCCTTTTTGTTTGATAAAAACAGAGATTTGGTTACAAATGACGGACAGTATGTTTTAGGAACTATGGGGAGCAACATAAACAACGGAGTGCTGACACAACAGTTGGCAGAGTTGGAGCTTGGAGCAGTAGATGCGCAACAAAAACTCCAGTTTCCGGAAGATCTGCTTTTCCCTGTTCAGCCTACTACAGAGGCGAAATTTTATGGAAATTTGACCGCAGGGGATGAGACAAGGGTTATAAGCTCAGGAATAATTGATGCACAAAATAACAGAAACAATTTAAGACTTGAGTTCGCAAAGAGCGTTCCGCAAGTCTTACCTGGGGCACAGTGGGATATAGTTGCCACGGTTCAGAATTTAGAAGGCACCGAAGTTTACTCTACAAGCGGTGGCGTTGCAAGTTTTGATGATGCCGGGGCGCTTATCTCCAACACCCTTGCATCAATTAATAATAACGGAACAGATGTAGCTATAAATCTTGGAATGGGATATGAGGGTGTTATATCTTTGGGCGATACTTTTAGTAGCTCAAGTTCTGCAAACGGTCTTGAAGCTGGTGATCTTTTGGGTTATGATATAAACAAAAATGGAGAGGTAATAGCAACCTTTTCAAACGGTATGCAGAGTGCAGTCGGAATGGTTGCCGTATACCATTTTCAAAATGACAGAGGACTTGAGCGTGTAAGCGGTTCAAGATTTGCAGAGTCTCAAAATAGCGGCAGAGCAATATTTTTTCAAGATGAAAACGGTAAAAATATTATAGGAACGGATATGACAAACTTTAAGCTTGAGGGCTCAAATGTTGAGATGGCAGCGGGTCTTACGGAGATTATTATTATGCAGAGATCATACGATGCAAACTCAAAATCAATAACTACAGCAGACGAGATGCTTCAAAAAGCCTTGAGCATGGATGCTTAACAAAGTTGGAACACAAAATGCTAAGTATTTTCACTTATAATAATTAGGCTTATGCGCTTTTACAAATAACGGCATAAAACACCTTGTAATTCTCGAAAAACTTTTTTTCGTAGCTTTAGGGGGCTAGAAGGGACTTTAGTCCCTCTCACTAAAACGAACGCGTCCGTTTTAGTGCATAATATCAAATAATAAAAAGGATTTAAAATGTTAAAATCACTTTTTGCCGGTGTATCCGGACTACAGTCTCATCAGGTAGCGATGGACGTAGAGTCAAATAATATTGCAAACGTAAATACTATAGGTTTTAAATATTCACGTGCTAACTTTTCGGATCTTCTTGCTCAGACCAAAGCAATAGCTACGGCGCCACAAGGCTCACTGGGCGGTAAAAACCCGGTTCAAGTTGGTCTTGGTGCGAGTGCGAGCTCGGTAACTAAGATTTTTGCACAGGGTTCTGTTCAGAACTCTGACAAAAATACAGACGTTGCTATTCAGGGGGACGGCTTTTTTATAGTCTCTCCTGATGGCGGAAATACATACAAATACACGCGTTCAGGCGACTTCAAGTTTGATGCCGGCGGAAACTTTGTTGACAATAACGGTTTTATTGTTCAGGGGTGGCTTAGAGATCAGACTACAGGACTCGTAGATGCAACCGCACCGATAACAAATATCAATATACCGCCGGGACTTACAACTCCTGCGTCCCCGACACAAAATGTCATAATCAAAGCAAACCTAAACTCTGGTCCACGTGTCGATAACTATTCGGCTGCATACGAGGTAAAAAGTTATCCTGCCGGAACAGCTGTTCCTTCACCTGCGGCAATAGATAAAAACGGAAATCCGATAGAGTCAGGCGACATGGGTGTTATGTTCAATGAATCCGGCGAGGCTTTTAATCTTCAGGCCAAGCAGGGTATATGGGCGTCATTTATAGATACAACTACGACTGCTTCAGTGCCGGTTACTGCCGATACTGAGTTGGATATTACATTTGAGTTGGATAACGGTACAACAAAGCAGATAACAACAAGTAACGCTCCGGGTGGAGAGACTCAGGCGCAAACTGCTTCAAGATTTGTATCAGCCATTAATGCCCAAACATCAGTAACAGGCATTGAAGCTGTTTATGATCCAGGAACAGGAGCAATTACCCTTACAAACGGCAACTCGAACTCAAATTCTTCGCATAATATTAGAATAAGTGCGGTCGGTGCACTTGATGGAAGTGGTTTTGCGCTTGCTGACTCAGCTACGACTGCGTACAGATACCAATATGATCCTACAGGGGCTACGACAACCGAAGGGTTCGATAAAAAATTTAGAACAATCGCCGATCTTCGTGAAGCTTTAGAAAATCAGGCAAGAGCGACTGCTGGTGACACCAATCTTAACGGTATCTATGAAAATAATATAGAAGTAACTGTTAATGAGCAGGGTAAATTTGAACTCTCAAATCCCGGTGGTTCACTAGACAATGATTATGATATAAATCTCTCTATCACCGGAATGAATGCAAACAGTATTACGGGCGGCGGAATAACTGAGAACAGTAGCTTTACTAGAAGCATGGAAGCGCTTAATGCAACTTTGCCATCAGGTAGTACTGCTACAGCATTTTCACAAGGCTTTAATGCGGCAACGCACTCTGCAAGTATTGATGTTTTTGACTCTTTGGGCTCAAAACATACATTAAGAACAGAGTTTAGAAAAGTTTCCGTTGACGCTTCTACGGGAAGTACTTGGAATATGAAAATAAGTGTTCCAGAGCCTGCTACGATAGATACGATAACGCCATACAACGAAAAAACTGGTTTTGTTAGATTTAATAGTGACGGTTCACTATCGACTTATAATCCGCCAAACGTCTCTTTTACGGCGAATAACGGCTCGGCTCCAAATCAGCAAGTTTCCATTAAGCTGGGTACATCAAATAGTTTTGACGGTATGACAAGCTTTGATTCTATTTCATCAACTTCTGGAATAAGTCAGGATGGTTTTACCGGCGGAGATTTGGTAGGTATCAGAATTGATCAGAGCGGTACACTAGTCGGTTCGTTTAGTAACGGTCGTTCTTTTGGTTTGGCGCAGATAGGTATGGCAAAGTTTACTAACAACGAAGGTCTCTCAACCGAGGGCGGAAACGTATTTATTCAAACAGCAAACTCAGGTGATCCGATTATCGGAACGGCTGCAACGGCAGGACGCGGATTTATGCAAGCGGCAGCTCTTGAGGCTTCAAATGTTGACCTCTCACGCTCTTTGACGCAGCTCATTATCATTCAAAGAGGGTATCAGGCAAACGGTAAAACAATTACCACTTCAGATACGCTTCTTGAGACGCTTATCGGACTAAAACGATAATTTTTAACTCTGCTCTGCTATAATTCCTTCATATCAACGAAGGAATTATTATGCGTTTCTCTGCTCCTCTAAAATCAAACTCAAAAAAAATTATGCTTCTAGGCTCCGGCGAACTCGGTAAAGAAGTCGCTATTGAAGCGCAAAGACTAGGTCTTGAAGTCATCGCGGTCGATAGATACCAAAATGCGCCAGCACACCATGTGGCACACAGAAGCTATGTCGTAAACATGCAGGATAAAGATGCGGTTTTAGAGATTATCCACCGCGAAAAACCGGACTATATTTTGCCTGAGATCGAGGCGATAAGCATCGATGCTCTTTTTGCAGCCGAAGATAAAGGGTATAACGTTATTCCTAACGCGAGTGCTGTTAGTAAGACCATGAACAGAAAAAATATCCGCACATTTGCGGCAGAAGTTCTGGGTTTAAAAACAGGTCCTTATGAGTTTGTTACTACAAAAGAGGGTTTAAAAGACTCAGCTGAACGCATGGGCTTTCCATGTGTTATTAAGCCTGTTATGAGTTCGTCCGGACACGGGCAGAGCGTTGCTAAAGGTGCGGAAGATATTGATGCTTCATGGGAGATTGCAAAAGAGGCGCGTGGCGATGCAAGCGAGCTTATTGTTGAAGCTTTTGTAGATTTCGACTATGAGATAACGATGCTCACCGCTAGAAATGGCAAAGAGACTGTTTTTTGCGAGCCGATAGGTCATGAGCAAAAGGGCGGTGACTATGTCTTCTCATGGCAGCCGATGCAGATGAGCCCGCTTGCAAAAGAGCGCTCTCAGGAGATGGCAAAAAAGATAACCGACGGTCTTGGCGGTCGCGGTCTTTTTGGAGTTGAACTCTTCATTAAGGGCGATGAGGTCTACTTCTCCGAAGTATCGCCTCGTCCGCATGATACGGGGATGGTTACGCTAATCACTCAGTCTCAAAGCGAGTTTGCACTTCACTTACGCGCTGTTCTTGGACTTCCGCTTGGGTTTACCTTTTACGGTGAGGGTGCGAGTGCCGCGTTTAAATCAGAAGTCCACAGTAATGCTCCTGTTTTAAGTGTTGATGAGAGCCTCTTTAGTGATAACAGTTTTGTGAGGATTTTTTCCAAACCCGAAGCTCATAAAGGCAGAAGATTGGCAGTTGCACTTGTTTTTGATAAAGCAGATAAAGCGTTAGCGAGAGCAAGAGAGTTGATTCAAAACATTAAGGACAGCTAAATGAAGATTGTTATCCTTGATGCGCTTACATTCGGCGATACCTCTCTTAATGGGTTCTTTAAGTTAGGGGACGTTGATGTTTTTCAAACAACTTTGCCGCAGCATACAGAGGAGCGCATGGCTCATGCAGATGTTATTGTTACTAACAAAGTGGTTATAACAGAGGCTCATATGACTAACGCACCTGCTCTAAAACTTATCTGTGTAGCTGCTACGGGCATGAACAATATAGACATGGAGGCTGCAAAAAAGAGAGGCATTGAGGTAAAAAATGTCTCAGGATACTCAACAGATTCAGTCATTCAACACACATTCTCTATGCTCTTCTACCTCATAGGACACTCTAGATATTATGATGAGTATGTAAAAGATGGCTCTTATGCAAAAAGCCCTATTTTTACAGATGTCTCACATCCGTTTTTTGAGATAAAGGGTAAAAAATGGGGCATCATTGGTTTGGGTGAAATCGGCAAAGGTGTTGCAAGGGTTGCTAAAATGTTCGGTGCGGATGTCTGCTACTTCTCTACAAGCGGCAAAAACTCCAATAAAGACTATCCACATGTAGAACTCGATGAGCTTTTAAAAACATGCCATATTATCTCTATCCATGCGCCATTGAATGAGAAAACTACAAATCTTTTGGGATATGAACGGCTGTTAACATGTAGGAATGGGGCAGTAGTTTTAAACCTTGGGCGCGGCGGCATCATCAATGAAGCGGCGGTTGCAAGAGTGATTGATAAGAAAAATATCTCCTTTGGTTTAGATGTCCTCAGTCGCGAGCCGATGGAGCAGAACCACCCTCTTTTGCATGTCAAAAACCAAGACAATCTCTACATAACCCCGCATATTGCATGGACAAGTGTTGAAGCAAGAGAGAAACTTATAGCGGGCGTTATAGAAAATATCACATACTTTACAAGCAGATAACATAACAGAGCTAGCACTTTTTCTCTCAGCTTTTTTAGCAGCCACTATCTTCCCCTTCAGCTCAGAGGTTGCGTTTGTGGCAGCTCTCTCAAACGGCATGCCCGAGTTAAATGCACTTTTTTTTGCCTCAAGCGGCAATATTCTTGCCATCATAACAAACTACTTTTTAGGCTATCTGCTTTACGAGAAGACAAAAACGAAACTCTTAGCATCCAAAACAGGAGCAAAAGCTTACAACTACACTCATGCAAACGGCTATTATGCACTTCTGCTCTCATGGCTTCCAATCATCGGTGACCCACTAACAGTTGTCGCGGGCTTGGTTAGGCTCAGGTTTGTTTGGTTTGTTTTAATCGCTGGGAGCTTGAGGATTGCAAGATACTACTTTTTGACTCTTGTGGTATAATCTAGCATATTTAAACAGCCGGAATTTTATGAAATATATATTTGCTTTTTTACTTCTTTTTACCTCCATGCATGCTTCACAAAACTCTTTGCAAAAAGTATCTCTGCAGCTTCAGTGGCTTGACCAGTTTCAGTTTGCCGGATATTATATGGCAAAAGAGAAGGGTTTTTACAAGGATGCGGGTTTTGATGTAGAGATAAAAAAATTCAGTTATGAAACAGACCTGATTGGTGATGTACTAAGCGGCAAAACAACATACGGCATTGGTCGCTCAAGCCTAGTTTGGCACTATGCTCAAGGTAGAGAGATCTCTCTGCTTAGTGCAGCATTCCAATCCTCACCGCTTACTCTGATAGCGCTCGAATCTTCAAAAATAAAGAGTATAAAAGATTTTGCTTCTAGAAATGCCATGACAACAGAAAACGCTGTTGAGATTGCATCCGTGTATGCCATGATAAATGCTGCTAAGGTAGATAAAAACAGCATCACATTTAAGAAGCATACTTTTGACCTTGAAGAGTTGATTGATGGAAGAGTTGATCTTTATACGGGGTATGTTTCAAATGAACCTTTTACCTTAAAAAAAAGAGGGATACCATACAGGCTATTTTCCCCAAAAGAGAGAGGCTTTGACTTTTACAGCGATATACTTTTCACTTCGCAAGAAGAGGCTCGCAAAAATCCTGTAAAAGTAGAGAGTTTTAAAAAAGCATCCATAAAAGGGTGGGAGTACGCTTTTAGAAATATAGATGAAGCAGTAGATATCATTTACAAAAAGTACAATCCCACCAACAAGACAAAAGATGCTCTGATATTTGAAGCGAACGAACTAAAAAAACTCGCTTATACAGAGAGTGTGCCTTTGGGGAGCATAAAAAAAAGTAAAATAGAGAGAATAGTGGATATCTATAGAGTTACAGGTTTAGTGGAATCCGATGTTGACATAGATAAACTTATATTCAATGCTAAAGATGGATTTTTAACCAAAGAGGAGCGTGATTATCTTAGAAATAAACAAGAGATTAAGGTTTGCGCTATTACATCTATGCTCCCTTTTAGTGGTATAGAGCATGAGGATTTTATAGGAGTTTCTGCAGATATTTTAAATCTTACAAAAGAGAATATCAATGTCGAATATAAGTATGTAAAAAGCAGCAGCTACAAAGAGGCTTTGCAAAAAATCTCAAACAATGAGTGTGATATTGTGCCTATGGCGGTATCAAATAAAGAAGAGAAAGATTTAAAGTATACAACCTCTTATCATTATGAACAGCTTATAGTTGTGACAAGAAAATCGCAAAATTATATAGTAGATATAGATAGCATCATAGATAAAGAGTTTGTTGTCGTGAGAGGCAATCCTTTTATAGAGGATTTGAAAAAGAGAAACCCGTGGATAAAACTAAACTATGTCAATTCACTAAAAGAGGGCTTTAGAGCCGTTGAGAGAGGACAATATTACGGATATATAGATACTCTTATAAATGCGGCATACGCTTTTAAAAACAGCTCTAATGTATATCTGAAAATATCTGGGCAGTTTGATGATAAGGTAGGCATCTGTTTTGGGGTAAGGAGTGATGATGCTATGCTCTTTTCCATTTATGAAAAACTCTCAAAAAGCCTCAAACATCCGGAAGTGAATAGCTTTTTTAATAATTGGGTCTCTGTCAATTATGTAAACGGTATAGAGTTTAAGTACCTAAAAGAGAGTCTGTTTTTGGCGTTTTTTGTATTGTTCGTATTTTTTTATAGACAATATATTTTAAAAAAGAAAAATGGCGAGCTTCAAAGCATGGTTACCCAAGCGGTGGCTG
>NZ_JACUTS010000096.1 GCF_014859695.1 Sulfurimonas sp. | reverse complement strand
CATAATCTCTTAGAAATCTACTAAGCGTGATGTGCCATCTTCTCCAAAAATCTTTTATATTTGTTGCTTTATATGGAGAGTTAAAGTTGATGGGCAAGCGGATGTTAAAAAGAAGTGCGGCACCAATTGCCATGTCGGTATAACCTGAAAAATCAAAGTAAATTTGAAAAGTGTATGAAAGACTTGTAGCCCACGCTTCAAACAGGTTCAGCGTTGTTGCCGTATCAAAGCCTGCGGTTGCCCATGTTGCAAAAGTATCTGCGATTACCACTTTTTTGAACAAACCCATGGAGAAAATGAAAAGTCCCATGGCGATGTTACGGTAATTTTTTACCATATTCCACTTGCTTGCAAATTGCGGCATCATCTCTTTATGATGCACAATCGGTCCAGCGATAAGCTGAGGAAAAAATGTCACAAACAACGCATAGTTTAAAAAGTCATACTCTTTTGTTTCTGCTCTATAACTATCCACCAAATACGCTATTTGCTGAAAGGTAAAAAAGCTTATGGCAAGAGGAAGAGCGATATGAGAGAGCGGGATATTTGCACCAAATATACCGTTAAAGTTTTCTATAAAAAAATCGCTGTATTTAAAGTAACCAAGCAAAGCAATATTTGCCACAACCCCAAAACCTAAAAGCGTTTTTTTACCTATTTTTGCTTTTTTGAAGTTTTCGTTTAAAGAATTTCCAACTGCAAAATTTACAAGCATTGAAGCAACTATAAGCGGCAGATAGGCTACATTCCACCAACTATAAAAAAATAGACTTCCAAAAACAAGCCAAACTTTAGAAGCAACTGCCAATCTTTTAGATATGAGGAAAAAATACCCAAAGAAGATAATGGGTAAAAATAAAAAGATAAATTCGTAGGAGTTAAAGAGCATCTGTTTCTCAATTTTTAAGTTTTTCAGGATTTTAATTCCGAAAATAGTTTTTATTATATACATATACTTCCTATTTTAAAATAAAACACATACAAATATTTCCGAATTTTTTTAGAATATTTTTTTGTGTAGAGTTTTTGCATGAAACTGACACAGCAAGATATGGCAAGATTATTTGATATTGACCCTAGAACACTTAGAAACTGGCGAAAAGATAAGCCATATTTATATGCAACAATCATGAAAGGTTTTGCATTCGATGAAATAGTAGAAGCGCAAAAAGAGAGTTACGAAAAAGCAAAAGAGCTTAAAGAGAAGTTTGAGGCAAAAAAGAGTAATTGACAAAACAATAATAATAGTATATACTTAAAGATATATACTTAAAGGAGGGTGTTATGAGTGCTGTTGCAAAACTGTTTAAAAATGGTCAAAGCCAGGCGGTAAGATTGCCAAAAGAGTTTAGGTTTGAAAATCAGGAAGAGCTTTTTATAAAGAGGGTTGAAGATGGCATTATTTTGATGCCAAAAAATGACAAAAGCGTATGGGATCATATGTTTGACAGACTTGATGAATTTTCGGACGATTTTATGCAAACAAGAGTACAGCCAACTCAAAAAAGAGAAAATTTCTTTTGAAAAAGCAGATGCTTGATACCAATATCTGTATCTATATCATCAAAAACAAGCCTCAAAATGTGAGAGAAAAATTTAAAGAGTTTGAAGTAGGCGATTTGGTTCTCTCAAGCATTACGGTAAGTGAGCTGTATTACGGTGTTTATAAAAGTGAACACGTAGAAAAAAATCTTTTGGCGCTTGAGCATTTTCTAAAACCTTTCGATATCTTAGAATACGGTATGAAAGCCTCTATTGCCTATGGGAAAATAAGAGCAGATTTGGAAAAAAGAGGGCAAGTCATAGGTGGGCTTGATATGATGATAGCATCTCACGCACTCTCATGCAATATGAAGCTAGTTACAAACAACATAAAAGAATTCAAAAGGGTCAAAGAGCTCAAGCTTGATAACTGGGTGTAATCAAATCACTCGGACGTCCAAAATAGTACCCCTGAAACTCATCTACGCCGTACTCTTTGAGTAGTTCAAATATCTCTTCGTTTTCAACAAACTCTGCTACGGTGGTAATGTTTAAGTCTTTTGCAAATCGCACTATGCTTTTAACCAGTATCTTAGAATCGTTCTCGGTTAGTATGTTTTGTATAAGCGAGCCGTCAATTTTTATATAATCAGGCTTTATCTCTAGCACATGGGCGTAGTTTGCGTAGCCGCTTCCAAAATCATCTATGGCAATTTGCACACCCATCTCACGCAATTTTTCAACAGCTTTTCTCAACATCTCAAAGTTCTCTACACCCTCTTGTTCTGTAATCTCAACAACTACTCTTTGAGGAGAGTCAAACTTTTTAATCTGTTCAACCAAAGTATCCATCATTGATGAATTGAAAAAATCGCTAGGCAGAAAATTTATTGCTATCTTTTCGCTTCTTTGAGCAAAAAGTGATAGGCTTTGTACCAGCATCTCTTTTGCTATTTTTATATACAGACCGCTACTCATAGATATATCCAAAAAATCACACGGAGGTAAAATCTTTTTCTCTCCTCCGTCAAACTCAACTATTCTGACCAAAGCCTCATATTTTATAATTTCCCCATCTCTGTTTGTTATGGGCTGAAAAAATGGAATCACATTTTTATGCTCTAGCGCATATTTTATACAGCGCTTAACTCTCATGACACTCTGTGAGTACTCTTTTGTATCGACTTTTGGCGAATACATAAGATAAGGCAAAGACTGTTTTTTGGCTTTTTTAATCGCCATCTGAGCATCTTCAAGCGGATGTTTGTCGTTAAAAGCTATGCCCGAATATATTTCAATAGTTATAACCTCATCAACTCCTGCTACAAAAATCTGAAGAGAGTTTATCTTAACATGAAGCTCCTCGATTATTTTACAATACTCATCACCGTCAAAATCATCCTCTTTTTTAAGAAGAACAAACTCATCCGAAGATATTCTGTATGCGTCAAACCTATATTTTTTTACAAACTCATCAAAGGCGTCGGCGGCTTTAATAAGAATCTCATTGCCCACATCAACGCCGTAAAGCTCGTTAATAAGGCTAAACTCTTTTATATTGCTCAAAATAAGCACCTTTTTTTTTGGAGAAAGCAGGTTGTCGTTTAATGCATGTCTGTTCAAAAGAGCTGTCAAGTGGTCGGTATAGACCTGTTTTGAGAAGTGATTAAGCATTTTGCTAAAACCAAAGTGGTGAATAGTCCCTAAAGTAAGCATGATTATAACTATCATAAAAAATAGATGCTGAATAAATTCTCTATCTTTTTTTGCGACTGCCGACATATCATAGCCTACCACCAAATAGCCGAGCGTCTGCGAGAGATGATTATTTAGAGGGATGCTCATATCTACTTTATAGAGCTCCGCATCCTCCTTGTGCTCATGTTGAAAATGGGTCTTTAGTTTTTCGCTGCCTTTTATATAGATATGGTTTTCATCTACTATAACACCCTCTTTACTTAGCATAATATCAAGCAGCGACCTGTTTATAGCAACGCCTATGTCTGCTTTAAATATGGAGCTTAAACTTTTTAAAAAATTATCCGGAGATATTCCAAGCTCAACATTTCCTACATAAACCTCATTGTAAAAAATCGGTTTTGTTATGCGGTATGTCATCTCAAGATTGCCGACTTCAAAACCGCTAAATGATTGCTGCAGAGTATTTGTATCGACTATAAGAGTTCTTTTTTTATTTAACATATCACCGAAATATTCAGGCTTGTGTGCCCTGTAAAGCGTTGTTCCGTCATTAGAGCGAAAAGTAAGGATATTGAGAGAATCATGAATCAGTTTTAGTTCATTGTAGAGAGGCAAGACTATTGAAGCTATGTTTTCATAATCTCTGCCTGAAACAGCTTTTGCCAGACCCTCTGAAGCCATAAGCTCTTCAAGCCTGAGTTCCAGCTGCGCTTTGTCATGCTCTAGATTTATCTCAAAGAGATTTTTAGCAGAAGATACAACCTTTTGAAACTGCCTATCTATCGAGTTGTTTAATTCATAATTTAAAAACAGATAAACAACTGACAATGCAACTCCAAAGACAATTGAAGTTAGAATCAGGGTGTTTCGTCTTGTCTTACAAGGAATACTCATACCGTTCTCGCTCTATATAATTTGAAGACAATTATATCTTTTTCATCTTAAAGCTTCAAATTTTAATCACTAAACTTTTGTATCAAGCCATACTTTTTTCTTATATATATAGACATAGATAAGCCCTTTTATAAGTGTTTCTACATTCATTATCACAAAAATTGCAACAATTCCATAACCCATTTTGTAAGCTATATAAGATGGTATAACCCGAAATAACCAAAGTGAGAGCACATTAATCTTTAGTGTGATTTTTGTCGCTCCCGCTCCCCTTAATGCTCCCGAGTAGACGAACATAATGGCAAGCGGGATTTGAGCCAAGCCGACCAGTATAAGGTAGTATGAAGCCACTGCAATCGTAGCGGCATCTTTTGTAAAAAAACTTACTAAATATTCAGGAAAAAGAATAAGAAAAACACCGACACTCCCCATAAACACATAGGCTATCCGTCCGCTTATGATACCCATGTTATAGGCTCGCTCTTCGTTTTTTGCGCCCAAACTCTGCCCGACAAGCGCCGTTGCGGCTATGGCAAAACCAAAACCGGGCATAAAAGCGATTCCCTCTATGCGAAGTCCGACTTGATACCCTGCTAACTCCTCTGTTCCGTATGCGGCAATTATGGCTACAAAAAAGAGAAATGAGATGCTTGATATTCCTCTATCAAGCGTTGCGCTCCATCCTACATGCCAGACTCTGATTAGATCTTTTACTCTTATGATAGGGATGATATTGAGCTTGCTATGGGGCTTTTTTATAAGAATATAGTAGGCAAAAACATTAAAACAATAGGAGATTACGGTTGCGTACGCCGCTCCCTCTATTCCCATCGCCTCAAAGCCAAAGTGTCCAAAGATAAGAACATAGTTCAAAAAAGCGTTAATGACCGTAGAGACAAGCTTGATGTAGAGAGAGTTTTTCGTATCTCCCGCGGCTGAGAGTGCGTTATATAAAAGCGTGTCGATAAAGATAAACACGATACCCAAAGAGATTATCTTAAAATAGAGTGCGCCCTGCTCTACCACATCCTCTTTTGCGCCCATAAGCGCATAAATATACTCACTACCTGCGTAGCCGCCGATGGAGACAAAAACAGATAAAACAGCCGCAAAGATCCCAAGCGAATAGAGAAGTGCTGAAGCCCTTCTTTTTCTCCCCTGTCCGATAAAGCGCGATATCAGCGCATTTCCGCCGACAACATAGAGCGTCATAAGCACATTGACAATCATCATAAACTGCATGCTCATGCCCACAGCCGCCAAAGCCGAGACACTTACCATACCAACCATAATCATATCTACAAGAATCTGAAGAATATCGACTAGATGCTTAAGTGCCGCGGGGATTGCTATAGAGAAGACCCTGTGCGTATCGCGCGAGATTAGTTTTGAAAAAATTGTGACACCTCTCGCATGGATGCTATAAGCTCCTCTTTCGTCTCAAACTCCAGAGTAATTTTCTCTTTTTTCTCTTCATGTGCAGGGGTAAAATCAAAAACCAAAACGTAAGATATGAGCTTAACCTTGTCTCCGTAAAGCTCCGCCCACTCCAAACTCATCTCTGCGACCTCGCCGTTTGAGTCGACAACGACTGCAGGATAGAGTCGCGTTATTTTGCTTAAATCCAAATCTCCGGCACTTGACTTATAAATCATATTTTTCATAAACTAAACTTTTTACAATATATTTCTGATATAGTAACCTATGAAGGTTGATAACTCGCTTTTTAGTGAAGA
>NZ_JACUTS010000095.1 GCF_014859695.1 Sulfurimonas sp. | reverse complement strand
AGAGGTGGCCGGATGCTCTGCGCGTTTGGTGGCCGGTTTGAACGCTATGCGCAAAGCGCGCATAAAATTAAAAATATTATAGACATAATCTGACTATCATTTTCACTAAAATGACAAAGAAAAAACAAAAAAGGAAACAAATGTACAACAAAGTAATCATGGTGGGACACCTAACAAGAGATATAGAGATGCGCTTTACTCAAGGCGGCTTGGCGATAGCAAACACAGCTATTGCAACAAGCAGAAAGTTCAAATCACAATCAGGCGAGCAAAAAGAGGAAGTTTGTTTTGTAGATATCACCTTTTTTGCTAGAAGTGCCGAGATAGCAAACCAGTACTTAAGAAAAGGGAGTAAGATTTTAGTAGAAGGACGACTCAATTTTGAGCAGTGGAATGACCAAAATGGTGCAAAACGCTCAAAGCATACTATCGTAGTGGAGAGTATGCAGATGCTTGATAGTAAAAATGCTCCAGTTGAAAATAGTGATGCTAAATACAAGGAACCGAAAGAGCCTAATCCTTTTAATGATGAAGATGCAGAAGCATTCGATTTGTTTTAGTCTTAGTTGATAAATTAGAAAAAAGCAACACAGCATATGCAGATGAAAACCGCCATACCGTGGAAAACTACAATTGATATCAACACCACTCGCAATCTCTTTTCTTTCAATAATGAGAAGTTACCTTACGAGATAGAGCTCTATATCTGCTCATGCGGTTTGCAAAAGAGAATCATCAAGCAAGCAAAAAAGGAACTAGAACAATACCAATGCAGTGAATGTGGCAATGATGTTTTTTATGATGCACTCTATTATATTTCCAATCATGCGTGGTATGTCCCTATAGAGAAGATGCCTTTTTATGATCTGCTGCAAGAAAATCTAAAAATAGAGATAGAGTACGACACAGATGAAAACAATTTGCTTTTTTTGCTCAACCTTCAGATTCCAAACTTCATAGATCTCTCAAGTGAAAAAGTTGAATATTACGATAAAACTATTTACTCTTTGTTTGTGGATAAAAACGGTCGAAGCAATGAAAAACCTATGGTTGAGTTTGATTTGGACTTTTTAATTGATGATCATTATTTTTATGGTGAGGAACCATCTCAAAGTGTAATAAACAGACACCCCTTACTCACTTTTTTTAAAAAGCAGATGTTACAACTCTTAATAAAGCACCCTTTATGCGATAATTTAGCACTTGTAAAATACGATTGCACCTCCATCAAAGATATCTCATTTTTTCTTGCATATCCACATCTTAAAGAGTATGGTTTTATCGCATGGCAAGAGGTGCTTTTACTCCCTGATAACAAACCACTTACTATCAAGCAAGGACTTGAATATGTTTTAAACAACAGAAAAGAGAAGTCACTTCAAAAAGTGGTGTTTCAAGACTATAAAGAGCAGATTAGTACAACTAAAAAATACAATTTTTATTATATTTTCTCCGTGTGCAAATATATATCTGATGTCAATATTGCAACAAGGATGGTAACACTCAAATTTGAAGATGAATGGATTGAAAATCGCTCCTATTTAGGGATAGAAAAGCTTTTTGTTTATCTATTACAAACCTATACACAAAAGCAAATAGAGATGCTTATGAATGATTTTAGCTGCAAAGCTGCATATCTATTTTTTGATACATTAGAGATGTTTAGTCAATTTGATGATGAAATGATACAAAAAATCGAAAAAGTAAAGCCGAGGTGTTTGGAGTTTCATGATGTGATTACATATATACATAGAAGGTTAGTGCATAAAAAACTGTTTGAAGTGAGCTTTGAATATAGTGTAGCACAAAAAAGAGGGTGTGTCATAAAAGAGCCATACAGCGTGCAACTCCCACAAAATGGACTTGAACTCTACGAGTGGTCAGTAGCTCTTCAAAACTGCCTCTCAGGATATGGAGAACTCATAAAAAACAAACGCACCACGGTGTATGGGTTTTTCAAAGATGGTGTTTTACACATGGCAGTCGAGGTTAAAAACAACCAAATAGTTCAAGCCAGTTCAAAACAGAACCAAAAGCTCTCAAGAGAAGATACAAACATCATAAAGGCTTGGTTTGATGAGTATGTCTCGCAAAAAAATATAAAAATACCTCCAATTTAATTTAAAATAGTCAAAATATGTCTATTTTAATTAATATACTTTGACTATAACTTAAAAGGAGAAAAAACAGTGAACACAAAAAAATATACTAAATGGGAATATGTATGTCATTAGCATTATGTTTTAATTGTGGAAATGTCAAATTTGGTGCATTGTGTGAATGTGATAAATGTGGTATTGCATCAACGGGAGATATGGATTTAGATATTTTATTCAGTGATTGGCACTTTTCAGAAGATGTCTTATCTAAATTTGGAAACGTTATAGTTCAAATCCAGCAAAATACGAACGATAAAAACTTAGCTTTTTGGACTTTCTTAAAATTCATATCAAATGAATACCCTAAAATTTTATCTATAGATGTTGATGAAAGGTTAGTCAATGAAGTTGAACAGATATTAGCGGAGTTGCAAATAGAGAGGTTTGAGATTGCATAATATAGATGTAGTTGAGGGGATATCGCCTAAAACTGCTACAACTTTATCATCTTGGATAGAAAATAAAAAAGGTAAATAAAATATGGAAGAAAAAAATATTACGATAGATGCAAGCTGTTGGCAAAAGGAATCGCAAATAGATATCATACATTTAAGAGATATTGAGTTTAGAATCATAGCTTCTATGTATAAATCAAAAGAGAACTTTGAAAAAATCACAAGTAAGATTAAAGCTGATGATTTTACTTTTACTGTAAATAAAAAGATATTTGAATATTTAGCATTCTACGCAAAAGAGGACAGTTTTTTTGGGGATGATTCAAAGAAGACTAAAATCGCTTTAAATATATTGGATATTTTTAATGTTAGTCATCGCACAACATTAAAAATTTTAGATAATCTAACTATGCATTTAGACGATATTGGATTTATTATTCCTGACGAAGTAGATAAAAAGCTTGATCTTGATATTTTTGAACTTTTAGATTTTTCAAAAAAACGACAAGAGATAATATCGCAAAATAGTGATGATAAAAAAGCTTACTTTGATATTGAAATTGAAGATGAGTATGGTTTTTATGTTGCTACATATTTCAATGGTATAGTTATGAATATAGAAACGACTTATATTTTTCATCTCCCAGATGAGCTATGTGATACTTTTGAATATACAAATAAAAATATTCTGACCTATGTTCAAACAGACAACTATGAAGTAAGTATGAAAATAAATGAAGATGACCCTGAAGATCTACAAGCAATTTGTCTAAAAAAGAATATAGATAAAATAGAACAAGTACAAAGATTAATCCAATGGGCAGATAAATATAAAATAGACCACATTAAATTCTCAAGAATAGGGGGATTTATTCATCAATGTAATGTAATTGAGGGTTTTGAAAATTGTAATTTAGAAGAGATACCAAAAGAGCTTTTTGAAATCAAAAAAAACAGCTTCTTGCTTGAATTTAAAAACAATAAAATCAAATCACTTCCAGATGGAATAGGAATTTCAAAATGTAATATCCTTGTGCTTTGTAACAATGAAATAGAAGAGTTCCCAAAAAGTGTTTATGAACTAAAAGAACTTGATACTCTTTGTTTGCATGGAAATAAAATAAAATCTTTACCAGATGATATGGATAATTTGACAAAGTTGAAACATCTTTCAATATCAAATAATCCTATCAAAAAACTTCCAGCATCTATCGCAAATATCACTACTTTAAAAGAGCTAGATATTGAAAATACCCTAATAGATGAAAACTCTCTAGAGTATCTACATGTAGAAAACTTAGAAAAAATAAGTTTTGATGATAGGCTATTGCCATGGTTTATAAAAAACTTTCATCGGCTAAAAAATATAGACACTATAAATTTGGTTCATAGTAAATATAGTGAATTTGATGATGAGATTAGTACTCTTGGATTAGATATTGATACTGATAGTTGGATGGATGAGAAAGATTATCTTGGGATGGGGTGTATCATGCTTTCAAATAAAAGTGATCCATTTGAGATACCAGAGATTTAGATAGACAAAATATGTCTATTTAAATTATTATAATTCTTTTAATATAATAACAATTTCAACAAAGGAAAATAGATTGCAGAACAATAATTCAAACGCTTATGAAAATTATTTGTCAACAACGATGACAGCTAAAGGGTATGGTATTGTTGATTCAAAAAAATCAAATAATTTACATTTAGTCAAAATATGTCTATAATTAAAACTACAATTCTCCCATAAAAGCAAAAAGCTTTTAAAAAAGGAGATTTATGTACAAGAGATTAGCATTAGTGGCATTTTTGGCGGTAGTGGGTGTTGAAGCGGTAAGTGCTGAGGGTTATAGAAATAGTGATGGCAGTTATGGTACCCGTAGTGGAAATAGCATGTACCATAGCGATGGAAGTTATAGTACAAAAAGTGGCAACAGTGTCTATCATAGTGACGGTTCTTATAGCAATGTAAACGGAAGCAGTGTGCATCGCAGTGATGGTTCTTACAGCAACAAAGTCGGTAGTAGCATCTACAACAGCGATGGGTCATATTCCAATAAAGTGGGCAATACCTACTATCACAGCAACGGAACATTTACTACTGTCGATGAGTAAAAAAAGAGAGGAAAGATAGAGATGACAAACCAAACAGCAAGAGTTTTAGAGCTTTTAAAACGATTTAACGACGGGAAAAAAGTTTGCATTGAGGCTTTAGGAAACGAAGTTTTATGGGAAGGCAAAAGTGAGAAGACTATTCGCAGAGATTTGGATGTCATAAAGCTTATCTTTCCTGAATCATTTGAGCTGATTCGTGGTGATAAGGGATGCTACAAAGCCATTACCAAAAAAGCGTTTGAGAATTTTTTAACTCCTGAGACTATCTCCATGATGGCGCAGGTTTACAATGTTGCACAAAAGAGCAATCTTTTTGCAAATATTGACCTAAGTGATTCAGACAAAAGACTACTAGAGTCGCAGCTTAAAAAGTCTAAAGATTGCTATATGTTTATAGACAAGCCCTATGAGAACAAAAAGAGTGACTATCAACTCTTCAAAGAGATGGAAAATGCAATACATCATCAACAGCACCTTATGGTCAAATACAGCGTAAATGACAAAACAGAAGTCATGGATGTTAAACCATACAAAATCCTCTTTATCAACCAAAACTTCTATCTTGTATGCGAAGTGGTAGATAGCCAATATGAATTAACTCAGTTACGAGTCTCAAATATAGCCGAAGTGCAGATGGTTCCTAAGCAGTTTCATAAAAACTACGAGATAGAAGATTTCATCAAAGAGATACAAACACCATTTTCGACCTACAGAAGTGGCTATAAAAAGCATATGATAAATGTTACTGTAGAGGTCAAAAAAGAGAAGGCTCGTTTTTTTAAAGCTAAAAACTCTCTTCCATCTCAACGCATAGTCGAACAAAAAGCAGATGGAGATTTAATTCTCTCTTTTAGAGTAACGCAAGAGCTTGAGATAGAAGAGCTTATCAAAAAGTGGCTGCCACACGTTAAGGTGCTAGAGCCTTTATCGCTTAAAGAGAAGATAGAAAATGAGCTAAGAGAGTATCTCTTGCTTGAGCAGTAGGTTTTAAAACAGATATGTTAACATATACAAACAGCGCATCTTTAGCAGAGTATAAAAAAGTTTCAGATAGAGATGTACCCCTCCGCATTTTCTAGACCAAGGTTAAGCTGATAATTTCTTAATGTGATTATGCCTTTGTAAAAATTGTATTGGGCTTAATCCCAAATAAATCCATAATATAAATTCCACTCCCCACGTGTAAAAAAATATCAT
>NZ_JACUTS010000094.1 GCF_014859695.1 Sulfurimonas sp. | reverse complement strand
TTGGCGAAGTATCTCTCGATACCGTCAGCCAAACCAAGAGCCATTGTATTTAAATAGTTCTTGTCAACAAGTCGTTTAGCCTCCATGGGGTTAGAGATAAACCCAACCTCAACCAAAACAGAGGGCATTTGAGCACCTACCAAAACCCAAAAAGGTCCCTCTCTTACTCCGCCGTCTTTTACACCGCTGTATTTTTTATTTAGTTCGCCGAGCATTCCCCTCTGCAGATCTATCGCCAGCTTATTTGATGCCACCGTATTGTGATGGTTTAAAAAGTTTAAGTAACTATCTTTTCCATATATATTCATATCGCTCATGTCTGCCGAATTCTCTTTAGCAGCAACTCTCTTAGCTCTAGCAGAGCGCGAAGGGGAGAGAAAATAGCACTCTATACCATGTACGCTATTTGCATTTTTGCCATCAATTGCATTAGCGTGGATGCTTACAAAAATATTTGCTCTTTTTATATTGGCATATTTTGTTCGCTCGCTTAATTTTACAAACTTATCACTCTCTCTTGTCATATACACTTTGTAGCCGCGAGATTTTAAAATCTTCTGGACCTCTTTTGCAACATCTAGCGCAACAATCTTTTCTCTATATCCTCTGTACCCAACAGCTCCCGGGTCTTTGCCTCCATGCCCTGGATCTATAACAATTACCTTGCCCTTATCTCTTTTTATCGGCACCACTTTTTCAAGGGTCGGCACAACCTTGCTAGATGCGGTCTTAAGCTTAACTTCCAATGTTTTGACATCAACGGTATAACTAACCTCTACCTTTGCGCTATGAGTTACAACCAACCTCAGAGTCTTTGGATCAAACTGGGCTATTTTAATTCTATCTATATTGTTGTTGTTAATGTTTTGTGAGCTGGTAAGCATAGCTGTTTTGATATCAAAGACATATCTATATCTGCCTTTTGTCATATCATGAAGCGTAAAATACTCGATCTGAGAAGGCGTAAGTTGTTTGTCAAACTCCAGAAGCAGCACATCTTCTCTCCAGTTGAGAGATTTTAGTCTATGCAAAGGGGTGACATGAACATCTTCAATATGCTCACTCTTTGTCATCTCTTTTGGTTCCGGTTTATTGTAGCTGCTCTTTTGCAAAGCCGCTTGAAGCTCTTTTGAGTATTTTGAGACATCAATGCTAAGTCTCTCTCCGCTCTTAACTATTCCCTTTAGAGCCTCAAACTTTAAAGAGTTATCATTCTCAACCATGGAGCGAAGGTATAAACTTTTGTAGTCGTCGTAAGCGCGAAAAGTATCGCTTGTAGAGCTGCTCTTCATATAGCTATTTGCTCTTTTTAAAAGCTCACTACTAGTGGCAGAAGCCTCTAGGGAGATGAAAAATAAAAAAGAGAGTAGAAAAAGCTTAAACATCACCCTTCTATTCACCGTTAACTAATTTATCCATTAACTCTTTTACGGAGATTATTTTATCTAACCTGTATCCGTTGGTGCCTGAGAAGAAGAGTCCCGTCTCAAGATTTCCGTTATAAGCATCACTAAGTCTGTCGGCGATGCAGTAACCGACCTCTTTTGCCTCTTCACCGCGATTACATGGAGCAACACAGTTTGAGATACATTTTATGGCAGGTCCCTCTCTCTTCTGTACAAGCTCAGTAAGGTTTGTTCTAACACCTTGAGCCGGATAACCTACGGGAGAAGAGAAGAGTTGAATATCCTCTTTTTTTGCATTTAAGAGAACTTTTTTAAAGTTTTCGTGTGCGTCACACTCATGAGTTCCAATAAAGCGCGTTCCCATCTGAACACCGCGTGCACCAAGAGAGAGCATCTCCTCTATATCGTTTTTGTCCCAAATACCGCCGGCTGCAATTACCGGGATATCTCCCCAAAGAGCGGCCTCTTCAACAACGGGTTTCACTAAATTTTCAAGCTGATTCTCCGGCATTTTGCACTGTTCATACGTAAAGCCTTGATGCCCGCCGCTTTTTGGACCCTCAAGCACAACAGCGTCTGGGAGTCTGTTATATCTTTTCTGCCATCTTTTACAGATGATTTTTAAAGCTTTTGCAGATGAAACAATAGGAACAAGCGCAACATCAGGATACCCCTCCGTAAACTCAGGCATATTCGTAGGCAAACCTGCTCCCGTGATAATAATATCTATGCCGCTCTCACATGCATCTCTTACCGCTCGCCCATAATCGTTGATAGCATATAAAATATTTGCGGCAAGAGGTTTGTCGCCGCATATCTTTCTGGCATTTTTTGTAATCGCGTCAAAACCCTCTTTTGAGTAGAAACCAAGAGTGTCAAGCGGTCTGCCCCCAATGAGCTTTGAGGCATATTTTTTATCTTCATAGTAGCCTGTTCCAACGGAACTGATAACGCCAAGACCACCCTCTTTTGAAACATTTCCCGCAAGCTGATCCCAGCTTATACCGACACCCATTCCACCTTGAACTATAGGCTTCTCTATTGTATGCTTACCGATTTTTAATGATTTGTAGCTCATTAGTCCACCTTTAACTTTGCAAATTTTCTTTTTCCGACTTGGAGGATATACTCCCCGCTTCCTAACTGCAACTGCTCATCATTAACTTTTTCTTGATTAATTTTAACGGCACCTTGCTTAATATCCCTTCTTGCCTGAGAGGTTGATGGAGAGAGATTGCAATCAACAAGCGCTTTTGCAATCCAAATCTCTGCATCACTTCTGTACTCATCAATCTCCGTAGGAACCTGATTGTTTGAGTGCACTTTATCAAACTCGGCTTTAGCAGCTTTTGCAGACTCATGTGAGTGAAATCTAGTAGTTATCTCAAGCGCTAAATCCTCTTTGACCTTTTTTGGATGAAGAGAACCGTCGGTTACGCCGTTTTTCAGAGCTTCAATCTCATCCAATGTTTTTGCACTCAAAAGTTCATAATATCTCCACATAAGTTCATCAGAAACGCTTAGCACTTTTCCAAACATGTCGTTTGGCTCATCTGCTACGCCTATGTAGTTGTTCAGAGATTTACTCATCTTTTGTACGCCGTCAAGACCCTCTAAGATAGGCATCATAAGAACAGACTGCTCTTTTCCTATCTCGTATGCGCGCTGAAGATGACGACCCATCAGAAGGTTGAATTTCTGATCGGTTCCGCCTATTTCGATATCACTTTTTAGGTGAACACTGTCATAGCCCTGAAGCAGGGGGTAGATAAATTCGCTGATTGAGATAGATATTCCGCTTTTGTGTCTTTTGTCAAAATCATCGCGCTCAAGCATTCTTGCAACGTTAAATGTTGTCGTAAGCGTCAACATCCCAGATGCTCCAAGCGGGTTTATCCACTCAGAGTTAAAGAGAACCTCAGTTTTTGAAGGGTCTAAAAGCTTAAATACCTGCTCTTTGTAGCTCTTTGCATTCTCTTGTATCTCTAGAGCACTTAGCGTTTTTCTAGTAGCACTCTTTCCCGAAGGATCGCCTATTTGCGCAGTAAAATCGCCGATAAGAAACTGGACTTTCGCGCCATATTTTTGAAAGGTGGAGAGTTTTTGCAAAAGCACCGTATGCCCAAGATGCAAATCCGGTGCGGTCGGGTCAAAGCCTGCCTTTACCGTATATGTTTTACCCTCATCAAAGTACGCTTTTAATAGTTTTTCAATTCTCTCATTGTCTATTATCTCTGCACTGCCTCGTTGTATCTCTCTTAAAGCTTCTTGTAACATAATTCTCTATTTTTCCTATTTATAGTCTATTTGTAAGCATCATCAGTACGAATGAGATGTATTACTTTTATTTTTTGTTCGATTTTACCACGAAGCAAGTTAATATCAGCTTCTTTGCTCTCAAACCCAATCTCACAATACTTTGTTGTCTCGCTTCTGTTTTTACCAAGCTCTATTTGCGTTATATCGATCTTCAGTTTTGCAAGGTACTTTAAGAACTCCGCCAAAGTTCCCACTCCGCTGTGAAGCGAGACTATCATATTGTAGTTAAAAGTATTTAGCTTCTGCCATCTTATAAATACCATCGGTTCATGATTTTCAAGTTTTTTTGAAGCGCTTGAGCACATTTTATGGTGCACATGTGCTTTACCCTTCTCTAAAAATGCAATTACCTCATCACCATTTTTGGGATGACAGCAGTAGTCAAAAACTATGTCACTTACTCCCGATGTGCTATAAACCTCAAGATCACTGAAAGGGTAGCGTTTTATCTTAAACCTGTGTCTTGAGAGAAATCTTTTAAATCTGTTGTTTTGATTTATATCTATTATATATTTGTGTATAACTTCACGAAAATGCTCAATATCAGTAGCAATTGTGGCTACCTTTTCACAGCCGTTTTTATCGAACCACTCTTCGACTCTTGAATAACCAAGATTCATAGCAGTAGCTACTATACTCACGCTTGTTCTTGAGTTTATATCTCTTATTCTGGCATTGCATTTGTACTTCATATTGGTTTTTGCTTTAGACGTTTTGACCGCATCAATCCAGCTGCATCTAGTTATGCTGCTCTCGCCGACCTCTATTTTTACGATATCCCCGTTATGAAGCTCGTTTATAAGTGATGTTTTTGCCTTGTTAACAAGGGCTGATTTTGCATGGTTGCCAACATGAGTATGAACCGCATAGGCAAAATCAAGAACTACCGCACCGCGAGGAAGTGTAAAGGCTTCCCCCGTAGGAGAAAAAACAGATATATCTTCGCTGTAGAGATCGTTTTTTATAAGATCATAAAAATCTTCAACAGACTCATTTTGGTATCCTAGATTATGAAGCCAGTCAAGTTTTATGCTGTTGTTACCGCCGCTCTTATATTTCCAGTGCGCAGCAACGCCCAGTTCTGCTGTTTTGTGCATATCATACGTTCTAATTTGTACCTCAAATATCGCCGTGTTATAAAAGACGGTAGTGTGTATTGTCTTGTATCCATTGTCTTTTGGTACGGCAATGTAGTCCTTAAATCTTGAAGAGAGAGGCTGAAAATGCAGATGGATAAGTCCCAGTATTTTGTAACACTTGACGGCATCATCACTCAATATTCTAACCGCTAAAAGGTCAAGAACCTCATCTATACCAACCCCTTTTCTCTGCATCTTAAGATAAATTGAGTACTTGTGTTTCACACGCGAGAGTATCTCAAACTCATCTTCGCAAAAGCCGTTTTGAACCAAAACCTTATTTATCGACTGCTTGAACTCATCAAGTCTCATCTCTATTGCATGATAGTTTGCATCAAGATAGCTATCTATATGACGCTTCTCTTCTTTAAAAAGGTATGAGAAACTTAAATCTTCTAATAGATTTTTTAAAAAAGAGATTCCAAGACGGTGAGCTATGGGTGAATAGACGACAAGGGTCTCTTCGGCAATTCTCTGCTGTTTTTGCTCAGGAAGTGCATCGAGGGTGAGCATATTATGAAATCTGTCACAAAGCTTTATAACCAAAACCCTGACATCTTTTATGCTTGCTAAGAGCATCTTTCGAAAAGAGAGTGCCGATACGACAAGGTGTTCATTGGAGTTAGATGGAATAAGTTCGGCGTCTCTAATGCTGTCTATCTTTGTGAGACCTTCGACCAGATGCGCGACATCTTCGCCAAAAAGGGCTTGAATCTCATCAATGTTGACATGTGTATCTTCTACAACGTCATGCAGGAGTGCGGCTATTGCCATTGCTTCGTCATTTGTAATAGATGAAACTATCGCCGCTACTAAAATGGGGTGAACTACATAGGGTTGACCGCTTTTTCTAAACTGCTCTTCATGTGCAACTTTGGAGCATTCCAAAGCTCTCTCAAGAGCATCGCTATGAGGCATCTGCTCAAAAAGATACTCTGTTGCCGAGTCAACATTATCTATCTGTTTTATTTTTTCGATATCCATTTGACCCAGACTCAATTAACTATTTTTTGTTATCCACAAAGCCCTTGATTATTATAAGGCCCTCAGCTATCTCCATTAAAGCCAAATCTGCAACTTTTACATTTTT
>NZ_JACUTS010000018.1 GCF_014859695.1 Sulfurimonas sp. | reverse complement strand
GTAGGTTTTTAGGACTGAATTTAAAAATATCGGCATAAGATGATTTTCCTTGCTGCGTATTGCATAAAAAGGAGTTTAGCAAAAACTAAATTAAACTCTTGTTTTGCTCTGTTTTTACTTTCTAAGCGCCTCTCTTGCCGCTTTGTCCACAAGAGTGAAGTACTTGTCTATTTCGTCTTTGTCCTCGCTTCTTTTATGCCCTTTTACTTTTATAAAGTCGCACTCGTAAAGGTCTGTGAGCTCGTAAAATTTTTCGTAAAGCTTGTGATTTTTTATAAGCGTGCCTCTTCTTGTCATATAGTGGTTTTTTTTGATTTTCTCTTCCCTCTCCCTGAGGCTGATAATATTTTGGCAGTCGGTATAGACTATTACCTTGGAGTTTTTTGTCGGCAGTTTTTCCAGAGCCCACAAAAAGGTCTCAAGCTCTAGTTTGGAGGAGGTTGTGCACTCAAATCTTTTGACCTTGACCTTTAGTTTTTCAAGCGGCGCTTCAATCTCAAATTCGCCTAAAAGCAGGTACGCACCGTAGCCGATTTTTGTCTGTGGGTCAACGCTGGCATCGGTAAATAAAAAGAGGGTAGGTTTGTTTATATCAACGTACATCTGTGACTATGTTTCCTTGTTTGTTATATTAGTTTAAAAGCAATCAGGCTTATTGCCATGACAAACATACCTATGGTTATTCCGGCTATGGTTGTGTGGGCGTTGCCGTAAACCCTTGCGGCAGGCAAAAGCTCGTCAAACGATATATATACCATGATTCCCGCGACTATACCAAAAGTAATGCCCAAAGTCGCATCTCCCATAAAAGGCAATAGGATAAAAAAGCCCACAAGGGCACCTACAGGCTCCGCAAGTCCTGAGAGAGTGGCATACCAAAACGCACTTTTTTTGTTCCCTGTTGCGTGGTATATAGGCAGAGAAACCGCCATTCCTTCGGGTATGTTGTGAATTGCAATTGCTAAAGCAATTGTTATACCCACCGTAGGGTCTTCAAGAGCTGAGATGAAAGTGGCAAAACCCTCCGGAAAATTGTGTATGCCGATGGCGAGTGCGGTAAAAATCCCCGTACGTTTAAGGGTAGAGTTTTGTATGAGAGAGCTTTGCATGTCGGGTTTTAGTTCCAAGAGTTCGCTACTGCTTTTTGTCTCATGCGGATTTACATCTTCAGGGATGACTTTGTCTATAAAGCCACTAAGAGCAATTCCTGCGAAAAAAGCAAGAACGGTAAATGATTCCCCTATGAGTTGGCTTGAGTAAACCTGAGTAAACGAGTCCCTCGATTTTGGCAAAATCTCCATAAAGGAGACGTAGATCATCACGCCTGCGGAAAAACCCATCCCGATAGATAAGATAGTGTAGTTTTTGCTTTTTGAGAAGAATGCCAAAAGGGCACCTATGGACGTGGAGAACCCCGCAAGCAGAGTGAGGGCAAAAGCAAATAAAAAGGTTTCAAATGAAAAATCTTGCATGCGATGATTATAAGATTTTAAAAATAAATCGCGCCTTTTATCTACTCCTTATTTGCGCTTTTTCTTGGTTCTGAAAGAAAATAGCCTTGGGTGCGGTTTACGTTAAGCTCTTTTACCTTTTCGTAGACATCTGCGCTGTGTACAAACTCCGCTACGGTCAATATATTTAGCCTTTTTGCAAAGTCGACGATTGTTTCAACGATTATCTGAGCGCTTATATCATTGTCAAGATTCTCTATCAGGGTGCCGTCAATTTTTATATAATCAATATTTAGTTTAAGCATATGCTCAAAATTTGAGTATCCGCTTCCAAAGTCATCAATTGCTATTCTGCAGCCGAGCTTTTTCATCTCTTGCGTAAAAATAGAGACCTCTTCATAATTCTCTATACCGTCTGACTCAAGTATCTCAAAAATAATCCTATTTGTAACGTTATACTGAGTTATTTTTGCCTTTATGTAGTTGACGGTATCAGCATTCAAGATATCTTCAACGGATAGGTTGATGGAGAAGTCATACTCAAGATTTTCAAAGTGCATACAGCTTTTTTCAATCATAATCTTTGTAAGTGTGCTGTAGAGCCTGCTCTTTTTTGCAACATTTAAAAATAGATATGGACTTATGACTTTACCCTCATCGTCTATTAAGCGCACAAGACACTCAAAACTTGCAATTTTATCTGTTATGTTGTCAAATATAGGTTGATAGTAAGGAACAATCATATCATGCTCAATGGCTCTTTTTAGCTTTTTGACCCACTCCATATTCTCTTTATATTGACCTTCTATATTTAAGTTCTCATCATAAAGCAGAAATGATTTTTGCTGTTTTTTTGCAGATTTTAGAGCTATGTCTGCTTTTTCCAAACCGCCGTCAATCTGGTATGCTCCGCCTACCGTTACTCGTATGCTTATCTCGTTGTTATCGTTGAAAAAAATCATCTTCTCTACGTCGTTTATTAGCTTATGTGCGATTTTTATAAACTCTTGAAGAGGGGGTTTTTGAATAAAGAGCAGTGCAAACTCATCTCCGGAGAGGCGCTTTAGCTTAGCGAACTCATTGGTTTTAAACATATTTTTAAGTCTGTTTGAGAATTTTTTTAAAACGATATCTCCTGCAATATGTCCAAAGAAATCATTTATCTCTTTGAAATCGTCTATATTGATAATCAGCAGTGCCCCATCATCAGTCTCTACAATATCGTTAAACATACTAAATCTGTTAGGAAGACCCGTTAGCGTATCTATATAGAGCTGTGCACGAAGTTCAAGCGTCTTTTCGTTTACCTTCTCTTCAAGATAGTGGTTTATGTTTTCCTGTTTTTTAGAATACTGCATTATTTTTTTCTGCATATTGTTTAGAGCACTTGAGATAAGTCCAATCTCATTGTTTTGCGATATAAAAGGAATCTCTATATTTTTGTTTGGAGAGTAATTTTTTAGCAGTTTAGAGATTTGTCGAAGAGGGTATAGAAGTTTTTTTACATAAATACCAAACAGCGCAAGAAGAATTACCAAAGATAAGATAAGAAGAGCAGTTAGGTCGGTATATTTGGATATAAGCTTTTTATACCCTTTGTTGGAGTATATAAGCACGAGCTCGCCTGTCGCTTGCGATGAGTTTGGTTGAGTAATAGTTCTCTTTACAACAAAAGATTCCCCTACCTCCTCTTTGTGCTCTTTTGACTCTACATAGTTTATAATATTATCGTTTTTGAGTACTTTTACGGCAAGAATATTTGGATTTTCTATAAGCTGAAGCGTAATTTGGTTTATTTTATCTTCCATATCAAGATACATGTTAAGCGCAATAAGCGGCTCTATGGTTTGGGCGATAATATTTGCTTTTTCTATCTCTATTTGATGGAAAGCTTCCTTGTTGATTTTGTTGGAAACTACAAAAATAACCAAGGTTATAACGATAGAAACAAGTGCGATGGAAAGCACTATTTTGGTTGAGAGAGAGTTGAAACTTTTTCTTTTCATACAGATACCTTAGACTGCCTATATATAATGTGAAGACATTCTAACATATATATGAAATAATTTACCCTTTTTAACTGCCGCTTTTCTCAACAAAATTGACAATTTGGTAAAGAGAATCAACAAAATCAATTCCTTTAGTATTAAGATTCTCTTTATTTAGATAGAGCACAGTTGATTTTTCAAGCATTAAAGAAAAAAGAATCCCTTGTTTTAAATTGTTCATATCGTATGCAAATGAAATAATCCCTTTTCTAGTTGCGCTTTGTGCTATTTTTTTGATATATTTGTTTGAGTTTAAGACATAAACTGCCGTTGTTTGGGTCTCATCCGAGAAGTTAGAAAACTCTACCAGATTTATTTTATAACTGTATTTACTTTTGTTTTGTCTATAGTTTGACTCCATAAACTCTCCTATCTCTAAGGCGGTATAATAGTCATTTTTTTCATAAACAATAGTATATACAATCTCTCCGTCTATGAGTTTGTCATGAATTTTTTTATCAAGCATAATGATTTTAGGGAAGATCGATGCCTGCGCTTTTAGCAGGAGCTTGTTGTATGTATATCCATAGGAAAAGTTAACGAGTATAAAAAGTAAAAGAGCTATTATTTTCATTAAAACTCTTTTTTGAATGTTACTAAGAAATTTCTGCGTTCCTGCTCGTAATCTTCAGGGTAGGTATTTACGGCAGATGGAAATTTAACGGTACTATTAAAGATATTTTTTACGCTAAATGTCAAACTAAAGTCATGTTTTTTGTTTTTGTACTGCATGGCGGTGTCAAAGGTAGAGTAAGCCTTTACTTTCTCACGCGTATCTCCGAAGACTCTGCTTTTTGAGCCGACAAATTTAGCTACGGTACTAAGCGACAGAGCTCTGTCAATGTTATAGATGTAGTACCCTTTTGCCAGATGATGCGCAACATTTGAGAGCGATTCACTTCTAGCTTCATCGTTTATGTAAGATTTGCCTGTTACATAGGAGTAGTTTAGATAGAGCTGATCAAGAGATGTTATATTTCCTCTATACTCCAGTTCAAATCCGTAAAGGTCAGTATCCATTACATTCTCATACTCTGGGGATGTAGATGAGTTATATATCTGGTCTTTATTTAGAAGATAAAAAAGATTTGTCTGAATATATGAGTCATTGGAGAATTTTTTAATGTAGGCAGCCTCAAAAGCGTCTACAATCTCCGGTTTTAAATCAGTGCTACCGACTCTGGAGCGGTTGTTCATAGTAAACATCTCCTGCCACGAAGCATTTCTGTGCGAGCGGCTGTATATTGCTTTAAAAATATTTTCGGCATCTAACTGATAGACCATAGATACTCTAGGCTCCAAACCTGCATCTTCATATGAGGTCTCTTCATAATTAAAGCCATAGATGAAGCTAAGATTATCGCTTAGTTCAAACTCGTCTTGCAGTGAAAATATTAGAGTATTGCGTTTGGCGTTTGCATCAAAAAACGGATATGTTTGCGTATAGTCATATGGTTCAGGCAAGCCTGTTGACCAACTTGAGAGCTTTGAAATCATATCTATGGTCTCTTCTTTTACAAGGCGATAACCAAGAGTGATTCTGTGTTTTTCTATGCCGTTGTACTCAATATAAGAAGATTGATAAAGCGTTCTTTGTTTTGCTACATGCTCTCCATATGCTCCATTTGCAAATAAAACAGGAGAGACTGTACCATAAGTATCAAACTGATACATGTCGATAAAATTTAAACCATCAGGTGCCAACTTGGAGTAGGAGTCAAATGTATCATACTTTATACCCGCATTTATGTTTAATTTATAATCGTTGATCTCTTTGTTGTATCCTAGCTCAAGATAATAGCTAGGAAGTTTTATCCTATCACTCTCTTGCGGAAGTGCATAGTTAATGCCGTAAGCACTCCCTTTTTTATGCTCAAGTACCCGGGCTTTTATAAAAAAATCTTTATACTCAAGACTCAATCCAAGCGAGTACTCATTTAACCATAGCGGAGCATCTCCAGACTGAGAAAGTGCTCTGTTGTCATAGCCTGGTATGCTTAAGACACCCTGAGACAAACCATCAGGACCGGATGGCAATTTTTTATTATCTTCTTGGTAAAAAAAGTCTACAGAAACCTTTAGATTATCTGCTTTGTAGTTCTTAAAAAAACCGCCCATTTTGTAGTCATACGAGCCGTATTTAAAAACAAGCTTATCGCTAGACTCAAACCCTTCAAAACTCTCTGCATAGGTTATGACGTTGATAGAACCGGCATAAGCGTTAAATCCATCGGTTTTGCTCCCCGGTCCTCTTGTAACTTCTATCCGTTTAATCATCTCAATTGGAAAAGAGAGATATTCGGAATAAGCATCAAAAAAAACATTATTAACCAATACACCGTCAATAAAGAGTTTTGATTGACCGTATGCTGAAGAATTAGAGCCTCTAAATATAGGAGTCTGATTGTTGAAGTTGTCTGTTGCCATATCAACACCCGGAACCAGGAACAGAGCCTCTTTAAGGTTTGAGACTCCAAGTTTTTCAAGCTCCTCTCCTTGAAAAATAGAGATAATATATGGCTGATAGTTCTCGTTCTGTTTTGTAACCGTTGCTACTTCGTTGAAATGCTCCATTTCACTTGAAATAGACTCCATAAGATTGCCACTTTGTGCTTTTAGATTTGTCAAGCCAAGAAGAAGCAAAAGAGAGATGGATAGTGATTTATGCATCATAGTTGCTCCTGTAGATATCAATAATTTCAGGATTATCCGCACCTAAACGCTCTGTGTATAAGATTGATGGATAACGCATACCAACATCAGCATGCTCGTATTTTTGTTTTTTACCTAAAGTATTATAATTCATCTTATAAATTCTAAGAAGACGTAAAAAGCTCTCCTCAAGGGAACCGTATGTGTACTCAATGCCAAGTTTCATCATTTTTATGTACATAAATGTTTTAACCGCTTGTATTATTTTTTTTGTTGTTTGGATATTCCTATACTTAGTATCTACAAAGATTCTAGACATCTCGCCCAGTTTATCTCTCTTAAACATACTGTTGTCAAAGGCCATACTGTTTTCTGTGGGGTAACCGATGGGTGAGTGGTGTATCAGCCTGACGGTAGCGCAAACTTCGCCATCATCATCCAGAGCGGCAAAGTGCACGGAGTAGTTATCGTATTTATCATGCTCTTTCGCATCTGAATACCCAGAAACCTCTAGGTATTCAGGATATGTTTCTAAAAGTATTTTATAGCGAAATGCAAATACTCTCTCAAGCAACTCTTTGTCGCAGACTTCTAAAAATGTAAAATTCAAGCTATCTCTTTGGCGCTTTATTGCAGATGCAAGTATAAGAACAATCTTTTGTTAACTGTAACAATAACCTGAAACATATACTCCCACGCAGGAGAGCGAGGGAAAATAAAAAGAGTGGACTAGCTTAGCTTCTATAATAGAGCTTTGTAAAATTTATTAATTCAATATATTTATATATTTTTAATATAGCTAATAATATTTAAATATAAGTTAATACAAACTGAAATATATAGCTTCTAATTATAAGTTTTTTAAATATCCGCACATTAGACGAACACCCGAACCTGTTGCGCCGTAAACATTACAATCCCAAGGTGTCTCAGTATAAGCCGTACCGGCTATATCAAAGTGCATCCACTTCTTTTTGTTCTCTTCACGGATAAACTTGTCTAAAAACAGACCCGCAGTTATTGCTCCGCCGTAAGGCTTTGAAGCAGTGTTGCTTATGTCTGCAATCTCGCTTTTTAGAAGCTTTTTAAGGTGCTTGTTAAACGGAAGAGAGCTTACCATCTCTCCTGTGTCGCTTCCTGCACGCGAAATATCGTGCTTTAGCTTATGAGAGTGTCCCATAAGACCCGTAGTATACTGCCCAAGAGCAATCATACATGCACCCGTTAGCGTTGCAAAGTCGAAGATATAGTCTGCATTTACTGCATCCTGCGCATAGTCTAAAACATCCGCCAGAACTAAACGTCCTTCCGCATCGGTATTTCTGACCTCGATAGTGGTTTTGCTTCTTGAAACAAGCACATCGTCTGGCTTGTAAGCATCTCCGCCTACCATATTTTCAACTGCGCCGATAAATGCATGAACTTCAATGTCAAGCTTGAGTTCGCTTACCGCTTTTATCATCCCTAGAACGGCGCATGCTCCCGCTTTATCCATCTTCATAGTGACCATTGAAGTGGCAGGCTTGAGGCTTAGTCCTCCGCTGTCGTAAGTAAGACCTTTTCCGACAAGCGAGATAATTTTTTTAGGGTTAGCAGGTTTGTATGAGAGGTGAATCAGAGCGCTTCCATGAATAGAGGCACGCCCGACTGCAAGCATAGCGTTCATCTTCTCTTTTGCCAAGCCATCCTCTTGAAGTATCTCACACTCTAGAGAGTTATCATCTGAGAGTTTTTGGGCAAGTGAGCATAGAGTCTGAGGATTTACCTCTTGGGGTGCTCTGTTTACGATATCGCGCGTAAAACATGTAGCATTTGAGATTATAAGAGCTTCATTAAATATAGGCTCAAGTGTAGCAAACTCCATGTTCTCAGCTGCTATAAAAATATTCTCTAAAGTTGCTTTCTTAGGCTCAGATTTATACTCGTTAAACTCGTATCCGCCCAAAATTATGCCCTCGACCAACGCGCCAAGAGAAGATTTGCTGATGGCGCTTACTTTTGCTGACGTATAATTTGAGCTCTTTAGCACTTTTATCATGGCTGCGGCAGCACTTCTTATGTCGTCGCTCTTTTTGCTATCTACTCCGCAAAAGATTACTCTTTTTTCGTACAAAAAGCAGGTAGTGTCTTGCTCAGCTTTAAAGCCGGCACTGTTTAAAATTTGTGCTTCTTCATTCTCGCTCAACTCATCTTTGCTTATAAACTCTATTTTTATCTCTGCGTCTATATCTGATATCTTTTTTTCTACTAATTTAATATTCATATTTTTTTCCTGTTTGATTTAATTTTAAAAGCTAATGTTATACATTTTTCACAAAAGTTTGTAAAACACTTTGTAATTCTCGAAAAACTTTGTTTTTCGTAGCTTTAGGGGGTTGTAGAGACATCTGTCCCTGCCACTAAAACGGACGCGTTCGTTTTAGCGTGTAACATCAGCTAAAATTTAGCAGCTCTTTTGCCTGCATCATATCTTTATCTCCGCGACCTGAGAGATTTACGATAATGAGTTTATCTTTAATATTTGGCATCTTTTTAAGATACGCAATAGCATGTGCACTCTCAAATGCGGGAATAATTCCCTCTTTTTGAGAGAGCCATACAAACGCATTTAACGCTTCTTCATCTGTCGCATAATCGTAACTCACTGATTTGTTGTCGTGATGAAACGAGTGCTCAGGTCCTATGCCGGGATAGTCAAGTCCTGCAGAAATAGAGTGTGCTTCAAGAACCTGTCCGTCATCATCCTGAAGCAAGTAGCTCATCTGACCGTGTAAAACACCGGGGCGACCTTGATTTAGAGAGCATCCATGTTGTCCGCTCCCGATGCCGTGTCCGCCGGCTTCAATGCCGATGCACTCCACACCTTCATCTTCTAAAAAGTGCTGAAACGTACCTATTGCATTGCTGCCACCGCCTATGCACGCTATAACATGATCTGGCAGGCGACCCTCTTTTTGCAGAATCTGCGCTCTTGCTTCATAGCCGATAATAGCCTGAAAGTCTCTTACCATCATAGGGTATGGATGCGGTCCGGCGACGGTTCCAATGATGTAAAAAGTGTCTCTTGTATTTGTTACCCAGTGGCGGATTGCATCATTCATGGCATCTTTTAGGGTTTTGCTTCCGCTTTGAACAGAGTTTACTTTTGCACCTAAAAGTTTCATACGAAAGACATTTAGCTCTTGACGCGCAACATCTTTTGCACCCATAAATATTTCACACTCTAAGCCAAGAAGAGCACAGATGGTCGCAGTTGCAACGCCATGCTGACCTGCACCTGTTTCAGCGATTATCTTTTTGTAACCAAGTCTCTTTGCCATCAACCCTTGCGCGATAACATTGTTTACCTTATGCGCTCCGGTATGGTTAAGGTCTTCTCTTTTTAGATAAATCTTTGCACCAAGTTCGTCGGATAGATTTTTTGCAAAGTAGAGCGGGGAAGGGCGTCCTACATAATCTTTTAGGTAGTAATCGACTTCGCTCCAGAAATCTTTGTCGAAGCGGATGCTTTTGTACTCCTCTTCTAGTTTTATAAGTGCCGGCATAAGCGTTTCAGGGACATATCTGCCGCCAAAAGCTACACTATCTTTACTAAAAGTTCCAAAATGACCGTTTTCATCAGGATCAAACTTTGATGGAGATGGTATATACATTATTTTACCTCGACTAAAGAGTAGACTTCTATGCTATTTTTCAGCTCTTTTTGCCCCTCTAAAAAGTCAAGCGCTATGATAAAACAAGCTTCAACACAAGTTGCACCGGCTTGATTGATAAGCTTTGCGGCCGCGTTTGCCGTTCCTCCCGTAGCTATGAGGTCATCCATAAGAAGCACTCTTGCATTTGGAATTTTGCTAAAAGCATCTATGTGAACCTCCACTTCGTCAACACCGTACTCTAGAGAGTATTTTTCGCTTATTGTCGTATATGGAAGTTTGCCCCTTTTGCGGATAGGAACAAATCCGATGCCTAGCATCTGAGCAAGTGAGGCCCCAAAGATAAAACCTCTGGCATCAATGCCCGCTATATAGTCAAGGTTGTACGCTTTGTACTTTTGGTAAAGGTGGTTCATAGTCACCCCGAACGCTTCTCTGTCGTTTAAAAGAGTCGTTATATCTTTAAATACAATACCGGGTTTTGGAAAATCTTTCACATCTCTTATAGCGTTTTCTATAATTCTTCTTTCTGTTTTGCTAAGTGTCATCTCTGTTCCTTTACTAATATTATATTAGAGCGTCTATGCGACCCTCTAGGGCTTTTATCTTGTTATTAAGACGGTCGGTCTCTTGTCTATACTTGCTATTTCTCTGTTTTAGTACCTTGAGTTCATTCTTCTGTTTTGTCAACTCATCACTTAAGATATCAACGTTTCCAAGGGCACGCTGAAGCTGAATCTGATACTTTCTAATAAGTATCTCCGCCTCTTTGAGCGTCAGTTTCATCAAGTCGTTGTTCCTCTGCTCTTTGGACGTAATGCTTTTAAAGTAAAACATTTTAACAAAAAGATAGACGGACAAGATAGAGAGTATAGTTAAAAGTGACCATTCTAAAAACATAGTTTTCCTTTTTTTGGTATTAAGAAGTAATAGCCTCTATTTTTTCTACGCGAAGTGTATGACGTCCGCCCTCAAAACTTCCGCCAATCCATGCATCAACTATAGATTCGCATACGCCTTTACCTATAATTCTCTCACCAAAACACAATACATTTGCATCATTGTGACCTCTGGCAACAGTTGCGGTGTAAGCATCATGGCAGAGTGCAGCACGAATCCCGCTGTGTCTGTTTGCCGCCATGCTCATACCGATTCCTGAACCGCATATTAAAATACCGTGCGAGCTATTATCTGCTAAAACTGCTTTGCAAACACTTAGTGCATAATCAGGATAATCTACTCTATCTTTTGTAAAGGGTCCTAGATCTATAACTTCGTGACCCTTGGCTTTGAGCAGTTCAACAGTATAATCTTTAAGATCAATTCCTGCATGGTCGGTTGCAATGTAAAACTTCACTTTTTATCTCCTTTTATGATAGAAGCAGCTTTAAAATCATCTGCACAGGCATTATGAGCAGATAATCTTTGAGCGGCGTCATAAGAACTATTAAAACTATAATTATTCCATATCTTTCATTTTTATAAAAGAATTCGGCAATGGAATTTATCTTGTATTTTAACGAAAGATGCATAAGAAAGTGCGCTCCGTCAAATTGCGGTATAGGGAGCAGGTTAAATACTCCTAGGACGACATTTATGATAACACTCTGAAGCACAAAGAGATATGCAAAAATATAAAAGAGCGAATCTGCATCGGTCGGTCTGCTGAGATTTAAAAGAGCTATCGAGGCAACGGCAGCCAGCGTAAAGTTGTAAACTATGCCTGCCAGATCAACCTGCATAGCGCCATTGAAGCCGGCTCTATCTACTACCGTTCTCATGTTTATAGGAACAGGCTTTGCCCATCCAAACAAAAATCCGCTCTCACTACCAAGAAGTATAGGCACAAAATACATAGCGGCAGGAACAATGATTGTACCTACCAAATCTATATGTGAGATAGGATTTATAGAGAGTCTGCCTGCATTTTTTGCAGTTGTGTCGCCGTACATGTAGGCAACCCATCCATGCATTATCTCATGTCCGACAATTGCCATTATTAAGGCAAGAACAGCAGCTGCAATTTTTAATAAATCAATAGATTCCATAGTCATCTTTATCTTTTTTTATTCTCTCGGCTACGGCTCTCTCTAGATACTCTGGAGCCTCTAAATCCGTCGGTGTTTTTCCTATACGATCCCATCTAATCTCCCAATCTTCATCTATACTAAAGTAGATAAACCAAGGAGTACCCTCTATGTTTTCATAAGGAACCGCGCCCCAAAAACGGCTGTCGTTTGAGTGGTCACGGTTGTCTCCCATCATAAAGTAGTGATCCTCATCAACTCTAATCGGAGCAAAATTGAAAATAGGCATCGGGTATTGACCGTTTATGAGAATCTTCTCATCATGATGAATACCGGGATGTTTTTTCATATAGGGATTTTTAACCCAAAGTTTCTCTGCAAAAACTATTATATCTTCTTCATCAAAATTCTTCTCTATCCACTCATCTCCCTCTCTGTGATGAACATAGAGGTTTTTGTCTGCCACGAACAATTCATCACCGGGAAGTGCCACACATCTCTTTACAAAGTGCTGTTTAGTGTTGTGAGGCGGTCTAAAGATGACGATATCGCCTCTCTCTGGCGTGTCGCCATCAATTAGACGAAGCTTGTCGCTCCACGGCATAATAGAGACTTCCAAAAACGGAATATGGGGCATAGAGACACCGTATGCAAACTTCTTTGCAAAAAGATGATCTCCAATAAGAAGAGAGTCTTTCATGGAGCCGCTTGGAATTTTAAAAGCTTGCGCAATAAAAAATATAACAAAAAGAACGATGATAATCGTTCCGGTCCATGAGTTGGAAAATTTGTATGTTTTGTGTAAAATCTCTTTCATTTACTCTCTTTCATCTGCATGTGCTTGTGTGGCTTTTAGCGTGTTGCTAAGAAGCATTGCTATTGTCATTGGACCTACGCCGCCTGGAACAGGTGTTATATATGAGCACTTATTGCTCACTTTTTCAAAGTCAACATCGCCGACGAGTTTACCACTCTCTGCACGATTAATACCTATGTCTATAATAACGGCACCATCTTTTACCATATCTTCTTTAATGAGGTTTATAACGCCCACACCCACAAAAATCATATCTGCATTTAACGTATGTTTTTTCAAATCATCCGTAAAAATATGACAAATCTCAACCGTTGCATTTGCGTTTAAAAGTAGTGATGCCATAGGTTTTCCCACTATATTTGATGCACCGACTACGACGCAGTTTTTACCTTTTACATCAATGTCGTACTCGTTTAAAAGCTCCATAACTCCAAGCGGTGTACATGGAACAAACCCGTCAAGTCCTGTTGAGAGTCTTCCCACATTATATGGATGAAAACCGTCAACATCTTTGCTTGGCTCGACCAGTTCGAGAATCTTTGTAGTATCTATTTGAGGTGGAAGAGGAAGCTGAATCAAAATTCCGTCGATATTTGGGTTGTCGTTCATCATGGTAATGGTTTTTTCAATCGCATCTTGAGATATATCTTGTGGCATCTCATGTGTTACGGAGTAAAAACCAACCCTGTCACATGCTTTTTTCTTCATATGTACATAAGCTGCACTTGCGGGGTCTTGCCCTACAAGTATTACTGCAAGACCGGGCACTAATCCTGTTTTGCTTTTTAAAACTTTTACTTCATCTGCTACGGTTTTTTCTATTTTTGCCGAGAGTGCTTTTCCATCAAGAAGTTGCATTTAAACCTCATAATATTATTTTTTTGTTATTATACCTTTATATGTTAAAGGATGGCTTTATGAGGAGTGTATTGTTTATACTGTTGCCGTTTTTGCTACTGGCAAAAAGCAGTTTTATAACACCGATGGAGTATGCTACTTCACTTTATAAAAATCCAAGGGGTATAGGGTGTCATAAGTGTCACGGTGAGAGTGGAGAGGGAAGAGTCGTTGCAAAATATGAGCATAAAAACGAGAAAAAAAGTTTTGTGGGACCGCCAATAAACAGTATAAGTTTTAATGATTTTTTTGCCTCGTTAAATATGAGAAAAAATGGTATGCCTAGATATTTTTTAACTCAAAAAGAGATTAAAGCGCTCTATTTTTATCTGCAAGAAAAAAAGAAAGAAGGTGGTGTAGATGTTAAATAATTTTGAAGAAGTAAAAGCCGCATACGAAAAGAGAGACTTGGTCAAGTTGGATGAGTTGGCAGTTCCGACATATAGAGTACTAAACAGAAGAAAAGATTTCACTTCGGTTTTGATGCTCTCATGCAGTAATTTAGATCACTTGATGAAGATAGATTCGGTTGAGGCTGATTGCATAGTGCTAAATTTAGAAGATGGCGTAAGCAGAGAAGACAAGCCTTTTGGACTTGTTTTATGCGCTATTTTTCTCTCTCATCACAAACATTGTGACAAAAAACTTGTCGTAAGAGTAAATGCACTTAATGAGGGTGGATTTGAAGAGATTGCATACTTAAACCAGTTTATGCCCGATGCAATCAGGGTACCAAAAATCAGAGAGGTAAAAGAGGTAGAGTCTGTTTATGAACTGCTAGATGAAAAAACTGAGCTTCACCTCTCCATAGAGACAAGCGATGCTTGGAAGAATCTCTCTTTGCTTAAAGTTGACAAAAGGATTACGACATTTTATCTTGGAATACTTGACTTATTTGCAGATATGAAACTTCCTCAAAGCCTTATAAGAAGGGATAACCCGACCGCGCTCTATATATTGTCTCATTTTCTGGTTACATGTAGAATAATCGGTGTAAGACCCATATCATTTGTCTATCAGGAGTTTAAGAATCTAGATGATTTTAAAGAGTGGCTATACTTGGAAAAGAACATGGGGTATGATGCAAAAGGGTGTATATCTCCAGATCAGGTCTCACTTGTAAATGAAGTTTTTGCGGACGAAGAGAAAGAGATAAGAAGAGCAAAAATCATTGTAAAACTTTTTGAACTCAAAAGAGAAGAGGGCATTAGCGGTTTTATAGATGAGGAGTTTGGATTTATAGACGAGCCTATATATAAAGGCGCTTTGAGCGTATTAAACAAAAACAGCTAGAGAATTGCTATCTAGCTAGATTATAATAAACGTTATAGCGTACGAGGATTTTCTCCTCTGGTCTTGGATATTTGCTATATGCGTATTCAATGGTCTCTTTTGTCGTCTCATCAAGCACATAGTAGCCGCTTTTTTGAAGAAATTTAAAGTCACTAATGTCTCCGTTTGGATGGAGGTAAAATTCGACAACATTGGTTCTGTTGACATTCATATCTCTTGTTAGATTTACCTGCGCGACCCTGTTTAGTACCTCTTGTGTGATTCTTCTCATAATCTCTTGATTGTCTATAAGATACTTCTGCTGACCGGGAGTAAGCTTGCCGAACATATCTCCGTAGAGCTCTTTTAGACTTGAACTGCCTATGCTGCTGCCTGAACTCTGTTTAGCCTCTTTCTCTTTTGTATCCTCATTGGACTTGTCTTCATATAGCCAGCTATATGCCTCTTTTGGTTTTTGCTCTTTTTTTTCTTCAGTAGACGGAGTCATCGGGATATATGGTTTAGATGGCGGAATAGGCTCTATTTTTGGCTTTTGAATAGTCTCATCCCTTTTCGTTTGTGTCGGCTTTACCTGCTCTTTTTTTTCGGCACTCTCGGCTCTTTTTGCTTCCTGAATTTTTTTCGGTTCATATTTTATAGGTGGCTTTTTGTTTAATGGAGTCACCATCTCTTTTAACTGGCTTCCCTTTGGCATAGGAGGCGCTATTGGCGTAGGTTTTTTTATAGCCTCCTTTTTATCTCCCGCATCTTTTGATATTTTTGGCATCTCTTTTAGTGAGACTTTTATTTTGTTCTCTTGTGGTTTTTGCTCTTTTTTTATTTCAGGCGTTATTGCCCCAAGAAGCCAGAATAAAAGTAGCAAAACAAAGTGAATTAAAAGTGCAACAAACAGAGCAAAATAGGAGCGATTCAAGGCATGATATCCAGTTATTAAAATTTGAAATATTATAACTAATATAGATTAATACAACTTTGCTATAATGACAAAAAAATATTAAGGGTGTTTTATGAGTATTGAGTGTTCATTAAGAGCTTTTAAACAAGCGCAAGATTTAATTCCGGGAGGCGTCAATTCGCCCGTAAGAGCATTTAGCAGTGTCGGGGGGACACCTCTGTTTATAGCAGAGGGAAGCGGTGCCTATTTAACGGACGTTGACGGAAACAGATATATTGATTTTGTTCAAAGCTGGGGACCGCTTATTTTTGGGCACAGAGATGAGACTATTGAGAATGCGGTCATAAATGCCGTAAAACATGGGCTTAGTTTCGGTGCTCCGACACAGGCAGAGAGTGACTTGGCACAGCTAGTTATCTCTATGTTTGACTCAATAGAGAAGATTAGATTTGTAAGTAGCGGAACAGAGGCTGTAATGAGTGCTATACGCCTTGCTCGCGGATATACGGGGCGTGATGACATTGTCAAGTTTACAGGATGTTATCATGGACACAGCGATTCTCTTTTGGTGCAAGCGGGAAGCGGTGCTGCAACATTTGGAAACCCAAGCTCGCCCGGAGTTCCTGCCGATTTTACTAAACACACACTTCTGGCAACATACAACGACATTGAGAGCGTAAAGAAGTGTTTTGCCGACTCTAGGGACATTGCATGTGTAATTATTGAGCCGATTGCTGGAAATATGGGGCTTGTTCCCGCAGATAAAGAGTTCTTACATGAGCTAAGAGAGCTTTGCAGTGCTCATGGAACTCTTCTGATTTTTGATGAAGTTATGAGCGGTTTTCGTGCTAGCTTAAACGGCGCGGAGTCTATTACGGGAGTTAAACCGGATATAGTAACTCTTGGAAAAGTTATAGGCGGCGGGATGCCGGTGGGCGCTTTTGGAGCAAGAGCGGAGATTATGGCAAAACTCTCGCCTGAGGGACCTGTTTATCAAGCGGGAACACTTAGCGGAAATCCTGTTGCTATGGCGGCAGGACTTGCGGCAATATCAAAGCTCAAGAAAAATGCGCAGGTTATCTCTGTTTTAAATGAAAGAGCAAAAAGATTGGTTGAGGGAATGCAAAAAGAGGCTGAAGCTTGCGGCATAGCAATGCAAATCGATACCAAAGGAAGTATGTTTGGCTTCTTTTTTAACGATAAGCCGGTCAAAAACTTTGCCGATGCATGCAACTCCGATGCAGAGCTGTTTGCAAAATTTCACTCCAAAATGCTTCAAGAGGGCTTTTACTTTGCATGTTCACTCTATGAAACAGGCTTTATTTCAACTGCTATTACCGATGAGATGATTGAAGATACTATCAAGGCAAGCGCAAAAGTTTTTAAAGAGATAACCAATAATGCATAAGAGCGATAAAAAGGAGCAAAAAGCTCCTAGAATCAAGCCACTGATAGAAGCGGCAGATAGCCTCTCTCTCGGAATCTCTATGGTTGTAGCGGTTTTTATGGGTGTCGGAATAGGGCTTTTGCTTAAAAATTTCACGGGAGCAGGTTGGACTCTGTGGATAGGTGTTTTTATAGGTATCGCAGCGGCGGTGTTAAATGTCTATAAAGCCTACTCAAAACAGTACAAAGAGCTTGAAGAGCTTGCAAAAGAGCCTCGTTATGCTATAAAAAAACAGCTTCAAGATGATAAAGATGAGGATGAGAGTGAAAAAAACTATTAAGTTTTTGGCTATACTCCAGTCTCTTATTCTTCTCTCAAACATCATCTCTTTTGAGTTTTACATAAATCTTCAAATAGCATTCCTGAGCAGTTTTTTTATAATTGCAGGTTCTGCTTATGCCTATAGAAAAATGGTAAAAAATCAGGTTGCACTTGAAAATGTAGAGGAAAAAAGGGACATTTTAGATGAAATCGAAGACCCCTACGAGCTTTATGACGATTTTGAGATAGACAACCGACCTGTTGATGAGCTGGATATAAAAGCAATACTCAAAGAAGAGAAGAAAAAGATCAAGATATTGAACATAAAAGATATTAAAAAAGGCTCTAGAGCAGGAGTTTCTCTCTTTAGGCTTGTGCCATATCTCTTTTTGATTTTAGGTTTTATAGCTCTTAAAAACAACTCTCTTTTGGATATCTCTATCTATCTTCCGTCTCTGCTGGTGGGAATAGTGGCTGGGTACTTTTTCTCAAAAGAGTTATGAGGTAATCATCGGCATGTTGATGGTTACCTTTTTTTGAACATCTATATAGAAATTTGTGTTTGCCGCTAATGTTTTGAGCTCCTCAACTCTCTCTTTGTCAATATTTTCTGAACTGACTTCAATAGAAAAAAGACTATATTTCTTCTTCTCAAATTTTATATGTTCTCCAATTCTATAAAATATTTTTGTTGAAATTTTTTCATTTTTTTTATAGCATGAGTATGTTTTATTTAATATTTTTATAAAATTGTTTGAGTCAAGAATAACTTCTGGGATAGTAGGGTCAAAATCTTTTTCAAAGACTATTTTTGAGTTTATAGAGTTTGTAAGCATACACAAATCAACAAGGGCATAGATGTTTGTCAATTCGCCGACAGGCTTTTGAGCGCTGATCTTAAAAGAGGGTGCCTGATAGAGTTTTATGCCTATAACATCATCATTTTCATAACCGACGGTAAGTGCAAAAAATCTATAGCGTCCAAACTCCAGTTCAACGAAAGTTGTCTTAAACCCAAACGTAACGTTTGCATAGGTCGTAGCAAGGTTAAAAAGCTCTTCGGTTGTAATTGCGCCTAGTAAGAATTGAGCCTCTGAATTAAGCGATAAAATCTTTCCGCTTGAGCTAAAGAGCACAAAAGGGTTGTAATCATACTCAATCCATTGCTGCTCAAATGTCATTCTGATCACTCTTCTATGTAGTTTTTAAGTTTTCGTCCAACTTTAGGGTGTTTGAGTTTTTTTATGGCACTTGATTCAATCTGGCGAACTCTCTCGCGTGTTACGCTAAGCTCTTTGCCTATCTCTTCTAGTGTTCTGTCGCTCTCATCATCCATAATTCCAAAGCGTAGTTTTATAACGGCTCTTTCTCTTTCGTTAAGCTGCTCTAAAACATTTTCTATCTGAACTCTTAAATCGTCTTTTAGTACGGCATCGGAAGGTGAGAGTGAAGATTTATCTTCTATAAAGTCTCCAAAACGTCCATCATCTTCACTTCCAATTGGAGCTTCTAAGCTTATAGGCTCTTTTGTAATTTTAATGACGTTTTTAACTTTTTCAACAGAAAGACCTACCTCTAGAGCAATAACTTCAACATCAGGCTCTTTTCCATGTTCTTGAAGGTGCTTGCGCATAATTTTATTGATACGGTTAATAGTCTCTATCATGTGGATAGGAATACGGATTGTTCTTGCCTGATCCGCGATTGCACGGGAGATTGCTTGACGAATCCACCAAGTTGCATAAGTTGAAAACTTATATCCTTTTTGGTACTCAAACTTGTCAACAGCTTTCATAAGACCGATATTTCCCTCTTGAATTAAATCAAGAAATGGAAGTCCGCGGTTTGTGTATCTTTTGGCAATAGAAACAACAAGTCTTAGATTTGATTTTGCCATCTTCGTTTTTGAGATTTCAGAGATGTTTTTACCGCGTTTAATCTGCTCTAAAATATCTGCGAGTTTTTCAGGTTCCATGTCAAAGCTGTTTTTTGAAGCCTCTTTTGTTTGAACAAGTTTTTTAATCTCCATGTATGTGCTGACCATAGTAGCTTCTGGAACCATAGCGGCGATATCTTCTTTGTTTAAATCGCAAATTTTTTCAACTAAGATTTTATGATTTGCTTTTAGCGTAGAGTTAAAGAGTGGAAGCTTGTACTCCAATCTTTTTAGCTCTTTATCGTAGCCCTCATCACTCTTAAGCGCCGTCTCCATTGCTTTAACAAGTTCATTGATAAGCTTAGATGTTGGACCAAGATCTAGTAACTTCTCTTTTAAGATACCTTTTTTGTATGTAACTGATAAAAAGTACTGGATGATATCCTGAGTAAGTTCGCCGTCAAGGTTTTCAGGTGCTTTTTCGGCTAGTTTTACCCACTCTTTTTTAGCTTTTTCTAAAGCTTTAAAGCTTGTAGTAACCTTTTCAACTCTAGTTTTATCTTTGACTGTAAATGTCTTTTCAACAGTTTCTTCTTCTGTATCTTCATTGTCATCATCATTGTTCTCAGAGTCATCATTCTCGTCATCTTTTTCATCTTCAAAACTTTTGAAGAGCTCTTTTACCCTTCTTTCACGGTTTATAAGAGGCTCTTTATAGTCTAAAATAAACTCGATTAAGTATGGAACCGAGCATATTGCATCTATAATAATGCTCTCACCGCCTTCGATTTTTTTGGAAATCTCTATCTCTTCTTCTTTGGTTAAAAGCGGAATCTGCCCCATTTCACGAAGATACATACGAACAGGAGAGTCCGAACGTGACCACTCTAGGAGCTCATGCTCTTTTAGTATATCAAAACTGTCTGTTTCGTTATTTTCAATCATCTTTCTTTGAGCATTTCTTCTAGCTTCTGCTTCTTTGTCGTTGAGAAGTTTTGCATGCTCCGATGATGTATAAATGCAAGATTTATGTTTTTGTGCAAGCTTGAATATGTTTGCAGCTTGTGCGGTAGTAGGCTGTTTGTCAAAAAGTTCAATTAATGATTCGTAAGTTAGGCACTCTTTTGGTTTTTGATTGCTAAAGAGTGATTCGATAGCTTTGTTGAGTTCTTTAGCTGTCATATAAAATACACCTTCTTGGTCTATAAGATTTTTCAAAGGTGGATTATACCCAAATACCCTTAACCTTTGCTTGTTTTAATATTGGAACACACTTTGCTTTAAACTTGAAAATATTTGTTCAAAGGTACTTTATGCAAAGCGGATACTACTCGGCAGCAGCAGGTATGGTTACTCAGTTTAACCGTTTAGATACTATTGCAAACAATCTTGCCAACGTAAATACGATAGGCTTTAAAGAGGAAAATCTTATAGTCGGTGACTTTATGCGTCTATATAAAGAGGCTAGAGATGAACTGCCAAATGCAAACCAGACTAAAGAGGCAGCGCAGTTTTTAAATAGAACTATGAATAAGGCTCCGCAAGTTGTTGACGCATATACCGACCACTCTTTAGGTGATATGCAAAAGAGCAACAATCCGCTCGATATGGCTCTCTCAAGAGAAGGTCTTTTCTTTTTGGTTAAAACACCCGAGGGAGTTAGATTTACAAGAGATGGCTCTTTTACAAGAGATGAGCAGGGAAGGCTGATAACAAAGAGCGGTTATGAGGTGCTTCCAAGCGACTATTTTGAAACAAAACAACCAATAGTTCTAAACCAAGAAGAGAGCGTTGTCGAGATAGATAAAAACGGACAGATTTACGCAAACGTGCCAAACAGTGCCAATTTTGCACCAAATGCCAAAATCTTTGTAGCACAGCCCGACAATATAGCTTTTTTGAAAAAAGAGGGAGATAACCTATATCGCTATGACGGCAAAGAGGAGCTTGTTAGCCTTGAAGAGAGCGGAGCTGTAATACAGGGATTTGTAGAGAAGAGCAATGTAAATGCCGTGAAGATGATGACACAACTAATAGAGACAAACCGTTTGGTGGGAATGTACCAAAAGGCGATGGATACACAGATGAATGATATGAACCGCGATGCAATTGAAAAAATTGCTAAAAAATCTTAAGGAGTTTAGACTATGATGCAATCACTTTATACTGCCTCAACCGGAATGTTGGGAATGCAGACACAAATAGATACTACGGCGAACAATATTGCCAACGTAAACACCATTGGTTTTAAAAAGTCACGCGCGGAGTTTGCCGACCTGATGTACAAAGTTATGGAGTATGCAGGAACATCTACAAGCGATGTCACTAAAAGCCCAACGGGAATTGAAGTGGGTCTTGGTGTTAGACCTACGGCGATAAACAAGATCTTTTCAGAGGGAAGTCTAAAACAGACTGACAACGAGCTTGATTTGGCGATAACCGGAAAAGGTTTTTTTAAACTTGAACTTCCGGACGGAACAGAAGTTTACTCAAGAAACGGTGCTTTTAAGATAGATGAGAACGGAACCATCGTAAATAGTGACGGATACAGAATGGTTCCAGAGGTCGTAATCCCGCCTGATGCGACAAATGTAAGCATAGGAACGGATGGTACGGTAAGCGTTGTTCAGCTGGGGCAGACGCAAGCAACTCAAGTTGGGCAGGTTACATTAACCAACTTCATAAACCCAGCAGGTCTTCACTCTATGGGAGATAACTTATACATAGAGACTGATAGTTCAGGACAGCCTGTTGAGGGAACTCCCGGACTTGACGGTCTTGGAGTGCTTAGACAGGGTTTTGTTGAGCTGAGCAACGTTGAACTTGTTGTAGAACTTACAGACCTTATAACCGGTCAACGCGCGTATGATTCCAACTCAAAAGTAATCACTACAAGTGATGAAATGCTTCAAACTACAAACAATCTAAAAAGATAATAAACTCCTAAAAGCAGCTTGATATCACTTAATATTAAGCTGCTTTTGTATATTTATTATTTTACTATCGTCTCTTTTTATAAAACTAAAATTTCATTTTGGGTATAATCGCAAAATTAATTGAAGCCTCTGATTAAATCATAAACTAGATTCCAAGTCAAGCTTGGAATGACGAACTACCAGTCACCCTGAACTTGATTCAGGGTCTAATTCAATAATTGTTCAGAGGGTTCAATTTAGAATAGATGATTAGGAATTTATATGCAAAAAGCAAATATTAACGGCAAAGTTTGGAGATTTGGAAAAGATATTGATACAGATTTGATTATAGCGGCTCGCTATTTGAACACATCAGTGCCTGAAGAGTTGGCAAAACATGTTATGGAAGATGCCGATCCTGAGTTTGTAAACAAGATGAGCAGAGGCGATGTGATAGTCGCAGAGGATAATTTCGGTTGCGGAAGCTCTCGCGAACATGCTCCTATCGCTCTTAAAGCGGCGGGTGTTGCTGCAATTATTGCTCCTACGTTTGCAAGAATTTTCTATAGAAACGCATTTAACATGGGGCTTCCTATATTTGAGCTTAAAGAGAGCCATGAAATTGCAGAGGGTAATGAAATAAGTATAGACATGAATAATGGAACTGTTACAAATAAAACATCAGGCAAAACATATAGTTTTACTCCTATCCCTGCCTTTATGCAAGAGCTTATAGATGCAGGCGGACTTATGAATTTTGCACAAAATGAGATTAAAGGCAAATGATGAAAACATATAAAATCGCACTAATCAAAGGTGATGGAATCGGTCCGGAGATTATAGATGAAGCCGTTAAGGTGTTAGATGCCGTAGCTTCATGCTGCAATATAGAGTTCTCTTATGAAGAGGCTTTAATGGGCGGTTGCGCTTACGATATTACCGGAGATCCTCTTCCTCAAGAGACGATTAATATCTCACTAAACAGCGATGCTGTACTTTTTGGTGCAATCGGCGGTCAAAAATGGGACAATCTTCCCCGTGAAAAACGACCCGAGAGCGGACTTTTAAGATTCCGTAAAGAGCTTGGTGTTTATGCAAACCTACGTCCTGTTGTTGTGTATGACGAGCTTATAAATGCTTCATCGCTAAAGCCTGAGGTTGTCAAAGGCGTTAATCTGATGGTCGTTCGTGAACTTATCGGCGGTATCTACTTCGGTGAGCCAAAAGGGCGTGATGAGAACAGAGGGTGGAACACCATGGTCTACACTCGTGATGAGATTGTAAGAATTGCTCATCAAGCGTTTAAGATTGCCATGACAAGAAGCAAGAGAGTCTGTTCAGTCGACAAAGCGAATGTTTTGGACGTTTCACAGCTTTGGAGAGATGTTGTAACCGAAGTCTCAAAAGAGTACCCTGAAATTGAGCTCTCTCACATGTATGTAGATAATGCTGCGATGCAGCTTATCCGCGACCCTAAGCAGTTTGACGTAATGCTTACCGGAAACATCTTTGGCGATATCTTAAGCGATGAAGCAAGTATGCTCTCAGGCTCAATAGGACTTCTGCCTTCAGCTTCAGTCGGGGCAAAAATCGGCGTGTATGAGCCTATACACGGCTCCGCTCCAGATATAGCAGGGCAGGGAATCGCAAACCCGATTGCAACTATCGCATCTGCTTCTATGATGCTGCGTTATGCTTTGGGCGAAAATGAGGCGGCAGATAAGATAGATGCCGCTATAAAGAGAGCTCTAAAAGAGGGATACAGAACAAAAGATTTGGCTCAATTCGATGCTAAAGAGGTCTGTTCTACGAGCGAGATGGGCTCTATTATTGCTAATTACGCGGCAAAATGAAGACATTAACTTTAGCAAATATCTATGAACTTCAAGGGCTAAAAGAAGAGGCTCTTGAGATTTACAAAGAGGTTCTTAAAAAAGAACCCTCAAATAGTGATGCTAAAATTGCAATACGAAGACTCTCAGGCATGAGAAAGAAGTTTTTAAACGTAAATACTCAAATGAAAGAGTATTTTGTAAAGATGGAAGAAGATGTTGAGTTTAACGAATTTGAAAGGTGGTTACTAAAGCTATGGAACTAAAAGATGTAATTCTCTCGACATTGGCAGAGATGGAGAATCAAAAACCTGAAAAAAATATAACAAATAGCCTGAAACCTATCAAAGAAGCTAAAGATATAACACAAAAAGAGCAAGATAAAGAGCCAGAGCAAGAAGTTGAAAACGAAGATGAATTCGCTTGCGAGGATGGACAGAGTGTAAATAGTGAGCTGCTCTTCTTGAAGTCCATGAGAGAGAGACTACTTGTGCTTTTTGAAGGGTTTCAGGCTCCAAACAACACAAACATAGAGGCTAAAATAGATATGACGCTTAATTTTTTAGAGTATCTCCTTGTTACAATCGACTCAAGAGCTGAAGAGATCGAGAGAGGAAAACGCAGATGAGCCAATACAGAGTCCTTATAGATGCAAATGACGAAAAAGGTTTGGTTTATAAAATATCGAGTGTCTTTTATCAAAACAATTTAAATATTCTATCAAACAATGAATTTGTAGACAAAGAAAATAATAAATTTTTTATGCGCAGTGTGGTTGATGGCGATATCGTTATGGATAAGCTCTATCAATCCCTGTGCGATGTTTTACCGCAAAATGCAAATGTAGAAGTGATTGCTCCCAAAAATAAAAATATAGTAATTATGGCAACGAAAGAGATGCATGCCCTCGGTGATATTTTAATAAGACATGAAGCAGGGGAGCTCGAAGCAAATATTTTGTGCGTTATATCAAACTACAACGATTTAGAGTCTCTTGTTAGCAAGTTTAATGTTCCATTTATCTGCATCTCCCATGACGGGCTAAACAGAGAGGAGCACGAAGATAAGATACTTGAGTGTCTAACTCAATTTGAAGAGATAGACCATATAGTTTTAGCGAAGTATATGAGAATTTTAACATCTAAATTTGTAGAGGTTTATGAAAATAGAATTATAAACATTCATCACTCTTTTTTACCCGCTTTTATCGGTGCGAATCCTTACAAACAAGCTTATGAGAGAGGCGTTAAAATCATAGGCGCAACTTCCCACTTTGTTAACAACGACCTTGATGAGGGTCCGATTATCGCTCAAGAGGTTATCCATGTAGACCACGCTTACGGCTGGAGAGACATGCAGCGCTTGGGTAAAGATGTGGAAAAAATTGTTTTGTCAAAAGCCTTGAAGCTGGCACTTGAAGATAGAATCTTTGTATATGCAAATAAAACCGTTATTTTTCAGGGATAGTGTTGTTTAACATTGTTCTTGTAAACCCGCAAATACCCAACAATACTGGTGCAATAGGTCGTCTGTGTGTAAATGCAGGAGCATCTTTGCATATAATCAAGCCCATTGCATTTGATATAGATGAAAAAGCCGTAAGACGAGCAGGACTTGACTATTGGCATAAACTGGATCTGCATGTCTGGGAAAGCATAGAGGATTTTTTTCAAAACAACGAGATAAAGAGCAATGCCTATTTTGCCACCACAAAAACAGATAAACCATACTTTGAAGCGCTATTTAAAGATGGTGACTATATATTTTTTGGAAGCGAAACTGCAGGAATACCAGAAGATATTTTAAACGCTTATAAAGAGCAAAATATAACGATACCCATGACCAAAGAGGGCAGGAGTCTAAATTTGGCGATAAGTACGGGAATAGTACTCTATGAAGCAATAAGACAAAACTACACAACTTTCAAGGAGAACACGTGAAAGAGTTTATGGATATAGTTATGGCTATTCTCTTCATACTATTTATGGTTTTTATCTTTGGCGGCTACCATAAAAACAAATCCAAACAGAGAGAAGCTGACGAAAAAAGGCAAAAAGAGAAAGAAGAGAGTCTCTAGAAAATTTTTTCAGCCCATCTCTCTAGCTTTTCTTCAAATTTCTCAAATAAGCTTTGTGCATTTTTTACTACGATTGTCATACTAAATCCTTTTGATTTTTACAAATAGTACACATTATTTTATTTTTATCTAAAAAATATTGCATTTTGTCATATAATCTTTGACTAAATTGCAAAAATCAAATATAATGTTTAAATATTTGGCAAAAAGGAAAGAACATGAAAAATTTTCTTGAGATTGTAGAAGAGATTAAAAGCATATTCTCTACAGAGTTTAACGGTAGAAAAATATATGACAAAGATGTAGCAGATATACTTGGAATCTCTCAAATGAATTTTGCGACGATGAAAAAAAGAAATAAAATCCCATTTGGTGAACTTTTAGATTTTTGTGCAACAAAGTCTATATCTATAAATTGGCTGCTCTATGGACAATCGCCTGAGAGCCTGGTAGAGGCGACAAATAGATTTTTTATGGTCAAGTACTTTGGCGGCGTTAACGCATCTGCGGGCGGTGGGGCAGATCCTGGGGAGGAAGAGGTCCAGGGTATAGAGATTCCTCCGGAATTTGTTGTGATGTTTGGAGGAGAGAGGGAGTTGAAGCACATTGAAGCAATAAACGTATCAGGAGACTCCATGGAGCCGACTTTCAGCTACAGCGACATAGTGTTTATAAACAGAAGCAAGACAGATCTTCAAAGAGGCGGTGTTTTTACAATAAGAACCGATGGAGGGCTGTTTATAAAGAGAATCCAGAAGAGAATTGACGGGAAAATAGATATAATGTCCGACAATCAAGTCTACTCGACACAGACCCTTGATCCATCGGAGATAGAGGTAATTGGAAGAGTTGTAAGCAGATTTGGAAGTGTTGATTAAAAAGGTTTTGTTTTGAGATATATTTTTTTACTTTTATCTATAATTATATTTGTAGGTTGTGCACCAAAAGAGCCTGTATCAAAAAGCGGTACTATCGTAAAAGATGTTGCAGTTGAAGAAGTTGAAGAAAATATTGCATATTCACAAGAGTTAAAAAAAGATGTAAGTAAGATAGAGATTAAAGATGTGCAGATATATGACCTGCTTAATATACCTCAAGATGTAAGCTACTATGTAGAGAGTATAGATAACAACAAAACCCTTTATGAGATTCAAAAAGAGTATGAGAAAAACTATTTTAGTATATGGAATATAGAGAAGCCGCAGGAGGACCTAAAATCTGTAATGTGGCCTTTTGCGTCATTTAGATTCAATAAAAGTTATGGTGAGAATCTGCAGCCTATAGAGGAGAGTTTTTTTCAAAATATGCTTGAAGATGCAAACTTTAAAGCATACGGAACGGTTAATAAAAAAGCTGTGGCGCTAAAACATAGTAATATGAGAGCTTTCCCAACCGTAAGACCGCTTTTAAAAGACCCAAGCTTAGCAGGGGAAGGTTTTCCGTTTGATTATCTTCAAAACAGCTCAATCCATGCAAACGAGCCACTTTTTGTATCGCACTATTCAAAAGATAGAGAGTGGGCATTTGTATTTACGGGATATGCTTCCGGGTGGTTAAAATCTAATGAGTTTGTAGTTTTAAAAGATGAACATATAGATGAGTTACAAAAGGCGCAAAAAGTGGCTATTACCATTGAAGATAGCCCGATATACGATACTCAAGGAAATTTTTTATTTAAATCAAAGGTCGGTATGATTTTCCCCTTAATATCTGAAGAAAAAGATACCTACACTATACTTAGTGTCTCATCATTTAAAAATTCAAAACCGCTCTTTTTAAAATCAAAAATATACAAAGATATAGCGACAAAAGATGTGCTCTCACTTAGTAAAAATAGTCTTGTATCTATAATAAAAGAGGTTTCAAAAACAAACTATGGATGGGGCGGGATGTATGAGCAGAGAGATTGTTCATCAATGCTTAGAGATATGTTCGCTCCATTTGGTATATGGCTTCCTAGAAACTCCTATCAGCAGAGTAAAATAGGCGAGACAGTATCTCTTGAAAATTTATCGGATAGTGAGAAGATAGAGACCATAAAAGAGAGGGCTATACCTTTTGAGACACTTCTGTACAAAAGGGGACACGTTGTTCTTTATGTAGGCACCTACAACGACGAAATAGTAGTATTTCATAATACATGGGGCATCAAGACGAAAAATGAGAAAGATGAGGGCAGGGTTATAATTGGAAAGCCGATTTTTAGCTCTTTAAAACTTGGGAAACACCAAGAAAACTATGATGAAGAGGCTGAGATACTTAAAAATCTGACAAGTATGAATATCTTGACAAAATGATTTTGTAGTTTCTGTTAGGCTTTTATGTCTAGCAGTGACCCCAGTATATCATCTTGTGTTTTTATGGCGGTCACATTCACCGCTGTTGCGTTTTGAACTATTATCTGGTCTGTAATCTCTTTTGAGAGCTCACTCTGGCTGCCAAGAGAACCGTTATCATCAGCTTTGCGTACGTTTGGCGTAACGGAATTCTCACTACTTTGAATTCTAACATCCGTTGGCACATATCTGTCACTGTTTACATTCGCGACATTGTTTGCGCTACTGTTCATCATTGTCTGATGAGCCTGCAAGGATGATATATTGTTAGAAACATTCATAATAAGTCCCTTCTGCCTAGTCTTATATATTTTAGTCTTAAAGAGCTGAAATAATAATTACTTTAAAAAATTAAATATTAGTGTAGTTGGGCATTTAATTTAATCTCTCTAGTGCTTCTTTGAACAATATACTGACCGTTTAGAGAATTTTGTCTGAAATGAGTGCCATTTAGCCCGGCAAATTCAGAGCCTTTCATGATGTTTGAAAACTCTGCACCTGGATTAACCTCTTGAAGCTCTTTTATCTCTTCATCATTTATATGAAATTTAGTTCCGGCAAAGATAGCTAATCCGCCGTCGATAATACAGCCATCGCCAAGTGGAATGCCACATGTAGAGTTTGCTCCCAGGAGCGTATTTTTGCCGATTGATATCGGGTTGCCGTCTGTTCCGCTAAGAACACCAAGGATTGACGCTCCTCCTCCGACATCGCTTCCTGCTCCGACAATAGCAGAGCTTGAGATTCTTCCCTCAACCATTACAGGACCCGTCGTTCCAGCATTGAAGTTTATGTATGATGCTCCCGGCATTACAGTAGTTCCGGCTGCTAATTGCGCACCGAACCTTACTTTGGAAGTATCTAAAATTCTTGTATTGTCGGCGGGAATAATGTGCTGTAAGAATCTTGGAAATTTGTCTATAAAGTCAATATGAGGGTATTCGTTTGATAGTTTTAATTCAATCTCAAATTCACGAAGATAATCTAGCTCAATAGGCTGTCCATTTGACCAAGCGACATTTGGAAGTGCCCCAAACGCACCGTTAAGATTAATACTTCTTAGTTCAACTTTCGCTTGAGATAGAGCATATAGTTTCAAATAAGTTGCTTCAACACTCTTAAGAGGTTCATCCGCAAAAATAAACGTTACTTTAAATTCACCCTCCAAAGAGCCACTGTTCATTATTTGGTTATATAGAGCCGAGACAACCTGAATATTTTTGTGAGCATCACCGTAAGCTTCATCCGCATAAGGCGTAAAAGCGTTTAGGCAGTTTTTTAAAAATGAAGCGTTGATATTGCATACGACTTCACTTTCACTGAAATCTATCTCAACGCCTTGCTCTGTGAGTGCTCTGATAAAAATAGCTGCACTCCCGAAGTTTTCATCCCAATTTATTACAGGGTAGGTAGCTTGAAGTGATTTTGTAAGATTTAGCTGCCCCATATCTACTCTACATATACCAAATGCCAGTGGGTCTTTGTAACCCTTTACTGTTGATTTAATATTTTGAATAAGTGCCTTAAAAGCATCTGTAGTTTGAATGATTTCCATGAATACTCGCTTAAATAATTTGTAAAAAGAATTATACTTAAACATTACTAATAGCAATTTAGTATATACTTTGCACATGAACAAGTGGATTGAACTTTTAAAAAACAATGATATTGTCGGTATAAAAAAGTATATAAAAGATGGTGCGGATGTAAATGAAGCCAATGATACGGGAGAGTCTGTTCTGGCTTCTTCGTTAAGGTATGGGTGTGATTTTGAACTCATCTTGCTTCTAGTAGAGAGCGGTGCAGATATATATGATTTTGATGAAGAGGGAGTAAGCATTTTTGATATGGCTGTTACCTATAACAATATTGAAATGGTAAAGTATCTTATATCGCAAGGTATCGATGTCAACAGCACAACCAGAAGAAGCAGATTTACTCCTCTTATGGCAGCTGCTTGCTATGGACGTCTCGAGATTGCAAAACTTCTTTTAGAGCACGGTGCAGATAAAAATGCTGTTGATTTAAAAGGAATCAGCGTGACAGATTTTGCAAGAAAAACAAACAAGAAGAGTATTTTGCTTCTTCTTCAATACGATGAGAGCACACCAAAAAATACAAATTATGCAAGATAAACGCTAAAAACTCTTCTTTTTTAGCCTTATGATACGTCAAGCAGTTTTACAAAACTTTTGTAGCTCTTGACTATCTGCTCGTTTTTTTTGCTCTGTATATAAAACTCTATAGCCTTTTTTCCAAGCCTCGGAATCTCGTTTTTAACAGCCCAGCTGCTTACTGTTCCCTCTGGAATTTCTAATATATTGGCAAGCTCTTTTTGTGTAATCTGCAGCTCGTTGCATATCTCTTTGACAACATTGCTTTTTTGCTTAGGTTTTTTGATGGTTTTTTGTGTTTTTACAATTGTTGTATTTACAGGCGCTTCTTTTTTTTCCTCTTCTTCTTGTTTCTTCCCAGTATCATCTTCTTTGGTATGTTTTTCTATCCATTTTAAAACTTCCGAGGCTGATATCAGCCAATCTCTACTGTTAAATTTTGAAACAATATCTGTTGTAAAGAGGGACGCATTTTCTCTTGCAAACTCTTCGTTGCCTAGTTGATAAAGTATTGAAAATGAGAGTTGTTGTGCAGCACTTCCCGAATGACCCCAGTCAAAGCCATTTTTTGATAAAGAAAAGATATCGTATCTAAGTGGAAGTTCGAGTTCTCCGTATGTTACATACTTTGCACCCAAAAGTGTTTTATGCCCTTTGAAGACATGATTATTACGCATAGTAGCCATTCGTGCCTCTTATATTTTGAAAGTATAGTGATGCTCTTCACTTTTAATTTCCTCTTTTTTATCAAGAAACAACAGGCGATAAGCAACATATGTAGATAAACAGAGCAATAAGAGTGCCAATAACCAAATTATCATAGCGATATCCCTTGATTTTTACTTATTGAGGGAAGATCGGCAATAAAACAATTATATTAAATTATATTATATGCTATGTTTGAATTTTCCAGAAAATCCGTAAATAGTTTAAAGTTCTTATCTACGAGTACTTTATCTGAAGCGCATAATGATATCTCGACAGATGCGCCTTCTGCATTGAGTATGGGCAGAGATGAGAATTCAACCTCGGAGGGAACCTTTTTCATAAGGTCTATAAGCGTGTTTTCACTTGTTTTGGCGAGGAGTGTAACTCTATATTTTTGTACAGAGGTGCTAAATAGACGCGCTATAACAGAGCTGATCATAGGGTGTGACATTTGCGGAAATCCCGGAGTAAAAAAGAATCTATCCTGCAGAGAAAAACCTGACATATTATTGATGGGATTTTGCAGAAGGTCTGCATTTTGCGGCAGATCGGCCATATGAACTCTGTGAGGGTATGCCTCATCGCCAAACCTCTCTATTATGTCCTTCTCAAACTGTTTATGTCTCTTTATCGGTTTGGAAGTAAACACTTCTGCCGCAATAGCCCTTGTAAGATCATCAGGGGTAGCGCCGATGCCGCCAAAAGAGAACATTACGCTTTTGTCATCCTCTTTTACAAGCTTATATATATTTTTGATAAGCTTCTCATCATCTTTAATAATAAAAGAGGCGAAGAGCTCATGCCCATACTTTTGAAGTTCATTTTTTAAAAATTCAAAATGTTTATCTTCTCTGCGTCCGTTTAGTATCTCACTGCCGATTATACATGCGTAAAAGTTCATTTTTATCTGCTGCTTTATTTTTTTTATGTATTATACT
>NZ_JACUTS010000093.1 GCF_014859695.1 Sulfurimonas sp. | reverse complement strand
TGTTTTCATGCCTTAGATTAAGCAACTTTGATTCCTTGGTGCGTAAGGTCAGTTATTACTTCTTTTTTTGCCATTTTTAAACCTTTATAAGTTTTTGTATTTCTAAAATCTAATTGTTTTTATTATGTGAAGTTAAATCTATATATTTTACCTTTTTTCTCATCAAGATAGGATTTATTAAATTTAAAAAGTCGTTACTATACTCAATTATCAAGCTCACTCCAAAGTTTTTCTATGGGTTGGACTCTGCCTGATTTTACATCTTCAAGCCCTGCTTGAATCGATTTTGTCATCTCATTGGCTTCTACGATTTTTAAAGCTTCTGTCATTTTTTCATACTCATCTTTTGAGATCAGCACTGCTTCAACTTTGTTAATCAGTTTCATTCTCTTACCCCGCCATCCAAACCAAAATATTTCCCACAGCCAGACCGCCGAAAGTTCCGACAAGATACCCCATTACAGCCATTAGCACGCCTACGCCTACAAGTGTTTTGTTGTATGTTGCGGCTAAGATGGAGGCTGAAGCTACTCCGCCTATGTTTGAGAGCGAGGCTATGGCTATGCTGAAGAGATCAAGCTTGAATATCTTTGCTCCTATAACCATTACAAGAGCATGAATGAGCAGGATACAAAAGCCCGCAAAGACTAAAATACCCACGCCGCTAAAGTTCTCAAACACCGCTTTTGAGCCGATGAGTGCTATAAGCATGTAGAGCATGGAGGTTGCAGCTTCACTTGAACCGTTTAACTCTTTTAGCCTTGTAAATGAACCCAGAACTCCAAGTATAGTTGCTAGAATAACCGTTGTCGTAGTGTAGCTTAGAACGACAAACCCGCTTAAGGCTATAAGGTTCGTTGCAAACGCGACGAGTATTGCCAAAAGTATCAAAAGCCAGTATCTCTTTGCTCCGATGCTACATGCGCACCCTATTTCACTCAGTTTTGCCATCTGCTCATGTGAAGAAGTAAAGCTATTGAACCTGTGGGCAAACTGGGTTAAAAAGAGCAGAAACATTATCCACACGGTGTAGTTTACGCTGTCGACTATCAGCGCGTAGCCGAACGCCTCTTGTGAAACACCAAGAGCCGAGCCGACGGCTACCATATTTGCCACCCCGCCCATCCAGCTGCCGCTCAGCGCTCCAAAAGCGGATGCTGTCTCTGCATTAAAATCAAAAACCAACGAGATGAGTATAAATCCAAAAGAGAGCGAAAAGAGCGCCAAAGCATAAGCGATAAGAAGAGATTTTCCAAGTTTAAAAAAGTCTCTTATATCCACCTGCAGAAGCATTAAAAAAAGCATGGCGGGGAGCAGGTTCTGCTTTGTGCTGTTGTATATAGCGTCTATCGCTTCATTTTGCTCAAACACTCCAAAGGAGGCTAGAGACATACTAAAGAGATAGATAAGCACGAATGAGGGAACAAACTTAAAAAATTTTGAGCCGCTTTTTTGCTCTACAAGCGCGATAACTGCGGCAAGAAGTGCTAGAGAGAAGAGGTAGAGAAGCGGCGAGCTAATCATTTATGCCCTTGAATACAAGGCGCGCCTTTGAAACCATTTATCTCTTCTCTTAGCTCATCCATAAAGCGTACTGACGGGTCATCTTTAAATGTTCTGTAGCCATCATCTACCTCAAGCCAGAGCGGTGTGTTCTCAAAGCATCTATACTCATAGTGCCCTATGACATACTCTATGGTATCAAAGCGTTTTTTGAGCTCTTTTACAAGGAAAACATTTGCCCGAAGCTGCTCTTTTGTGAGGTTATCCGCAGAGTTTGCTCCGCCGACGTTCTCTATACCTAAAGAGCTGTAGTTGAGCCCTATTACATGACGCGCCATAAAATCAAGCGGCATAAGCTGATGGATAGTTCCGTCACGCTCAACCATAAAGTGAGCCGAGACATTTAGCGCTCCACCGCTTGTAATATCGGGTCTGTCAGAGGGGAGAGTCTCTGAGGTAAAACGCGAAAGCGAATCGGCGAAATCATCTATTGCCGTATGATGAATAACTATGATTTTTGGAACAATTTTTATATCTTTTACCTCTAAATCGTAGTGCTCTTTAATATACTCTTTACTCAGCCCTACTCTTGTTTTGCCAAATGCGATGGGCGTCTCTTTTATCTGCAATGCCGCAAGAGAAAGCGAGATTAATATAAGAAATAAAAAAATACGTGTCATAGATATACCTCGGAAAATTGATTCTATTATAGCTTTTATATGCTTTTAATGATTATCGATATAATATAATAGTTATGTATAAAAAAGAGATTATAAAACAAAATCTACTAGCAGAACCTCTCAGCCAAAATGCTCTAAAATTGGCACGCGGCATTTATAACACATATATTGCCATGGATGAAGATCCCTCACTGGAGATAAAGCTTCAAAATATTTTCAAACTCCTTGGTCTGCGTCCATGCAAAGAGTCTGTAAAAGATATTCAAGATTTGCTTGAAGAGATAAATGAGCCCCTGGCTATTAGAAACTTCGAGTTTGAGGGCGAGGCAATTCAGCTTAAATTTGTACAATTTTGCACCTACGAGATTGGCGAAGAGACGATAGAAATAGAGCTAAGCCCCGAGTATCTTCATGCTCAAAGTGAATATATGTTAGACTCTTTTCTTTTTTAAAGTAAAAAACAAAAGGTAGAGATTTGGCAAAAAAATATATTATATTAGACACGGAGACAACTGGAGTTGGTGAGTTGGACAGAGTAATTCAGCTTGGATTCATGGTTTTAGGCGAAAAAGAGATTGAGGTTCAAAATGAGTTTTTCTTCTCGGATGTTCCTATCAACTACGCTGCGATGGAGGTTCATGGAATCACTCCCGATATGCTTGAGGGAAAAAGCCCCTGCAAAGAGAGCGCGTCTTATAAAAGACTTCAAGAACTTAACACAAATGAAAACTATCTCATCATCCATAATGCCCCTTTTGACATAGGAATGCTTGAAAAAGAGAGTTTTAAAACCCAGATGAAAGTCATCGACACGCTAAGGGTGGCTAAACATATATTTCCCGATGAAGAGGCGCACAGGCTTCAATATTTCCGCTACAAAATGGGAATCTACAAAGAGGAGCAAAAAGAGGCGGATGCACTCGGCATAACCATAAAAGCGCATGATGCGATAGGTGATGTTTTAGTTCTGAAACTATTTTTAAGCAAACTCAAAGAGAGTGTTTTAGCACGATTTCCAGAGGATAATCCGGTTGAGAAGATGGTCGATTTAACCCTCACACCCATCCTTATAAAATCATTTAATTTCGGAAAGTACAAAGGCAAAACCCTCGTAGAAGTCGCCACAAGCGATGCTGCCTACTTGAGATGGATGTTAAAGAGTATGGAAAATCTTGATGAGGATATGCGCTACTCAATTAACATTGCGCTAGGACTTTAGAAAAAACTAAACACTACAAACAGCACAAGGGCGATTGCCCCGCTGATGAGAGCATATGGCATCTGAGTCCGCACATGCTCTATAACCTCGCAGTCACTCGCCATCGAAGATATGATTGTGGTATCTGAAATTGGCGAGCAGTGATCACCAAAAATACCGCCTGAGATTACCGCCCCGATGCACAGAGCAATATCTGCATCCATAGTAACTGCCATAGGAACTGCAACGGGTATCATTATGCTAAACGTTCCCCAGCTTGTTCCTGTTGAAAATGAGATAACCGAACTTATAAGAAATATCACTCCCGCCAAAAGGTAGATGCTCAAGTTTTCATCTGCCAACGATGCCAAATAGTGGCCTGTTTTAAGCTCTGTCGTAACCTCTCCTATGGCAAATGCAAAAAGGAGTATTAGTGCAATGGGTGTGAGTTTTTTAGCCCCTAAAAATGCGGTTTTGCTCCACATTAAAAAGTTCATATTTTTTGTACCGACAAAATAAAAGAGAGTAAAGATAAGAGTGCTAAGCATTGTATAAAATATAGAGCTAGAACCACTCCCTTTTAAAATATTACCCTCGCCTGTAAGATATAAAAAAACAAAGACTAAAATAACCATCAAGATTATAGGCAGGAGCATATAAGACATACTCACTCCGTTGCTCTGTAGCAAATCTTTATCTTTTGGTATATGCTTTGCGTTTTTCATGGCCCCCAAATCTATGTTAAACCATATAGCCAAAAAGGTAACTACAAGTGCTGCCATTGAGTAAAAATTATATAAAATAGAGTCTATAAGAAGAGAGAGAGCGTCGATATCTATAATGCCCAAAGAGACTTGCGTAGCTATAAGCCCAAGAAGAAGCGCTCCCCAGCCGTTTAGAACTATAAGAGAGCTAATAGGTGCCGATGTCGAGTCGCAGACAAAAGCAAGTTTTGCGCTGGGTATCTTGTATTTGTCACAAAGCGGTTTTCCCACAGCCCCTGAAATTAGAGCCGTAATGGATGACTCCACAAAAATAATAACGCCTACAACGTAACTAAGCACCAATGCAGAACGCGCAGATTTAACAATCTTGGTTTTATGTAGCATATAATCTACAAAACCCTCAATGCCGCCAGATTTTTCAATCAGAGCCATTATGCTTCCAACCAAGATTGCAAAGGCTAAGGTTTTAAGTATCCAAGCTTCTGAAAGTAAAGAGATAAAGAGAGAAAATATATTTTCAAATGAGGCAAAAAATGAGAAGTCGTTTAAAACAAAAACGCCTAGAACTACTCCTCCAAAAAGAGACAACATCACATTGCGTGTATAGAGCGCCAGTGCGATGGCAAGAAGTGAGGGGAAGAGAGAGAGCGCCGAGAGTTCTATGCTGAACCTATCAGAACTCTATAGAGAGCAGAACCAAACCCGGTCTACCGAATATCTCTTTATAGGGCTCGCACTCTTTTTGCTTGAGCTCTTTAAAGCCAAGTTTTTTGTAGTACAAAAGGGTCTCTAATGAACCGATCTCTACTATTGTTTGAGCAATACGGTAACCCTTTAATCTTGCGTTCAAGAGGCTTTTATGCATAAGCGCTTTTAAGATTCCCACATCCATAAAACCCTCAAGCTCCTCCATGTAGTCAAAAATAAGTGTTCTTATATTTATAGGAAATGAACAAATCTCCATAAGCCCCAAATATTCGCTCTCCTCGCCGTCAATTCCTATTTCGCTAAGAGCCTGTAAAAAAACCTCTCTTGTCGCAATTCTAGGCTCATAGCTACAAAGAGAACCAACGCTTTTGCCATCCATCTCTGCAATTAAGAAGTTACTATAGTGGCAGTTCGATTTTGCATTTGTATTTGTTAGTTTTTCTAGATAATTTAAGGCATCTTTATCATTTTTAGTTTTAAAAATCAGATCATAAATCCCGATTTTTTTGTCAGCCCTAGTGCTCTGCAAAATCATTTGTGCTAAGAATGGCGCATCATCACTACTGGCTTTTCTTATATTTATACTCATAAAATTTTTTCCATTTTTAAAAATTAACCTGCCTCATATTTTAGTAATAGTAACATACTTTATGGTAAAAAGTTTCTTAATTATAATAATTTGTCAAATCTTTGTATTTGCGGGCGAGCAAATGGTTTTAGTAGTGGGCGAGGAGTACAACTCCACCAAAGCAGAACTCTACTGTTTTGAAGATGGAGCAAGAGTTTTTGACCCCATCAAAGTCAATGTAGGTAAAAGTGGATTCGGTTTCGGACTGGGAGAAATCAATCTCGCTAGAAAAGAGAGTGAACCGATTAAATATGAGGGGGACAAAAAGGCGCCCATCGGTATATTCAGACTTGAGGCAATATTTGGGTATGAGAAGGATTTAAAGCTAAAAATGCCTTATATACACGCACGAAAGGGTCTTATATGCGTTGATGACTCTGATTCGGAGTTTTACAACAAAATAGTTCAAGAGCCAAAAGTTAAACCAAAAAGCTTTGAAGAGATGAGAAGAGATGACGGACAGTATGAACTGGGGATTGTCGTAGGGCATAACAAAGAGCAGCTTAAAAAAAGAGGCTCTTGTATATTTATGCATGTTCAAAAGTCAAAAGATGCGGCCACGGCTGGATGCACTTCCATGACTCTTGAAGAGATTGAGAAAATAGTCTCTTGGCTTGATGAGAGTAAAAATCCGATTTTAATACAGATTACGAAATC
>NZ_JACUTS010000092.1 GCF_014859695.1 Sulfurimonas sp. | reverse complement strand
ATTTGTCCCTGCCACTAAAACGGACGCGTTCGTTTTAGTGCGTAACATCAGTTAAATAAGACAAAAATTATCTTGTATCAATTAATTTTATTTTTTAAGCTCCAAGAGCTTCTCTCTCTTTGACTTCTCTAGCGATTTGCTCAATCGCTTCCGGGTTATCCATAATATTTTGCGTTATCTTGTATGAACAAAATTTAGGTCCACACATGGAGCAAAACTCTGCCTCTTTGAAGACATCCTGTGGAAGAGTTTCATCATGATACTCTCTGGCTCTCTCTCCATCAAGAGCAAGCTCAAACTGTCTCTCCCAGTTAAAACCATATCTTGCATCGCTCATCTCATCATCTATATCTCTGGCACCTTTACGACCTCTTGCAATGTCTGCCGCATGTGCCGCAATTTTGTAAGCGATTATTCCCTCTCTTACGTCATTGGCATTCGGCAAACCTAGATGCTCTTTTGGTGTTACATAACAGAGCATACTTGCTCCGTGCCATCCGCCGACAGCTGCGCCGATGGCAGAGCTTATGTGGTCATATCCGGCAGCAATATCCGTAACCAAAGGTCCGAGTATATAAAACGGAGCTTCATGACAAAGTTCACGCTGAAGCTTCATATTGCGTTCAATCTGATTTAGGGGAACATGTCCCGGTCCTTCAATCATGACCTGAACATTTTTCTCCCATGCACGAAGTGTCAAATCGCCTAAAACTTTTAACTCTCCAAGCTGCGCATCATCAGATGCATCAGCCAAACATCCAGGGCGAAGCGAATCTCCAAGAGATAAAGAGACATCATACTTCGCACAGATATCCAAAATCTCATCAAATGCCGTATAGAAAGGATTTTCTCTGTGATAGTGCATCATCCATGCTGCCATTAAAGAACCGCCACGACTCACTATTCCCATCTTTCTTTTTGCAATTTTAGGCATAGTCTCCAGCAAGAAACCGGCATGAATAGTGAAGTAAGAAACACCCTGTTTTGCCTGACGCTCTAAAACTTCAAGCATAACCTCTATACTCAGATCCTCTATTTTGTTTCCAACATCGTGAAGAATTTGATAGATAGGCACAGTTCCTATTGGTATTTTTGAAGAGGCAATTACAGCTCTGCGGATTTCGTCCAAATCGCCGCCCGTTGATAAATCCATAGCGGTGTCGGCTTTATAGTGCTGCGATACCTGCATCTTCTCAACTTCGCCTTGAACATCCGATGCTATTGCCGATGAACCGATATTTGCATTGATTTTACAACGCGCGGCGATTCCTATTGCCATTGGCTCAAGAGAGGTATGGTTTACATTTGCAGGAATAATCAATCTTCCTCTGGCAATTTCACTGCGAATTAACTCCGGAGATAAATCTTCTACCTTTGCGACATACTCCATCTCCCCAGTTATTATTCCCTGTTTTGCGTAGTACATCTGCGTTTTAACGGGGTCGCTCTCGCGCTTTTTCACCCATGAAGTTCTCATATTTTTCTCCTAAAAATTGTAATACTATTATGTATCAAGTAGTGAAAATATAATCAAATAAAGTTAATATAATATTAAGGGCTTTTATAATTTATATCTATTTTGGCTATTTTAAAGAAATAATTTTTTTATTCAAGATAAAAAAAAGCTTTTGGCGTGTATACTTTCGTAACACTTATAGACTTTAGGAGTTTTTTTGTCTAATTTGACGCTTATTTTACTTGCAGCAGGTAGTTCCTCGCGTTTTGAACTAGGTGTCAAGAAGCAATGGCTTAGAGTCGGAAATGAACCTTTGTGGCAATTTGTAGCAGATAGATGTGAAAAAACAGGCTATTTTGAAAAAATTATAATAGCCTCATCGCCCGAAGATATAGAGTTTATGAAACTCTACTCCGACTTCACATTTGTAGAGGGTGGAACAACAAGGCAAGAGTCTTTAAAAAACGCTCTAAAAGAGGTAGATACCGAGCATATTCTTGTAAGCGATATTGCGCGCTCATGCATAAGTAATGACTTTTTGCAAAGGATCATCTCTCGCAGAGGCGAAAGTGACTGTATTGTCCCTTATTTAAATGTTACGGACACTATCGTTTATGATGATAATACTATAGATAGAGAGAGGGTAAAAAGGGTTCAAACTCCTCAACTCTCACTTACTTCAGCTCTAAAATCAGCTCTTATGCAAGAAGAGGAGTTTACGGATGAGAGTAGCGCAATAGTTGCAAACGGCGGAAAAAGAGAGTTTATCTTGGGCGAAGAAGATGCTCATAAAATCACGCGTATTGCCGATTTGAAAAAGCTTTCATGCCTTAAGCCGCCATCAGACGATACTCTTAGCGGAACCGGACTTGATGTCCACGCTTTTGATGATAAAGGCGAGATGTACCTAGGCGGCGTAAAGATAGAGTCTGATTATGGCTTTAAAGCTCATAGTGACGGCGATGTAGCAATACACGCTCTCATTGACGCACTACTTGGCGCTGCAGGGATGGGAGACATAGGGATGATGTTTCCGGACAGCGACGATGCCTATAGAGGTGTAGATTCCAAAGAGCTTTTAAAAGTCGTCGTTACAAAACTTCGCAACTTTGGATTTGTTATAATCAATGTCGATATAACCGTAGCAGCAGAGAAGCCAAGAATCGGCGCTTATAAAACGGCTATGAGAAAAACACTCAGCACCATCTTATGTATAGATGCCCAAAGGGTAAACATAAAAGCAACAACGACCGAAAAACTCGGCTTCATAGGCAGAGGCGAAGGTGTCGGCGTAATAGCAAACGCAAATTTAAAATATTTTGATTGGACAAAGATTTGAAGATACTAATAATAGAAAACGAAGTTTACTTGGCGCAAAGTATTGCTACAAAACTCAGCGAGATTGGTCACATATGTGAGATGTGCACCTCAACAAGAGATGCAATAAAAAGCAACAATTACGATGTTGTTTTGCTCTCCACTAACATAAACGGTCAGGATTTTAATCCTGTAATTGAGACTTTTAAAAAATCGATTATTATTTTAATGGTTTCATATATTAGCAACGATACAGTCTCGAAACCTCTATCTGCAGGCGCTAAAGACTATATACTGAAACCGTTTATGATTGAAGAGCTTATTAGAAAAATAAACCACTATCAGGATTATGATATTCTCAAAAAGAGAAACGAAGCGTATGATAAATATTTAACGCACACTTTCTCATCTATGGCGAACGAGCACAACTTAGACAATATAGAACTTCCACTTTTTATCTCATCTTCATATCAAAAATATGCGGACTCTTTTGCTTTTGAATATGCAAAAAAGAAAAATCTTCCTCTTCACTTTATAACCCTTGGCGATCAAAAAGCAATGAGTGAGATAGAAAATCTTAGCGGAAATTCTCTCATCTATATCACTGACCTTCAAATGCTTAAAAAAAATGACAGAAAGGCTCTTTACGCTTTGCTTAAAAACAAAAAAGCCATAATTTCAAGCACGGATAAAATTGAAGATGACGAATATGAAGTTATTGAGATTAAAAGTGAAAATAAAATCTTTGACCAAGGCGAGATTCTTCCAATAGAAGATTATGTGAAGTTTATCGTACTGAATTATCAACACAAATTTCCTGATACGGAATTATCAAAAAAACTCGGGATAAGCCGTAAAAGTTTATGGGAAAAACGGAAGAAATATGACATTGTCAAGAAAAAATAAAACTCTTTTAATTGACAAAGAGGCGGTATCGGCGCTGGAGCTTTTAAAAGACGGTCTTTTGTCTCCCGTTGAATCTCTGATGAACGAAGAACAGAGCAAAGACGTTTTAAAAACAGGACTTATTAACGGCAAATCCTTTCCTTTTCCATTTATACTCGCACCTGCCGGAAAGATGAATGCAGAAGTTCTTGCCTCCCTTAAAAAAGATGAAGAAGTCACTATTCTTTTTGAGGGAAATCCATTTGCTACTCTCATTGTCGATGAAGTTTTTCATATTGACCCAAGTGAGAGAATAAAGCAGATATACGGAACAGACGACATCTCTCATCCCGGTGTTATAGCGACATTAAAAAGAATAGGTTCTTTGGCTGTAAGCGGCAAGTACACGCTTGCAAATGAATCAAGCAACACAAATAAAAAAGCTATAGATGATGCAAAAAAACTTATTGACGCAAAACATACGACAGCTCTTGTAATGGCCGCAAACCCTCTTCATCGCGCTCATGAGAGGCTAATTCGCCAAACACTTGAAAATACAGACTTACTTGTTATATTTTTACTCAAGCCCTATACAGAATCAAATCTCTCTTACAATATACGCAAAAAAGCGCTTGATTTTTTTATAAACAACTTTTTGACAAAAAACCATGTTGTAGTTGTGCCTCTTGAGAACAGCTATATATTTGCCGGATATAATGAGATTATTTTAGATGCCATTGTCGCAAAAAATTACGGCTGTAACAGACTGACAATAGGGAGAAACCATGCTGGGCTTGGAATGTTTTATGACTGCAACTCAAACAAATCCATCGTCGACAAAGTTATAGGAATAGATATAGAGATTAATGTAGCAAGCGAGTATGTCTACTGTGATAAGTGTACAACCCTGGTAAGCAAAAACACCTGTCCACATGGACAACACCACCAGATATCGTACCACGCAACCTCAATTCTTGAACTTTTAGAGCTTGGGATTTTACCGCCGACTATTCTTATGAGAAAAGAGATCTCAGCCGTGATACTCTCAAAGCTGCATCCAAACAGATTTAAGAACCTAGAGAAACTCTACTACGACATACTTCCGGTAGAGGGTCTCTTAGAAGAGCATACGGAAAATGATTTTTACTTAGAGCTTATGAAGCTCTATCAAACAACATCACTGACTTAAGATGAAAACCTTGTAAGCTCATTCTCAAAATTACATCCATGTAATTTTTTCCGAGGCTAAAAATCGATAAAACATCATGTTTTATCTTTTTGATTTTTAGAACCGCTTACAAAGTTTTCATCTTCTGTTTATATTACAAGGAAAAATATGAACTGGTTTTTTATAACACTAGGCTACAGCGGATTATCTCCAAAAGCTCCCGGGACTGTTGGAACACTTGTCTCGCTTCCTCTTGGAATGTTGATACTTATCTATTTTAATGCACAGACACTCTTTTTGGCTACTGTTTTAATCTCGGTAATAGCGATTCGCGAGATAAACAAATATGAAGGAAAAAGCGGTATACATGACGATAAGCGCATAGTTATAGACGAACTTGCGGGAATGTGGTTCGCGCTTAGCGTCGCACCTGCCGTAAGTGTAAGCTTAAGCGAAGTAACCGACTGGCAAAACGGATTTTTAGTTCAAAGTTTGCTATCGTTTGTGCTCTTTAGATATTTTGACATTGCAAAACCATCTATCATAGGCAGACTTGACCGTGAAGCCAAAGGCGGAGTAGGCGTCATGGCAGATGATATCGTGGCAGGCTTTGTAGCAGGTATTTTGAGTGCCGTGATATGGCAAGGATGGCTGCAGATTCAAAATCTCTTATAAGTTTTTAAATCCGCAAAAAAAGAGCTCCTGCCAAATGGCGCCTTTAAAACTAAAAGAGTGATGCAGTTGTGAGGCGCATAATGAGGAAGCATACTAAGGTATGTGACGAATGTAGCAACGAAGCAAATGCTTCGCTATTTTTGTTTTAAATAAAGAGGGGGTCGGATGATGGCTCTATCTCTTCAAAATCTTCAATAATCTGCTCAAACATCTTCATTGTTTTTTTAGCTTTATGCGCATGTTCGTCAAATATCGCTTTTGATGAAGGGAACGCTTTGCCAAGCTCATTGTAGATTAAAACACGACCGTTTATGTGTCTGTTTATCTCGCCAAACGCATCTTCAAGGTACTTCTTGGAGTTTGTATGTCTAAAGAGAGATCTTATCATTCTTACACGCTCTTTGATCGGCAGAGACTCATCTATTGCCTCGGCAATTCTTTTAATGTCCAGCCTTGATAGATAGACTCCGCTAATTGCCGGAGCCAAAAGTTTTGACGTCAGTGCATCTACAAACTGTGGAACAGGCTCTTCATCCTCTTTGTCTTGCTCATCCTGACCTCTTTTTAGATCCTCAGGGTCCATTGAACAGCTATCTTTTACAAACTTGTCAAACTCTGCTCTTAAATCGCTTAAATCATCTCTATTCATATCTCTTCCTTAATTTTTTTGCTAGCCGCTATGGCACTTCTAGGTTAAAACCTGATGCAAGAAATAACTAAATTATTTCTTG
>NZ_JACUTS010000186.1 GCF_014859695.1 Sulfurimonas sp. | reverse complement strand
TAAAATTAGTTACAATATTAAATATTAATTTTAACAATATATAAATTAGGTGTTGTTAATTTATTCTTAGGAATATGTTTGGAAAATTTAACAGATTTAAAAGCTATTTTACACTCTAAACGAGCCAATATTTACTATCTTGAGATGTGTAGAGTGCTTCAAAAAGATGGAAGAGTTCTTTATCTTAGTGAAGAAAAAAAAGAGTTTCAATACTGGAATATCCCAATTGCAAACACTACCTGTCTATTATTAGGAACCGGAACTTCTATTACGCAAGCTGCCATAAGAATGTTGGCACAGGCTGGCGTATTGGTCGGTTTTTGCGGAGGTGGAGCCACACCTTTATTGATTGCAAATGAGATTGAATGGTTCACGCCCCAAAGTGAATATAGACCAACAGAATATATACAAGGCTGGATGCAATTTTGGTTTGATGAGGCGAAACGACTTGAAACTGCTAAAAGATTTCAAATCGCAAGAGTCGCGTATATCAAAGCCGCTTGGTCAAAAGATCGTGAATTGAAACTTGAAGGCTTTGATGTCAAAGAGCCTGAATTGGAGCAGATATTTTCTAATATTTTAAACAATATTCCAAATGCTTATAGTGTCGGCAAACTATTACAACTTGAAGCTGACTTTACTAAAAGACTCTATAAATATGCAGCACAAAAAACAAATCAATCAGGCTTTACGAGAGAACATAAGAGTGCAGATTTAGCCAATGAGTTTTTAAATCATGGAAATTATTTAGCGTATGGGCTAGGAGCGACTACGCTTTGGGTACTTGGAATTCCTCATGGTTTTGCGGTGATGCACGGAAAAACTAGACGAGGTGCATTGGTCTTTGATGTGGCTGACCTTGTAAAGGATGCTTTAGTTTTGCCTTGGGCATTTATTTGTGCAAAAGAAAAAATGAGTGAAAAAGAGTTTCGCTCACAATGCTTACAAACTTTTGTAGAGCATAAGGCTTTAGACTTTATGTTTACACAAGTCAAAGAAGCGTCCGCATACTACCTGCCCAAAGATAAACCCTCATGATGGTAATTTTTGTCTCACAATGTGAAAAAAACGCTCTCAAAAAGACAAGAAGAATTTTAGACAGTTT
>NZ_JACUTS010000091.1 GCF_014859695.1 Sulfurimonas sp. | reverse complement strand
TGATTTTAGTCTTCTATGGTACAAGAGTAAATCTATAAAATACTCTTCGTCGTCTATCTCAAGTCTGTATTGGTTTCCTATAAAAGAAAAATCTGTACCCATTTGAGCTAAAAACTCTCTTATATTGTTTACAAGCCCTAGTTCTAGTTCTCTTTCGCTGTATTCATCACTTAGCTCTAAAAAATCAAAGTTAAATTCATCCTTTACAGCTAGTTTAGCTTGATGTTTGTATTTTTCTACTATAGTATTGTCAAAATTTGTTTGATTTAAAAGAAATTTTTCATAAGATTTGTTCTCTATATGATTTATCAAAACATCTTTTGTCATACCAAATTTTATAGTAGTTTTAATATAAAATTCTCGTTCCAAACTATCTTTACATTTTTGAAAAATGATAACATTTTTAGTCCAACTAATTTCTCCAACCAATGGTTGGAGTTTTTCATTTTGATAATATTTAAGATAAAATTGTCTCATATTCCAAAGGTTTTGAACACTAAAACCTTTGATTCCCACAAACTCTTTTTGAAGCTCTTCTGAAAGATTTTTTACTATAGATTTACCCCAACTAAACTGCTCTTGCTTTTCAACTATATTTTTACCTATTTCCCAATATAAACTTATAAGCTCTTTATTTACAGCCCTTAAAGCTTCATACTGTGAAGAGAGTATTTTACTCTTTATCTTTTTTACAAAAATAGTAAAATTTTCATCTATAGTTGAAATTTCTTTTTTCATATATGTTGTAAATTCCCGACTATATAACCTATCTCTTCATCAGTAACATAAGGATTCATAGGTAGGCTCATTATCTCATCTGAGACTATTTCTGAAATAGGAAAATCGCCTTTTTTATATCCCAGATATGTAAAGCACTCTTGAAGATGTAGCGGCATTGGGTAGTGAACTGCTGTTGGAATACCCTGTTCTTTTAGTTTTTCTTGAAGTTCATCTCTTCGAGATGAGTGTGGGTGTGAAGTGTGGACGTGGTCTGATTTTACTCTAATGCTATATTGTGCCCATGCGCTTGTGGTATGTGGTGTGAGTGCAGGTGTGATTATATTTTTTAACTCACACTGACCACTCAAACTCACACTATACTTATCTGCTACCTCTTGTCTTAGTGCTAGATCTTTCGGATAGTACTTAAGTTTTACATTAAGCACTGCTGCTTGAATAGTGTCCAGTCTTCCGCCCATGCCGATGTATTTGTGATGGTATCTTTTAGTTTGTCCATGGAGTCTTAAAGATTTCATCTTGTTTGCCAGTTCTTCATCGTTAGTGAAAACTGCTCCACCGTCTCCATAACATCCTAAAGGTTTTGCAGGGAAAAATGAAGTTGTTGAGATGTCACCAAGTGCTGAATCTGTGATGCCGTTATAAGTACTTCCAAAACTTTGAGCACCATCGATGATAATACTTATCTTGTGTGGCTTTGAGTGTGAGTGTGAGTACTTGTCGGCAATTGTTTTTATGGCATCCATATCAGCCGGTTGTCCATATAGGCTTACTGGGATTATGGCTTTTGTTTTTGGAGTTATAGCTGCTTCTATTTTAGATGGGTCTATATTATATGTTTTTTCATCAATATCTACAAATACAGGAGTTGCTCCTAAAAAGGCTATAGTTTCAGCGGTAGCTATAAAAGTAAAAGGCGTAGTTATTACTTCATCACCAACCCCAATGCCTAGTGCCATCATCGCAAGAAGAAGCGCATCAGTACCATTGCTGCAACTTACGGCATATTTTGCCCCTGTAAATTCTTCTAGGCTTTTTTCTAGCTCTTGCACTTCATTTCCCATAATAAAGTTACAGTTTCTTGCTACTTTTAAGATAGCTTCTTCTATCTCTTCTTTGTAGAGATTGTGTTGATGTTGTAAGTTTGCAAAATCTATTTTCATATTTATAAATTCTCTTCTATTAAGATTAAATTGCCATTTTCTATTTTGTATTTGCTATTATCAAAGCTATCAATAGCCATGTTATTTTCATCAAACTTGAGTGTATTTCCGGCTTTACTTACCCAACCAATTTGACGTGCAGGAACTCCAACCATTAGGGCATATGGTTTTACATCCTTATTTATTACTGCTCCGCTTCCTATAAGTGCATATTCACCTATTGTTACTCCGCAAACTATAGTGGCATTTGCTCCTACGGTGCAGCCATATTTGAGAACAGTTTTTTTAAATTCTTGCCGTCTTACTATAAAAGCTCTAGGGTTAGTTACATTTGTAAATACCATTGAGGGTCCTAAAAAAACATCATCTTCAATTTCGATACCTTCATAAATAGAGATGTTATTTTGAGCTTTTACTCCGTTTCCTATCTTTACTTTAGGTCCTACTACACAGTTTTGTCCAAAAGAGCAGTTAGCTCCGATGTTTGTACCGCTTAGGATGTGTGAGAAATGCCATATTTTTGTATTTTCGCCAATATTTACATTGTCATCAATATATGCACTTTCGTGAGCGTAGTAGTGGTTGGTGTTCATGTCTTTACCCTTAATGATATTATAATTTCTTGTTATATTTTTTTCGAAACGACATATATTTAAGCTTTTTACTCAATTAATTGTAACTCTTCTATATATTTAAAATCTTTTTTATTATGTGTCCATAGTGGCAAATCATATACAAGGCAAGTAGCCGCGACAATAGAATCATAGATGCTCATACCATGAGATAAAACATATTTTTCTAGCAAATTTCTTGCAAGGTCCATGACCTCTTGATCTATACTGATATTTTTAAAAAGATTTAATTTTTTATTGGTAGTATTCAAATCTCTTTTGTTTTTCACACCTACCAATACTTCCATATCCACTATAGAGTTGAAGCAATATTTTTCGACCGTATCTTTATCTAATTTTAACTTACCATTGATATAATCTATGACAATGCAAGAATCTACAAAAACAAGATTATTCATATCTTTTTTTTCTTCTCAAATCATGAATATACTGCGCACTATCTTCAATATGAGTCAAAGCAACTTCATCACATAATTCTTCGTCGTATTTATATTCTATTTTTCTAATATGTTTCATGGGATCTTTTTTAACATAAACCAATTCATCATCTTGTCTTTGCATATCTAAAAATAGTTTCAGAGCTTCACCTACCAAATCTTCCACAGCTTTCTTTTGCTGTTTTGCATACTGCTTAAATTTGTTCTCTATTTCAGGGTTATCTATTTTTATAGCTAACATCTTAAAATCCTTTTATTCGCTTACTGATTGCTTAATATTATATCAAACTTTTTACATAGCTTAAACACTAACTACTTTTCTGCAAAACTGATGATACTCCCCGCTAAGCCCAACAGGGGCTAGTTTTCGAATCTCTGACACAATATTGATGGAGTTTTTAGCCTCTTCAAGCCCAAAACCGCCGCCGTTTAAGATATGTTCATAGCTTCTTGTATGCAAATCCGTAAAGCCTTCGCTAAATTCAAACTCTTTACCATCTACAGTGATACTTCTGTATGTAGTTTTACCGGTTGCTTTTACATCTTCAGGGATATAGTCATAATTGACTGATAAGAACCATCGAACACGAGCATTTTTAAGTTTCATAAACCCTGCATTGGCATCAGCTTGTTTCACATGAACAACATTCTCTTCAATCGGACCGAAAATCCATGAAAGCATATCAAAAAAGTGAACACCGATATTTGAAGCGATACCGCCCGATTTTGCCTCATTACCTTTCCAGCTTACAAAGTACCATTTCCCTCGGCTTGTTAAGTAAGTCAAATCTAAATCGTATATTTTATCTGGGTTGGTCTCAAGCTCTTTAGCTATTTTGTTTTTAAGTGCAATGATTGATTCATGTAAACGCAGCTGTAAAATGGTATAAACTTTTTTACCGGTCTCTTCTTCTATGACTTTGAGCTGGTCGATGTTGTGAGGGTTTAAAACCAACGGTTTTTCACAAATGGCATGGGCACCACTTTTGAGAGCAAATCGTATATGGCTGTCATGAAGATAATTTGGAGTAGCAATGGCAATATACTCAATTTTTTTGTTGCCATCCCTGTGCCATTTATCTACGAACCTATCAAATCTCTCAAACTCTGTAAAAAAATCAGCCTGGGGAAAATTACTATCCATGATACCAATGCCATCGTATGGATCAAGCGCTGCAACAAGGTTGTTTCCTGTCTCTTTTATGGCTTTCATGTGTCTTGGAGCAATGTAGCCAGAAGCTCCTATGAGTGCAAAGTTTTTCATACTAAAGTCTCCATGTCGGTTTTTCTACGATGCCTTTGACATCGATAATAATTGGTTCGCCGTTTGACATATTTTTATAATCTTCGGTTGTTATCTCTTTAAATTTATCGTGACCTACGGCAACAATTATAGAGTCATATTTTCTACTATTTAACGGTAACGCATCTACAAAGTTAAGGTATTTTGACTCTTTATCGCTTTTGTCAACCCAGTAATCATGTACTTCTACACTGCACTCAAACTCCTGAAGCTCTTTTATAATATCCATAACTTTAGAGTTTCTCATATCTGGGCAATTTTCTTTAAAAGTCACACCAAGAACAAGAACATTTGCATTTTTTAGTTTTTTATCAAATTTAACCATTTTCTTAATAGCTTTATCTGCTATAAGTTTGCTCATGCCGTTGTTAATTTGTCTAGCACCTAGTATAAGGTTTGGCATGTATCCTAAAGATTGTGCTTTATGTGTCAGATAGTATGGATCGACCCCGATGCAATGTCCACCTACTAAACCCGGTTTAAGATTGATAAAGTTCCACTTTGTTGCCGCTGCTTCTATAACATCGTGAGTGTTTATATTCATAAGGTCAAATATCATAGCGAGTTCATTTATAAGCGCAATATTGACATCTCTTTGGGTATTTTCTATAACTTTTGCAGCTTCTGCAACTTTTATAGTAGGTGCCAAGTGTGTCCCTGCCGTGATGATAGACTTATAAAGATTATCAACCTTTTTTGCAATTTCTGGAGTGGAGCCTGATGTGATTTTAAGTATTTTTGTAACAGTGTGTTCTTTGTCTCCTGGATTGATTCTCTCAGGAGAGTATCCGCAGAAAAAAGATTCGTTAAATTTTAGTCCACTTTCTTTTTCAAGTATCGGTACACATACCTCTTCTGTAACACCTGGATAGACTGTAGATTCGTAAATGACAATGTCGTCTTTTTTGAGTATTTTCCCTATGGCTTCAGTAGACTTTACTATTGGGGTTAAATCTGGCTCGTTGTTTTCGTCTATGGGCGTAGGAACAGTTACTATATAGATGTTGCAATCTTTTATATCGTCAATGTTTAGAGTAAATTTCATACCGTTTTTTAAAGACTCTTTGACTTGCTCGCTTGTCAACTCTTGCGTTCTATCAAAACCGCTATTTAACTCATCTATTCTAGGTTTATTTATATCAAACCCTACTATTTCATATTTTTCACTAAATGCATGAGCTAACGGAAGCCCTACATATCCAAGTCCTACGACACAAATTTTATCTTTCAAATCTTCCTCCAATTATTGATTTATTATCGGTATAAAACTCTTTATACCAGTTTTGTTTGATAGCTCCAGCCGCTAAAAGATTTGCAAATATTGTAGCTCTATCACCTCATTGTTTTGTGCTAAAAGTAGTCCATTTGAAAGTCCTACATACCCCGTTCCTGCTATTGCTATCTTCATCATTTACTAGGACATTTGTTTAGATTTAACAAATCATACATCTCTTCATACTCTTTTTTCTGTTTTTGAAGTCTATCGTACTCTTCTTTTTTAATTTCGATGAATTTGTCTGTTAGGGCTATTTTTTCTTTTATTCCAGTTGGTGTTAAAAGATATTTGTATTGTACTTTACTTTTCGAATTTATAAATCTATCAACTTTTATAAGACCTTTTTCGATAAGTCCATTAAGTACATAATTAACCTTACCTACACTATAACCTATCTCAGCAGCTATACTTTTTTGATTGGTCACTTTATCTACAGATCTTAAAATAGCCAACTCAGCCTCTTCGTTTGTCAATTCAATGCCTTTTCATGATTTTAATTCAATGGTTGAATTATAACTAGTCCAAGCTTTGAATTAAATTTAATAGAAAAAAATTGTGATAATAAATCTCAACTCGTATGTTAATAATTGAAGTCTCTGATTAAATCATAAACTAGATTCCAAGTGACCAAAGGGAATGCCTGTGGTGCAAGCTTGGAATGACGAACTACCAGTCACCCTGAACTTGATTCAGGGTCTAATTCAATAATTGTTCAGAGGGTTCAATTGTAATTATTGAAAATTTCGATTTAATGAAAAATTTGGGTGCGTAAAAACCTAAGCAAACTACGGTACTATA
>NZ_JACUTS010000090.1 GCF_014859695.1 Sulfurimonas sp. | reverse complement strand
CTCTACAGAGGAGATGGTTCACTCACTAAACAATATATCCCAGAAAATGGAAGGAAGCAGAGAAAGTTCTGAGCAGTTAAACAACAGCGTAAATGAGATTACAAGCGTAATTGCACTTATCAAAGATATAAGCGATCAGACAAATCTTCTAGCGCTAAATGCAGCCATAGAAGCTGCACGTGCAGGAGAGCATGGACGCGGATTTGCTGTTGTTGCGGATGAGGTTAGAAAACTTGCAGAGAGGACTCAAAAAGCGACAAACGAGGTTGAAGTAAATATAAACCTGCTTAAACAAAACAGCTCTATGATGCAGGAGTTCTCAGACCTTATGAGTCAAGAAGTCTCTTCATCTCTAAGGAAATTAGAAGCATTTAACGTTAGTCTTTACTCTCTTGTTGACGGTGCAAAAGATATTCAGCTCTCAAACAAAAAAATCTCCAATGAGCTCTTTATTACTCTTGCCAAACTGGACCATATTGCATTTAAGCTTAGCGGATACAGCGCTGTATTTAAAGATGATCACGATTTCAAATTTTCAGATCATACCAGCTGCAGATTTGGAAAATGGTATGTGGGCGATGCGAAGGAGTCATTCTCTTATACGACGGCATACAGTAAAATCGATCCTATTCATAAAACTGTCCATGACAGGGTTAGAACAATTCCTGACTATATCGAGAGCGGTTCTGTTAAGAATTCAGAGAAGATTATTTCAGCATTTAGTGAGGCGGAAAAAGCATCAAAAGAGCTATTTGTTACTTTGGACAATATGACCGAAGAGGTAAAATAAAAAAAATATTTAGTGAGGTTTATCAAGAGAAAAATCTCTCTTGATAAGATAGATTATGCAGTTACTTCTACAACTTTTTCAGTTGATTCCCACACACCGTGTTTTGTACAGTATGCTTGAGCAGTAAGTTTAAGCTTGTTTCCTGTTGGAATAATGTTAAATGTCACTGTTGCATGAGCTTTCATATTTCCTAAAGCACCGGCAGTAAAATCAGCACGAGATAGAAGAGTTTCACCGTTAAAAAGTGACATGTTGGCAATGTAGTGGTCAAAATCATCAGGGTGAGTATACTCATTTCCCATTTTAACTGTTACGCTAAACATCTCGCCCTCTTTAGCACTATCTGCGCAGTGAATAAACGGTGAATGACGGTCAATATAATCTTTTTTACTTTCTCTCTCAACTGTATCTATATCAACATAACGATTGATTTTTGGCATTCTTAAATCCTTGTATTTTAATTTATGTGCCATTGTAACTACAATATCATTTATAAAAAACTTCCCTTGCTCTTTATCTGCTTTGATTAAGACTTCTTTAATTTATTAGCATTTAACAAAAATATAGATAAAATCGCGGTATTAATAACTACAAAAAAGAGTCTATTTATGATTAAACCGCTACTAATTGAGATTGGTGTTGAAGAGCTTCCCGCTATTGCGCTTTTAAAAGAGTTAAACAATATTGAAAAAAAATATGCTGATATTTTAGAGAAAAATTTACTTTTGTGTGAATTTGAATTTTACTATACTCCTCGTCGTCTGGTTTTGTGGCATAGAGAGTTTAAAACACGCCAAGATGACAGCATTGAAGAGTTTTTCGGGGCGCCGCTGGAAGTTGCATATAGAGATGGCAATCCTACGCCTGCAGCACTCGGTTTTGCAAAGAAATGCGGTGTAGATATTAAAGAGATAGGCTCCGCACAAAAAGGAGAAAAAGAGGTTCTTTACTACAAAAAAGAGCTAAAAGGAAAACCATCGGTAGAGCTTCTTGATGAGATAATATATGAGTGGATTAAGTCTTTGGACTTTGGTAAATCTATGAGATGGGGAAGTCTGTATGAGAGCTTTATCCGCCCGATTCGCTGGGTAAATGTGCTTTTTGGCGATGAGCTTGTAGATATTGAGCTTTTTGGAGTCAGATCAAAAAAAGAGACCTTTGTACACCGTATAAGCAATTTCAACTCGGTGGCTCTAGACGGCGCAAAAGATTATTTTGAGACTCTTGAGAATGGCGGTGTGGCTCTTTTTCCTGAAGTAAGACGCGAGAGTATTTTAAACAACTTCTCAACCCTTGAAAAAGAGAACAACATCACCATAGAGATAGATAAAGATTTGCTAGATGAAGTTGTAGCAATTACGGAACACCCTACGGCACTTTTGGGTTCATTTGATGAGGCGTTTTTAGAGCTTCCCCCAGAGGTTATCATTACTTCGATGAAAGAGCATCAGAGATATTTTCCTGTTTTTAAAGATGCCAAGCTGGTAAATAGATTTGTCGTAGTTTCAAATGCCTTAACAGACGATTTTTCTAAAGTTATAGAGGGTAACGAGAGAGTTCTGCGCCCTCGTTTGGCAGATGCGCTCTTCTTTTATAACAATGACCTCAAAAAAGGACTTAGCACAGAGGGGCTTGAAAAAGTTGTGTTTATGAAAGGACTTGGAACAGTTGCCGACAAGATAGAGCGTGAGCGAAAAATTGCCGATGCTCTTTTTGACATGTACAAGCCACAAAGTGCAACAAAAGAGATGTTGAATCGTGCAATTGATTTAGCAAAAGCTGATTTAATGAGCGAAATGGTCTATGAGTTTACGGAGCTTCAAGGTCTTATGGGATACTACTACGCTAAAAAATCAGGAGAGAGCGATGAAGTGGCAATTGCCATAAAAGAGCAATATCTGCCCGACGGCGAAGAGAGCCTCCTTCCTTCAACCGTCATGAGCGCTATTGTTGCCATGAGCTTAAAGCTTGACACTCTTTTGGGTCTCTTTAGCATAAATCAGATTCCTACAGGCTCACGTGACCCTTTTGCACTGCGCCGTGCGGTAAACGGTTTGATTAGAATTACTAAAGAGCATAATCTAGAATTTGATATTGTTAGTGCTCTAAAGCATTTAAGCAAAGAGTATGCGGAGTTTGATATATCAAAACTTGAAGTGTTTTTCCTAGAGAGAGTAAGACAATATTTCAAGGTAAATCCTTCCATTATAGAAGCCGTACTATTAAGCGGTGAGAGAGAGCTTCTAAGAATCGGTAAAAAAATAGAGGCACTGGATAACATGGTGGCAAGTGAAGGCTTTAGCGAATCGTTTTCTACATTTAAAAGGGTTGCAAACATCACTAAAGATATTGATATGTCTAGCAAATTCAGTGTCGATGCAAAACTTTTTCAACAGAGTGCGGAAGAGGCTCTTTTTGCAAGATACAGCGAAGTAAGTTCGGCAAAATATACTTCCTACGAAGAGGAGCTAGACGCTCTTTTGGGGCTTAAGCCAGAACTTGACAAGTTTTTTGACGATGTTATGGTTAATGCCGAAGATGAAGCTCTGCGCAACAATAGAAAAGCTCTTATAGCATCTATTTACAAAAGTATTTTAAATATTGCGGACATTAAAGAGGTTAGTGTTTAACTCGCCTCTTCAATGAGTATTTTTTTCGAAGTAAGCGCTTTAACCAGAGAGTTTCTGATTGAGAGGTAGGCATTTTTGTTTTGCGCCAATATCTTCTCATCTCTTCTCTCTTGTCTCTTTAGAGAATCTATCTCTCTTTTGATATTGTTGTACTTTACAATATGAGATTTGGTTGCCATTTTTGATGTTAGTTTACTCTTTTCATCTTTATTCATCTCTATTTCATACTCAAGCTCTTTAATTTCACTTTTAAGAGACTCAGCTTCTTGCGGATTTTTAGATGAATCAAATGAATCCGTGTAGATATTTAATCTTTTCGTTGCATAAACGAGATTTTGAGAAATTTTTTCTATCTCTTTTATGATTTTGTTGTTATGTTCAATCGGTGAGAGTGAGTTTATGTAGTACTCTGAAATAGCATCTTCTAACTCCTCTTTTTGCTCTTTGATAGTCTCAAGCGACATCTCTGTCTTTACATATATTTTGACAATAGACATCATTGATGCAACATTCCACTTAAGTCCGTTCGCTGCTTCAATTTCTGGAACTCTGTATTTTTGCCCCTCTAGCACTACTACGTTTAGAGAGTAGTACTTTAAAAAATCTGTAATATACTTGTTTGACGCGCTGAGTTCAGAGAGCAAGAGGTTTGCAATGTGGTTAAAGACCTCTTTGAAGTGTTTTCTAAATACATAGCCTGAAAAGCCTTTAAAAAATTCATCATTTTTATCAAAAGAGTTTATAAGATGCTCTTTTACAATAGATTGTATCAGTGAAAAAGCATATTTTTCATATACAAAATTGTCTATTTTTTTATCTAGCATATAGGTGTCAACAAACTGTTCCGCAACAAAATATAAGAAGTTTTTGTTGCGCTCTTTGAGAAAAAAGTTATTGTAAAATGATTTTAGTTCATCTTCATCCAGACCGTTATATCTCGAAGCGATGGTATTTTTTTCCTCATCAGAGATTCTCTTTACGCTGCCCTCATCAAAGAGTTTTATAAATATCTGTGAGTTTTTTATGATGATAATATCGCCGCTTTTTAGCTCAAATACTTCTCTTATGGCATGTTTTAGAAGTTCTTTTTTGTCTACCTCTTCATTGTCGATTTTATTTACAAAATGTGTCAGTTTTTTTGTTAACTCTATTTGTAGACAAATAAGATCTTCTTTGTTGTTATAATCGTACTCAATTAAATCTTCATTTTTATCAATTATGTCTATGATTGCATCGAGATTGATACTATCTTTTGGTTCTATTTTATATAAATAAGACATAACTCTCCCAACAAAATATACAAACGACTTATGAAAAAATTTGGATGCGGGAAACAAAACATATTTAAGAATATGGTAAGTTAAGTTGCAATCCGACCATCTTGCATAGCGCAAGACTCGTGACTTTCCGTCCCTATTTCACAATAAGTTTGGCTTAGACTTAGTAAACTTTATTTTACTATAGGATATTTAAAAGTAGCTAAAAATTGTTTGTTATCTTTTATATTAATCTTTTTTTTCTATGACGTTTTAACAATCTGCGGAGGAAATTTTGAAAATGCTTTTTTAAAGGCGTTTGCTCTTACATCTTTAAATTTTCCGCTCGCAATAGGAGGTAGAAAATATGCTCCCTCTTCACTCTCTATTACGTCATGATTGTTGTCATGCATAAATGCTATCTCTTTGGCGAGTTTTTTTGTTTGAGCTACCAAATTTCTGGCATAAGTTATAATATGTTTATGATGTCTGTCAAACTTGTTTCCAGAGCCGAAAAAGACAAACTTACCGCTTAGGCGAATATTGAGATAGTCTTGATAGTTGAGCTCTTTGTCGTATCTTGTAAGCTGATTGCTACTGTATTTGTCCAAATCTGCATCAAACTCCTCCAAAATAGGTGTCGGCTCTATATTGGGTTTGTTTATGCCAAAGAGATACTTAATCTCTATAAGTTTGCCTCTGTATCCATTTTTTATGGCAGAAGCAAAGAGGTTGCAGTTGTTGTCGAAGACTAGCTCACAAAATTTGCCATCAAACTCATAGCCCTGAGCGGCTAGTTTTGAGTTTGTGTTATAGCCCACGGGAGCGATGGTCGGATTGTATAAAAATATAGTTCCAATTACAGATTTGCGTTTTTTACTTAAGAGCTCTTCTAGAGCTTTAACATCTATAGTCTCGCTATCCTCAGGTATATAAATATACTGCTCGACTAAATACTCTACATCAAAACTTGTTGAAAATTTTCCAAATGCCTGCAAATTAAACCCTCTTATATTTATTGTAATTATACTATAATTTTGCATTATTAACGAGGGAAGAGGCGTATGGAGTTTGGATTTTATTTAAAGAAATTTGTCACATTTTTTCTTGAACCGCTTGGTTTTGTATCGGCACTATTTGCCATCGGTCTCTACTTTTTATTTGTCGATAGAAAAAATATCTCAAAACTCTTTTTATCTCTCTCTTTTTTATTTTTACTTCTCTTCTCTTATGAACCGTTTTCAAACTTTTTAGTAAAAAATCTTGAAGAGAACTACCCTAAATACGGATACAAGAAGGATATAAAATATATCCATGTTCTTGGAGGCGGACACAATACGGATGAGTCTCAACCGCTCTCATCAAACATAAGCTCATCCGGTATTAAAAGAGTGTTGGAGGGAGTAATTATTCATATGCAGACTCCAGGCTCAAAGCTTGTTTTTACCGGTTATGAGGGAGATACTGAGATTCCAAATGCAATTATGAATGCCAAACTTGCAGCCGCTTTGGGAGTAGAAGAGAAAAATATGATTCTAAATCCAAATCCTAAAGACACCAAAGAGGAGGCTCTCTTTTTGAGAAGCATACTCAGCGGCGAGAAGTTTGCGCTTGTGACTTCGGCAACACATATGCCAAGGGCTATAATGCTTTTTGAATCACTTGGTTTAAATCCTGTTGCGGCACCTACAGATTTTCATAAAAAGGAGCATAAGGGCTACCTTAAAGCACCAGATATTGATGCACTT
>NZ_JACUTS010000185.1 GCF_014859695.1 Sulfurimonas sp. | reverse complement strand
ACTCGCTAAGCAAGATATATACTATGGTTTTATAAAAATAATATAAATACGTTATACAGACTTAAGCTAAACAAATGTAATATTTGTGACAAATTTTACAAAAGGAACTACCATGTATAAAAGAACCGTTTTGAGCATAGCATTCGCCGCTTCATCTCTTTTGGCTACAGATTTAGTTACGGAGGCTAAAAAAGCGGGCTTAGTGCCTATTCCCGCTGATAAAAAAGAGCTTATGAAGCTTATAGACAATCCTAAAAACCCTATAACTGATAAGAAAATAGAACTTGGAAAAAAACTCTACTTCGACCCAAGACTCTCAAAAAGCGGTTTTATCAGCTGTAATAGTTGTCACAACCTAAGCGAGGGAGGGGATGACGGAATCCCTGCGGCAATTGGACACAAATGGACTGCAAATCCGCATCACCTAAACTCGCCGACAGTTTACAACTCGGTATTTTTTAGCTCTCAATTCTGGGATGGGCGCGACCCGCACCTAGAGGCGCAAGCACAAGGACCAATCCAGGCAGCACCTGAGATGTCGGCAACTCCTGAGCATGTAGTTGCAACCGTCACTTCTATGCCGGCTTATGTTGATGGGTTTAAAGGCGCGTATGGCAAGGATGTAAAAATAACGTTTGAGAAGGTTGCAGATACCATCGCGACATTTGAGAGAACGCTTGTTACCCCGTCTGCATTTGACGACTACCTTAACGGCGATGAAAACGCTATGACAAAAGCGCAAAAAAAGGGTCTTCAAACTTTCATAGACAAAGGGTGTGCTACGTGTCACAACGGTATTGCTCTTGGCGGTGCCATGAACGCATTTAACATTACGGGTACATACAAGTTTCAAGATGTAGGCGATTTTAAGGGCGACAAAAACGGTATGGTAAAAGTGCCTACTCTTAGAAATATCACACAAACTGCACCATATTTTCATAACGGTCAGATCTGGGAACTCAAAGATGCAATCAAAGAGATGGGACGTATCCAACTGGGTGCTGACATAAACGATGCAGAAGCCGCTTCTATTGAAGAGTTCCTAAGGGCGCTTGACGGCAGAAAAGCAGATGTAATTCTTCCTCAACTTCCTGCCTCTACATCAAAAACTCCAAAGCCTGACATTAGATAAACCTGCAAT
>NZ_JACUTS010000184.1 GCF_014859695.1 Sulfurimonas sp. | reverse complement strand
CACGGCTGATTCATTCTAAAAGACAACAAAGTTTTTTAATATTTCCTCCAAGCATACGAATAGCTTGAGGAAAGTTAAGATAATTTTGCCGCCTAAGCACATTAATGGCTATATTTCGGATAATTGAGAAGTTTGTTGGAGCATTTCCGCTGCGAATTAAAGATGCATCTTCGCCAAATGTCACATCTTTAACATAGTGCATGCTTTCAACACTCCAGTGTGACCTAATTCCGATATTATATTCTCTAGCAGACATTTTTTTACTTGATATGTAAAAAGATATTTCACTTGAGAAGTGATCAGTATTTTTTAAATATGTATTTCTTGTGACTTTTACAATCTCTTTTATTCCAAAGAATTTAGTCGTATCAATATTATAAAAATCATCATAAACCTCTACTTCACGCACTTCGAATCTATTGCGAGTAGGTTCTTGTGTCTTGTTGTAATCAATGGCATCGGATAAATTACTATTGAAGATGAGTTGTTCTAAGAGTTTTTTTGATTATCTTTAACTTGTACGACATAGTCATTACCGCTATCTTTGATAGCTTTAAGTGTTTTTGTTTGACAATGCATAGCATCAAGCGTAATAATCATATCTTTAAGAGGAAATGTTTCCATCATCTCTTGAACCAACGGGATTTCGTTACTTTTTGAAGCTGTCTTTCTGGCTGTAAGTATCTCTAAAGAATCACTTGCAAAAAATGACACTAAATGTGCCAATTTTTTATCCTCCTCTTTTTGCTTTGTTCCTTTTATCGCTTTACCGTCAACCGCTATCCAGCCTGAATGTGTTTTTCTCATATAGTGTCGCATCCACTTAGTGAAAATATCTTCAAACTTCTTGTGGTTTATATTCATAAGCACCCGTCTTACGGTAGCATACGCAGGAACTCTTTCTTTCTCTATTGATAGATATTTTACAAGCTCTTTTTTATATCTTTGTGCAAAATCCCCTATTGCCCTATAGCCCTGATGTCCACTCATTGTAGCCATTATTGTAATCATAAGCACTACATCTATTTTATGCTGTTGTGCCTGTCCTCGTCTGTTGTCTTTTAATGTTTTTAGCTCTTCGCGTAGGTTAAATTCTTTCATGCTCCCTATAAAGCATTTTTTATTCCTTTGTATGAATCAGCCGTG
>NZ_JACUTS010000089.1 GCF_014859695.1 Sulfurimonas sp. | reverse complement strand
CTTTTGATAATCAACCATAATATCTCCTAAAACTTGTAGCTGTATGTAAGCATCCCGCTAATTGGAGCAGCTGCTTTGTATGATTCATTTCCATAGACATCTCTTAGGGCTTCCATCGCATAGTATTCGTTTGTGATGTTTCTTATGTTTAGTTGAATGTTGTGGGCTTTATGCTCATAGCCGAGCATTAAATCCGTGACAAACTTATACCCCTCATACTTTTGCGTATTTGCGTTGTCCATGTAGTAGCTACCCCACGTTTTTGTGGTTACTCTTGATTTGAAGCCGTTTGGGAGGTTTAATGTCGCAAACAAAGAGTACTGGTTCTTTGGTATATATGGCAGGTAATTACCGTCTCTAGATACCAAAGAGCCTGCCACAGACTCGTTAAACGTCACAAATTTAAAGTCGCTGTAGGCATAAGCTCCGCCAAATCCTACCTGCTTGTTCAGGGCATAAACGGCATTGAACTCCAAGCCTCTCTTTTTTGTTTTTCCTGCATTGTCGTAAATAGAGTTTCCGTTTGCATCTAAAATTTGAATAATCTCATCATCAGCAATATTTTCATAAAGCGCTAAATCATAAGAGATACTCTCTGCCCTTGTTTTTAATCCTATCTCATAGTTTACACTTGTGGATTTATCCAAAGAGGTGTTGTCTGAGAGCTCGCTTGTAGTCGGAGCCTGATTTGCCGTTGCAACTGATACATAGACATTTGTACTGTCGCTTATTTTATAAACAGCTCCCAATTTTGCAGAAAAGAGAGTGTAAGACTTGTCGATGTTATAAAGACCTATGCCTGTAACATAGTTTTTTGCACTGTAGCTGTAGTCCGTTATCTGATTTCCGCTTATGTCAAAACTGAGTTTGTCTACTCTTGAGCTGATGTCAAAAGTCAAATCATTTATCGGTGAAAATGTCTCCATAATATAAGCACCGTATAACGTTGTCGTACTATCTTCGGTGCTTGCCAAATCGCCTTTGTTATTTGAGAGCGTCTCGCTTATATAAGGGGTAAAGGGCCATGAAGAAGATGGAAGAACGGTATAGTCTGCATATTCATACTTTTTCGCATCTTTAGTTATATCTGCTTTTAGCGTTACCCCTGCGACTAAAACAGCACTCTCTCCAAAAAGATTGTGGTTATAGTTTAGTTCCAAGTCAGTACCGTAAACTTTGTTGTTATTACTTTCGTTTATGATTCCGCTCACAGGATGGAAATGCTCCCAAGCGTTAAAATAGACTCTTGGTTTATATACTAAATTCCCGACCTCTTTTTCATACTTGGTGTTTATGGAGAATATTTTGGAATCTCTCGCACTGTGCTGCCACTGGTAGCTTGTGTCGTGCTGTGTTCCCGTGCTCTTAAAGAGCTCAAACTCTTCAGCCGTCATAGATCCGGGAATGTTCATATTTGACTCTGTATAGGAAAACTCACTCTCTATAATAGAGTCGTCTTGAAATATATGACCATATTTTATAGTCGCTTGAGTAGAGTCAAACTCATTGTTGTCTCTCCAGCTGTTCTCGATCTCTCTTCTGCTTATGGTTGCGGAGATAAAATCGTTCTCGCTCAGTTCGCCTCTTACTTTAAGGTTTATATTTTTTTGCCCGTCATCGCCTATGCCGATTTTTATTCTGTTTTTATCTTCTTGAAAAACAGACTTTGTTACAAGCTGGATAACGCCGCCTGTTGCATTTACTGCATTTATTGAGCCAGGTCCTTTTTGCACTTCAACGCTTAGAACATCCTGCATATCTATAAAATCAAACCTTGTAAAAGAGTCGGGGTCTGTCAAAGGAACGCCGTCTTTCATAACCATTATCTCTCTGACACCGTATCTTGCCTTTAGCCCAGCTCCCCTTATTATAAGTCTTGGACTCGGAGAGTTTGTAGAGGACTCGGCACTAACACCGGGAATATTTTCTATCGCTTCTTGTATGTTTAAGATATTATTGTCTTCTATTGTTTTCTCGTCTACAACGGCAATTGATTGTGAGATATCTTTTGTTGCGGTTGATACTTTTGTTGCCGTTACGCTTATTGAATCGAGGCTTACTTCCTGCGCATGAATAGATGAGATTGCCAGCAGAGCAGCTAGTGAATATTTTATTTTCATATTCTTTCCTTAGTTTTTAAAATTAAATATATTTTTAAAACTTTAACTAAGGAGTGTTAATTTTGTATTAATAATTTCAAGAAGTTACCATTTTGTCGCTATAAAATACTAAATTGATATGTGAGGAGTTACTTTTTAGATTTTAACACGAAGTAAAAGACAGCGGCGATTACGACAAAAACGAGAGTTCTTATGATGATGGTAGTTGAGTCTAAGTTTTCCATTGGGAATCTTTGTGTAAGGATTGTGTGTGGATGGGGTAGAGGGATTCGAACCCCCGAATAGCGGCACCAAAAGCCGCGGCCTTACCGCTTGGCGATACCCCAGTCTGCGAAAGAGTAGTTTTGTAAAACGGGTGGAATTATAAATTTTCTCCCCTTATAATACCCTTAATCTCTCTATAAAAATTTTATAATATACTCCTTTAAAGAGGTAAAAAAATAGTAGTTGCAAATGGTAAAAAAAGATGTATTATTCCACTATTATTTATAAAATCAAGGAGATATGGCATGGGAAGTTTAACGGTCAATAAGCAGAAATTAAAACGATTTACAATAGCTACAAAGCCCGTTATGGAGGGGTATTTGGTAAAGATGGACGTTGATCTTAGCGACTACACTTTTGCGGCAAACTTTATATGGCTGGCTAACAGCAGCGGATTTTATGCGCTTATCAATAAATGTTTTTGTCTCTTTGTTATGACGGGCGGCGAGCTGACTATGCTTTTACCTCCTCTTGGAAAGAAAAAAAACGTCACAGATGCCATTATTAGCTGTTTTAAGATTATGAATACAAACAACTCTTCGCCGTACTACTCCCGCATCGACTATGTTCAGGCTTCTATGCTTGAAGAGTTTGTGCAAAACACTGATGAAGCACAGAGTATGTTTGAGATGCTTGAGTCCTACTTGGTTGAGAAAAAACTGGTTGATTATGTTTATGAAGTAAATGCGCTTATAGATTTACGCGGAAACAGCTACCACACAAAAAGAACAGAGATCAATAAGTTTATGAAGTCTTACCCTGATTATGTCATTGAACAACTAGACAGCATAAAACATAAAGATGAGATTACGCATCTTTTTAACAAGTGGGTCTCCGACAGGGTGAGGTACATGCCAAAAGAGGAGGCAGAACACTTTTTGGAGGGGATTCATCAGGAGAGACATGCGGTAAAGCAGATGCTCAAATATTATGAAGAGCTCTCTTTGATAGGCTTGGTCATCTACATAAACGGCGAGCTAAAAGGCTTTACCGTAGGCGAGAGAATTAACAAAGATACGGCAACGGTTATTATAGAAAAAACGGATTTTGAAATTTTGGGATGCGCTCAGTTTATCTTTAGAGAGTTCTCTAAGATGCTAAAAGAGCATTACGATATTGGATATATAAATGTAGGCGATGACATGGGATTTGAAAATCTCCGCAAGGTGAAGATGTCATATCGCCCGTTTAAGCTTGTTCCAAAGTATACGATTTATCAAAAATGACAGTAAGAAAAGCCGAAAAGTATGATGTTTCTTTGCTTTATGCGCTGGAGAGAGAGCTGTTTTTGCCGCAGAACTATCCTCTCTCAAGAGGCTCTTTCTTATACCATGTTAAAAACAATCTGCTCTATATTGCGGAGGTTGAGGGCAAGGTGGCAGGTTATATTTTGGTGCTCATTAAACGTAAAAATGCCAAACTGTACTCTCTTGGAGTCAGCAAAGCTTATCGCAATAGAAAAATTTCCCAAGAGCTGCTTAGATTTATATTTCAAGAGCTTATCTCTTTGGGTTTTAGCACACTGTTTCTTGAAGTGCGTACGGATAATGAGGCGGCGATAGCCTTATATAAAAAAATGGGCTTTTGCGAGCTTAAAAAACTCAAAGCCTTTTACGGAGACGGATGTGATGCCCATCTGATGCAACTAAAGATAGAACAATAGGGAGAAAATATGAAACTATCACTGCCAGAGTTAATCGATGCGCTTAGAGATAAAGTAGAAAAATATTTAGAGGGTATTGATGCCAGCATACATCCTTATGATATCGCGGAAGATTTACTTGAGTTGCGTGATGAAGATGAAAAATTATATCTAGAAGAACTCTCTAAACTTCCGCAAGAACTTCAAGCTCATGTTATGATAGAGCTTCCTCGCCACTGCCACGAGGAGATAGTTGAGTATTTTGCACCAAATGAACTCGCCTCTTTGGCAAACACGCTTGATACTGATGATGCAGCTGAGCTTATCCGAAATATAGAAGAGGTTGATGAGAAAATAGCACAGGAGGTTCTTGAGAGCCTTCCGCACAAAGATAGAGAAAACCTGCAGACGCTTATAGCATACGATGAGTATGAAGCGGGTGCTTATATGCAGACGGAGCTTTTCTCCGCGTTTATAGATGAGCAGATTGGAGATTCCATACTCAGACTCAAACGCCTAAAAGCCAAAAAAGAGCTTGACAGCGTCTATCAGGTTTACGTTGTAACTAGAAATCATAAGTTTTTGGGTTCAATTCCTCTAGAAGATCTAATACTCCTTGGACCAAATGTCAACTATAGAGAGCTTGTAAAAGAGGGGGTAAACACCATCTCAGCCAAGGCTCTGGATGATATCCACGACGTTGTAGAGGTTGCATCAAAGTACGACATGGGTGTAATTCCCGTCACAGATGCTAAAGGCAGGCTTCTTGGGCGTATAACCTCGGATGACATCTATGACATTATAGAGGAGCGTGCAACGGGGCAGCTCTATAACCTTGCAGGTGTTAACGAGGAAGCGGAGCAGGAGGAGAGCCTTTTTCACATCGGAAAATATCGCGCCTACTGGCTTGGCGTAAATCTTATAACGGCTATTGCAGCATCGGTTGTCATCGGTCTTTTTGACGCAACTCTGCAGTCTCTGGTAGCACTTGCTGTACTGATGCCCATCGTGGCATCCATGGGCGGGAATGCAGGAACGCAGACGCTCACGGTAACGGTTCGCCAGATGGCGCTTGGAGATATTAGCAGTGAAGATGCCAAAAAAACTATACTAAAAGAGGTCTATTTGGCTCTTATGAACGGCTTTATATTCGCCGTAGCTATCGGTCTTATAGCTTGGATGTGGTTCTCAATGCCTCTGCTTGGGGTGGTTATAGCCGCTTCAATGGTTATCAACATCATTACGGCAGGATTTTTCGGCTCACTCATCCCTCTGCTTCTTCAAAAGGCAGACATCGACCCTGCCGTCGGCTCCTCCGTGCTTCTTACAACGGTTACGGATATCGTCGGATTTTTTAGTTTTCTTGGATTGGCAACCATAATTTTGCTATAGTAAAAGAAAAAAAGTGGGTTTAAAAATGAAAAAAATGTTACTTGGTTTTTTGTGTTTGCTATTCTTTTCAGAGTTTTTAAGTGCTCAAAATAGTGAGGAGGGAGCAGTTGTTTTCATGTATCACCGCTTTGACGAAAACAAATATCCATCTACAAACATCAGAATGGAACAGTTTGAAAAGCATCTTGAGTATCTCTCGCAAAACAATTATAATGTATGGAGTCTCTCAAAGATAGTCCGCCATATCGTAGAGGGCAGGGAGATTCCAAAAAAGGTCGTTGCACTTACTATAGACGATGCCTATAAAAGCACATATACGCATGCGTTTGCAAGGTTTAAAGAGTACAAATTTCCCTTTACGGTCTTTGTAAACAGCACGTCGACAGACAGCGGTTCAAAAAATTATATGAGCTGGGATGAGATGCGTGAGATGCAAGCTTTTGGGGCGGAGTTTGCGAACCACTCCAAAACTCATGACTACATGCTACCAAAAGAGGGCGAAGATGAGCAGAGTTGGAAAAAACGCATAAGAGATGAGATTGAGGGCGCACAAAAGAGGCTTCAAGAGGAGCTGGGAGATACTACAAACGAAAACCCAAAGCTCTTCTCCTATCCGTTTGGAGAGTATACAAAAGAGAGCGCAGAGTATATTCAAAGCTTGGGGTATATTGGAATTACTCAGACGTCGGGCGCAATAGGGATGCAGAGCGATACAAGGACTCTGCCGCGCTTTGCAATGTCGGAGGCGTATGCTGACATGGATGGTTTTACTCTGAAGCTCAAAACTCTCCCACTCCCAATAGAGAGCGTCTCATCCATAGAGCCTCTGGTAAAAGAGGATAATCCTCCAAAGCTCACCATTAAGCTCAAGCACCCCGTAAAAAATGTATGGTGTTACCTCTCCAGCGGAAAAGCGATAACCGTTGAATGGGTATCAGATAGAGAGTTTAGCGTTCAAGCAGAAGAGGCGTTAAAAGCTCCAAGAGACAGATACACATGCACCGCCGCCTCAAAAGAGAGCAGATGGTACTGGTATAGCCATCTTTGGATAGTCAAATAGCAAAAGCTACCTGCTAAGCAAAATATCCTCTATCATCTTTACATAAGCGACTTAATGAAAAATTTGGGTGCGTAAATAATCACTTTTTCTTATAACACA
>NZ_JACUTS010000183.1 GCF_014859695.1 Sulfurimonas sp. | reverse complement strand
AGAAAGAGAAAAATGAACAATAAAACAGTACATCACCTATCACATACAGATCTTGACGGATATAGCTGCCAGCTTGTAATGAAGCAGACTCCATATACGCTTTTTAACTATAACGCAAACTACGGGGCAGAGGTAAAACAGACATTAGAGTTGGTTTTACAAAATATTAAAAAGGATGATAAAAGTGCCACTATTTTAATAACTGACCTTAATTTAAATGCGGATGAAGCAAAGTGGCTGCACAACGAAGTCACTAAACTAAATGAAAATAAAAAAGATGTAACGCTTACTCTTCTTGACCACCACGGAAGCGGGGAAGAGAGCGCTAAAAAATATGATTGGTACTATTTAGATACCTTAAGATGCGCTACAAAAATAACATACGACTACGCAAAAGAGCACTTTGAGCTTAATGAGCCTGCATGGATGGAGAAGTTTGTAAATATTGTCAATGCCGTTGATTTGTGGAAGATGGAAGAGAGAGATAACTTTGAGTACGGAAAGGTCTGTATGCGTCTTGTCTCAGATATGAGAGAGCTTAACAAAGTTATGTTTGCACAAGCAGACAACAACTACAAACTCTCTTTGCTTCTTGAAGCCGTAAAGTATATCGATGAGGAAAATGCTCCTATAGTGCTAGATGAGAATATCCATAAGATAAAAAAAGATTTTTTCAAAAAAAATCATGATAACACGCTCGATAATCTTGCAGCAGAATATATAATTGAACTTCTGGGCAAAGCTAGAGATGAGAAAACCATCTACTATAAAGGCTACAGAGGATATTTAAGCTACGGAGTCGGAAATACCTCCATCATAGGAAACAGCTTTTTGCTGACATACCCGGAGTATGACTTTATAGTTGATGTCAGCTACAGAGGAACTCTTAGCATAAGAGCAAATAATGGCGTAAATGTCGCGCTTATCTCAAAAGAGTGGACAGGCGGCGGCGGACATCCAAATGCAGCAGGTGGACGCATTGTAGGCTTTAAAGAGCAGTACAGATACGACAAGGTAAAAGCTCAGATTGAGAAGATTATCAACGAAAAAGAGTCTGTAGCCGGAGAGCTTGAGTACAAAAAAGAGTACTGATTTAAAATTTAATTGTTGGCGAAGTATCTCTCGATACCGTCAGCCAAACCAAGAGCCATTGTATTTAAAT
>NZ_JACUTS010000088.1 GCF_014859695.1 Sulfurimonas sp. | reverse complement strand
TAAATCAAGATGATTGTATATCTCACCATTGAAGATGATCACAAAATTTCCACATGCCGAGCTCATAGGCTGATGCCCTGCAGCACTGAGGTCTTGGATAGAGAGTCTCACATGCCCTAGATATATTTCACTGCCACCACTTTTGAAATTTACGATATCGCTATCATCAGGTCCACGATGAGAGATTAGCTCCAAAAGTGTCTTGTCAAAGGGTTTATTTACTGTTCCTACTATTCCGCACATGTTATATTTTCCTCATAAAATGTCTTGCTAAGAAATAGACACTTATCCAAAGAAGAAAAGCAATAAAGAAAACTATAGACTTGATGAGAAATACAGATTCTACAATATATGATAGAAGCTTATTTGGTCGGTCGTAATTAAAAATATGCTTATTAAATCCTAAAGCTGAAATTAGTTTGGAATAAGGTGTTGCTTCATAACTATAAGTTGAGTAATGTTCTTGAAAAAACTTCGCAAAAGGTGTCAATTCATGACTACTTTTTTTTATAAATCTTTGTCCATAATACATAAGGTCAATTTCGCTCATACTGTGTGAATTTTTTCTAATGATTTGATTTAGTTCTGTTGGATAATTGATAGAGTCTACAACCATCTCAGCACCATCCGCATAAACTGATACAAGTGCATGAGCAGCTCCAAACTTTTTGCTATAAAAAGCCAATCTTGTTGCATCATATCCAAGTGACTGAAGTATACGAATCATCACTCTTGCCCCTTCACCGCAAACACCTTCTTTATTTGTAAGTAACTCATGAGCACTTTGTCTCAAAAATGGTCTATTTTTTAAATTTGTATATTTCCACGTACTTTGATTTTTATTGAAATCATTATCAACAAAATCAGAAATCGCATGAAAATATTCTACTTTAGAGTCATAGCGACTCTCTGTAATAGCCATTTTTGAGATGTAACTTTTGATAAATTGCTCTTCTTTATAGTGCAAGTAAGCATTATAAAAAGCTAACATCAAAATACCCCCCCCCTATAATTGCAAATATACTGTTTGTAAATTTGATTTTATTTATTGTCATGATTTTCTCCTGATGGTTTATTTACTGTTCCTACTATTCCGCACATGTTATTTTCTTGCCTTATTTTTTAAATATTCACTCAGTGCAAAAAACATCCAGCCATCACCCCATCTTATAAATGGTATTTTGATTGTATGGAATCTATTTTTTTGATAGTAAAAATATCCGTTCTTCTTATCAAGAAAATATTCAAATGTATAGTGCAATAATTTTTCAAGTTTATCTTCAAATGCTTTATTTTGTATGCGAGACAAAGAAATAATGCCCTGTGCTTGATTGTGTATATCTACTGGGTATTCTTTTGGAAGTCTCCACTTAAAGCGTCCATCATCACTGATTTGCTCTTTATGCATAAATTCAATACCTGCTTTATAAGCATTTATTACATCTTCTTTTTTGTAGTCACTATGTTTAGAAATACCCAAAAGAGCATCTGCGACAAATCCTTGATGAAAATCGACATTTCTTAACACACTGAAATCATAGTTATATCCATAGTACCATTTTCCATCACTTTGCTGTTTTTCCAAAACAGTGTCAATCATATGTTGAGCTAATTTTTTTATATCTATACCAAAGACAATCTCTGTTTCTTGATTCGAAAAGTAAAGATATTTCATTATTAACTCTGCCGTTAGAATAGAAGCATTAAAAATGTATCTTGGTTGGCTATCTGATGAGTATCCAACATAAACACCTTCTTTTGTCTCAAAAACTCTTCCATTTTTTAAAATAGAGTAGATAGCCTTTTTTGTATTTGCTAAAATCAACCCATCTTGTGTGACAACATATAAGTTAAGTAAGCTCAGGGTCAGTTTAGCATTTAAAAAAGTGAGTGGCTTATCAAGCTCATGTGTCTCTTTACTAGTTATAAATTTAAAGTTTCTTCCCCAACCTATCTCATCTTGATTGTTTATACATGCCAAAGAATAAAGCAAATCTTTCAATTCATTTGCTTTTTGGATATATGTCTCATCTTTATAAATCTGATGCAGATTGACATATCCATCTATAAACAAAGAAAGTGCGGTCGGGTTATAATCTTTTTCTATACCAAAAATATTTCTCATATTGAATGGAGAATTTTTCAACAAATGGATAGCAACTCTTTGTGCAGACGGATGAAACGAAGTCATTTTATTTATAAAATCACTATTGAGGGCATCATAAGGATCCCATCCTTTATACTCCTCTTTTTCAATATATAGTTGTAATTTTTTTAATGCTTTTTCGACTTTTTCATTTATCATTGAACATCCTCAAATAGTGAAAGCAAATATTTGTTATTTTCTAGAGATTTTTCTTTTACTTTCTCATAAAATTCTTTTTGAGAATTTTTATATTTTTCTTGATTCTGATAAACTTTTTTAAATATATCCATAAAAGGCTCTAATTCTAAACCTTTTAAATCTATGGCATTCTCTTCAACACCAAACATTTTCATAAATTCTGTTGACTTTTGCTGATACGATATTGAAATAGTTGGAACAATTGACTTCAATCCATAAACAATAGAGTGTGTTTTAGTGCCTATAAATATATCTGTATTTGCTATAGCAGATGAAGTCATCAATGGATCAAAATCTCCCTCTAAAATATGTATTTTATCACTATATGTACATAGTTCTTTCATCTCTTTTGCAATAGGTCTGTCACCTCCTTTATGGTAACTTGCCTCCATTGGAATGATTAAGACATTGCACTTAAACTTGGAGACTATTTCATCAAATATATTTGACATCAGTTCTACATATTCAGACTTGCTAAAAAAATGTTTAAAATAGATGTGGTGTATTGTCACCCCAACAACCAATTCTTCTTTGTTTTTGAATTCCTGAAGCTGTTCTAAATCTTTTGCGACTTGTTTGTCGGTAGGTAAAGCAAATACTGTTTCAGCAGTTACATGTACATTTTTATAACCCTTGCAGTATTGAGTAGAATCTTCTTCTCTGAGTGTTACCACATCCGTATGTTTTATTACAAAGTCGGCTATTTTTTTTGTCAAAGTGCCAAATTTCCCAAAAAATGGTCCCACTGTTTGAGAATATATCATTGTTTTTTTACCAAGCCATTTTGCATATAGCAAGCCATAAGCATGTGAAATATTGACAGGGAAACCATTAAGGTTTGTAAAAAAGTGTCCACCAGGCAATACGACAACTTCACTCTGCAAATAAAGTTCTATCGCCTTTCTTTTAAACTTTGGCAAAGGTAACTTCAAGCCAACCTTATAAAAAACAATCCATACCAAGCTATAGGCAATCCACAAAAACTCTTTTGCAAAATAGTACAACTTGCCAATTTTTGAATGTGCAAGTTTTATGTTTCTAAAATTCACTACCCATTCGGCAGACTCTAAGCCATATTCTTCCTTTGCCATCTCTGGGTCATAGGAGGTTAAAGAGATACTTACTTTACTATCCATCTCTGTAATTGTTTTATTCATAGTATGAATTACAGAAGAATCGCCTTTGTTTGCATTATAATTTTGTATTATCAATAAATTTTTCACTCATTACCTTTTTAATAAATTCAAAGCTTTCAAATAAAACAATACTTTATCATTGAGCTTTGGAACTATTTTTTTTATGTCAAGTTTTTTTATAATCTTCAAATGCCATGTAAAAATAATCAGTTTTATCTTTTGTGTAAAAGAAACATGATAATTATTTAACATTTTTTGAGAATAGAGTTCTCTGTTTGGACCTATAAATTTATCAAGTCTATAATTATTAAATTTACTTTTATTATGTATGACTGATTTATTTGCTTTTATAAATTCATTTATATTTTCATCTATAAGAGTTATATAATCATCTCTGCCCATCTGCTTTATAATCTCATCCAACTCTCGATTTTTAGTTAAGATAAGATTAACTCCTTGTTTATCATCCATATATTTTTCTAGCCACGCATCACTCACACTTACATCTGCATTAAAACCAACCGCATCAGCACACATCTGACAAGCAAGAGGAGTAAACAAAGGAGAGGACAAAACCGTTCCCATAGAATATTTGCTACCGTATGGTACTTTTATATTTTTGCTATCTAATTGTATTTCCATATATCCAGGCCATCCATCGCCTCGATTTTTTAATTCAGTTATTTTATTTGTTTCAATCTCAAATTTTTTTGCTATGTACTCATACCCTAAAAAGCTAGGTGCTTGTCCACAAACTATGCTTATTTTGTATTTTATCTTTTTACTTAGTTTTTTACTTTTTTGTGCAGCTCTTGCTACTCCTTCTATATGACAAGGCAAACCAACAACAGCTAAATTTTCATAATCACCTTCGATAATATCATGAAGTATCTCATCAAACTTAACAGGAGAATACTTAGATCCTTTAGCATTTATAATCTCTTCTTTTGTAGTAGCTATAAAAGGCTTGCTTATTAGTGGATTATTTTCATCTCTTTTAGTTACTACTGCACCTTGTATCAATCCTTTTTCAAGCAGATATAAAAGAAGTGTTGTTATAAATCCACCAGAAGCAGAATCTCTTCTTATATACTCATCATTACTATATGTAGCATACCCTGCAACATAGTCACCTACCATCTCGTTATAAATTTGTGTTTTTGGTTCATTTGACCATGTAAGCGGTGGACAACTTTTTAAACAAATAGTACAGTCTGTACAAGTCTCCAAATTAACATTAGACTGATAGACCCCTTTTGCTTCATCTACTAACATGCTTATAACATCATGCGGACAAACTGCTACACACACTCCACAACCTGTACACATATTGTCGTCAGACACAAATGAAACATTTTTAAATTCACTCATTATCTGCTCCGAAATACTTTTTGTACTGAGCCACCACATGCTCTTTGCTATATTGTTTGAGTACTATGTCTCTTGGGCTATAGTTTTCAAGATTGTTAATAGCTGCTATTACAGCTTTTTGAAAAGAGGCAAAGTCAGCTTTTTCAAATTTTTCTCCACTTATACCATCAACAACATACTCTTTTATCGCAAAGTCGTTTGTTCCCACAACTGGTACATCACAGCTCATCGCTTCAAGTCCAACCAGTGCCAAACTCTCAGCCATACGAGTAGATAATAATAATAAGTCAATTTGCTCATAAAATGTAACCATCTGATTTTTTGGAACTGGTTCGATGATTTTAACATTGCTTACTTTTTGTAGTTCATCACTGTAGTGCGCTTTTTCAGAGCCATAATTGATACACAGAAGTTTAATTTTTTTATTTGTGAGCTTTTCAATTTCTTCTGCATTTTGTATTAGTTTCAAAACAAAATCCATCCCTTTGTCTGTTCGCATACTCGAAGCAAAACCCAGAACTACTTCATCTTTTTTATTTATTTTTTGCACTTTAAAAATTGAAGTATCTATACCTCCGCTAGGAGAAACAAGTATTTTTTTTCTATCTATACTTAACTTTTCACTTACCATATCTGCAAAATAGTTTGAAGGAGTCATATGTTTGGCTGTAGCTGGCAAAAAGAGATACGAGATCATATTTAAATACTTGCTTAATTTTGATGGAGCAAATATATCAGTACCATGCCAATGAATTGTCAAGTTTTTCATCTTTGAAAGTTTAAAAATCAAAGGTAAAAAAGAGTGCGGATAATTATGGATATACACATAATCATGCTTTGAATAATCATGAAGGAAAAGTTTTTTATAATAGTTCATGTATTTAAAAATTTTCTCTTTTTTTGTTTTAAAATTTGTATCTAAAATTAGTAGCTCTACATGTAAACCACTCTCTTGAAGACAATCATGTATAGACTTGATATAAGTCGAATATTGCGGATTCGTCTGCGATGGGTAGCCGTTGTTAATTAGTAGGATGTTTTGCATAATTTTTTAACCTATAATTTTGAAAATATATAATAACTAGTGAAAAATACACTGCGCTCGTAGGGCTTGTTAAGAAGTGTCCTCCAAAAAATGCCAATACTAAGACAGAGAATGTAAAAAATGTAAAAAACTTATGCCAAATTAATTTTTGTATAAACATTTTATAAAATAAGTAAGTGTAAATTAGGCTTCCTAGCCCACCAAAGAATAAAAGTAAATCAAAAAAATCCATTTCCATAATAAAAACTAGGACATTTCTTCCACCAAATAAAAAATTTAAAAAAGTCCAACTTTCTAAAACTTGAACTGATTCATTCATTAAAATTTCATTTCTACCAGAAAGCATCATATGCATCAATCCTTTAGTTTCAAGTGTTCGCATAAAAAAAGCAATTAATGTTTGAAATTCTTCACTCTGAATATACCCTATGACTTGTGTTGTTGCATATATACCTATTGGGATAAGCCAAACTAAATGAATTTTTCTCATTTTTTGAACTAAATGAAAAAATAAAAGTAATATAACAAACAAATATACTGCTTTCATGCCAGACAATAAGCTTGCAAGAAGAGCTATCAATAAAAATAATTTGCTTCCATTTTCATAGTATGCTCTAAAGTATAAAAAACCAAGCATACTAATCAACACAAAAGAAGACTCATTGCCAGCTAAAAAGACTCCGTTATAACCAAAACGATAATCCATGTCATAAAAAGATTCAAAAAAATTCAAATCAAAAGCTAAACCGCTAAAAATAAAAACAATATTCATAAAAAATAATATT
>NZ_JACUTS010000087.1 GCF_014859695.1 Sulfurimonas sp. | reverse complement strand
AAAAGATAATTTCTTTCATAGCAATATGTTAACATAGAAGTTAACTTTTGTCAATTTACATGTAGATTTGTGCATAATTTTTCCTAATAAAAAATATGCTTGAGTATATTCAAAAATAGAAAGCTTGTTTAAAATATGGCATTTTGAAATGGTTTTTATTGTTGTATTTTTTGACTACCAATCTTAAAGTCAATTTTTTGTATTTAGCAAGGCATCGGAATATATACTAAATATTCTTTCTAAAATGTTTGCAAGATAGTGTTTATGATGTTTATTCGATAAAATCGACATAATATAATTAGCATTACCAATTTTTATATTACTGTTTTTATCATGATGACAAATAAATTTATCGGTTAATAGTTTCAAAGCATCCTTTAAAGTTATATATTTTTCACCGTTTATTTTATTTTCTTCATCTTGCGCATTAAATGAAGAATCTAGCAGGTCATAAAGTAGCTTTAGACTTATTTCATTATTAGTTTTTTCAAAAAAATTTACCAATGAAAATGATTTTTTATCATTTTCTAGAAATAATGCTCTTATTGAAACTAATGAGGCATCAAAATATGTTAGAAATTCAAACTGGTTGACTTTTTCCATAGTATTAATAGATTTCAATTTCTCCAACCTATATGATAATAGCTGCATGTTAAAGTAAATGCTTTCTCTCATTTTCTGTTCTTTATCTATTTCTTGAAGAGTTTTTTTCATTAATATGCCTTTCAATTTAAAGTTCCACAACCCGCTCAAACATCTCTTTTATCTCCATCTCATGGCTTATGAGAAATATCTGTCTGTACTGCTCTTTGATGGTGTGGAAAGCCTCAAGTATCTCCATTCTTCGGCTCTCGTCCTGACTTCCAAAAACTTCATCAAATGCCAAGAATCCTATGGAGCTTGCTCCGCTGAGTTCCGTGAGAGTTTTAGAGATGGCTATGCGTAGAACCAAGTTTGCCAAGTCAACCTCTCCGCCGCTAAAGCGCTCTATCGGGTACTTTTTGCCCTCGTCGTAGATAAAAAAGTCGAAGTCGTTGCTTACTTCTATGTGTTGGTATTTGCCTTTTGTGATTTGAGAGTACATCTCTGAGGCAATGCTTGAGATGCGCGGTGCGACTTTAGAGTTTAGGCGAGTTTTGAACTCTGAGAGGCTTGTTTTGATCTTTTCGTAGTCAACTAAATCATCTTTTTTGGTTTGGACTTTTTTTAGCTGTATTTCGTTGTTTTGGAGTGAGTTTTTGACTGTTTTTATCTCGCCTTCTATATTTGCGATTTTCACTTTTATCTCATGTAAAGATGCCGTTTTTGATTCGATGGTTTTGAGTATGCTCTCATGCTCTTGAAGCTGATGTTTATGCTTCACATCGTCGTAGATGACGCTTTTAAACTCAGCCTCTTTGTTTTGTACTACGGCTTTTAACTCTTCTATTTTTTGATTTACTTGTAACAAATCCGACTTCACTAGAACAAGCCTTTTTAGCTCGGTTTCAAGGCTGAGCGCATGTTTGTACTGCGGCTCTATCGACGTTAGCGAATTTTTAACTCTTTCATGCACTTTTTCATCATAACTATACGTCGCAAGCTCTTGAAGTTCCTCTTTGTTTTTGATGCCTTTTTGTTCTACATGTACAAAATGTTCTTTCGCTGTTTTGAGGTCTTTAAGCTTGCTTTGTATGATGTTTATATTTTTCGTCAGCTCTAAAAACTCTTTCTCTTTTTCCTTCTTTTGCGCTTCAAATGCGGCTTTTTGAGCAGTTACGTTTTGGAGCTGTTTTTGGTACTCTGTTATCTTCTTTTGATGAGTATCTTTTATCGCATCGACAAGCGAATTTATGACATTGTCATACTCCTCTAAAAGCGGTCTTGTACATGTAGGACATGCTCCCTCGCTTCCGAGTTCATGGAGTTTCGCGATTTTGGCGTTTGTCATGTCTATCTGTTTCTGCTCTGCTGTCGTCTCCGCTTTTATCTCGTTTTCAATGGTGTGTTTGTCACTTATGCTCTCTTGCAAAACTGCGATATTTTGCTCTAAGTTTTTGGCATTTAGTACAAACTCTTCATATCCCTCACATGCTTTCTCAAGCGCATCTATGTCTATTTTGCATTTTGTGTATTGTTCTCTAAGTTGAGCTTGCTCTTTTAAAATTCCTTCTTTTTTGAGATGAAACTCTCGCAGTTTTTCCTGCTCTTTTATCTGCTCTTGAAGTGCCCCATACTCTGCTTTTAGAGGTTCGAGTTTTTTAAGTTCTTCTTGTTTGTGTTCGAGTTGATGAAGCTCTGCGGATAATTTTACTTGGTTTAAAATCTCTGAACTTTTTGAATTTTTGGCAAGTTCCAGCTCTGAGAAAAGCTTCTGTTTTTGCTCTTTTGTCTTTGCGAGAAGTTCAAGCTCTTTTTTGATGCCCTGTTCTCTGAGTTTTATATGTTCAAGCTCTTGGGTTTTACTAAGCACCTCTTTTGCAAGAGCTTCTTTTGCGGCTTCATCGCTCTTTATCTGCTCCTCTTTTTGCTTTATCTCATCTTTGCCTAAAAGCACCTCCCTAAACGCTTCTATCTCCCGTTTTAGCTCCCTGCTTTTTTCAACCAGCTCTTTTTCTACAAAGTCTATTTTTTCAAGTCCCAGAAGCTTTCTTATCATCTTTTTTCGCTCTTCCGGTTTAAGAGTACTTAGACTAGTAAGCTCTTTTTGGGAAGCGAAAAGCGTGTGCATAAAAGCGTCTTTGCTCATTTTTGTAAGTCTGACTATGGCAGATGTTACTTCTTTCGCTCCGCTTGTAGTCAACTCGCCGTTTTTGTAAAACTTTGCGTTTGCACTCATGGCTTTGCCGCGAAATTCACGTGCAACTTTGTATAAAACAGCCTCAATCTCAAATTCAAGTTCTACAACCACTGCCTCTTTTTCGTTTGCGTTTGCATTTCGCAGCAGCTCTTTGTTTCCTCTGTTTTTTGCCTCTCCGTAAAGTGCGAAGAGTATCGCCTCAAAGATAGTTGATTTTCCGCTTCCGTTTTTGCCGATGATGCCTATGAGACCCTCGCCAAACTCTATTGTCTTAGTGGTGTATTTTTTAAAATTTTCTAAGTGAAGTCTAGAGAGTATCATCGCAAACCTCCTCATAGTGAGCAAAGAGCTCTTGAATTTTAAACTTCAGCCTCTCATACTCCTGCGTACTCGCTTCCTCTTTTACATGCTCTAGAAAAAACTCCTCTAGTGAGACGGCTTCGGCTTCCATCATCGCCGTCTCACTTCTAACATGTTTAAACTCTCGCTTTACCGATATGCTCATGGCATCCCAGAAGAGCTTTTTTATCTCTGAATTTTGAATGTCGATGGATTGTAAAACTGTTAAGTTTATGAGTCTAACCTCGACTATCGCATCTTTTACATCACTTTTATCAATGCTTGAGACTGAGTTTTCATAATCTTCGCAATCGATCTCTTTTAGAATTATTGGACGGATTTTTATCTCTTTGTACTCTACTTGCAGTTCATCGTAGAGGCTTATCTCTGCAAAGCCTTTTGAGTTTCTTTTGTCGTTTAAGCTTGTTCTCTCGGTCGAGCCGCTGTAGTAGACATTTCCATGTTTGCCGACTCTTCCAAAACCGTGCCAATGCCCAAGAGCAACATAGTCCATCATCTTAAAGATGTACTCTTTTTCGCTCGGATAGACCCACTCGCCAAACTCGTTCATAAGGTAGGTCGCACCCACGGAGCAGTGCATCATCATAATGTTCTTTTTGCTTTTATCAATTTGTGATTCGCAAAGTTCTATCTGTGAGAGCGCCTTTGTCTCGTCGTTCATGTGGGGCAGGGCGTGAAATATTATATGTTCGAACTCTATCTTTTTATACTCTTGATTGTAAGCTACATGTATGTTTTTAAAGTTTTCAAAGATTTTGAGTATGGGCGAGCTCAGGTTTGTTCTAGGCGTTGAGTGGTTTCCAGCAATGAGAATAAAAGGAATATTTAAAGAGTCTATGATTTTGAACTGTTCCAGCGCAAAGGTAATAGCACGGTTTGAGGGACTTGAGCGGTGAAACAGATCGCCGGTATGGATAATATAATCGGGCTTTATCTCTTTTATCTGCTCTACGACCTGAGAAAAAGCGTCGTAAAAGTCCGCTTCTCTCTGGTTTATGTTTTCATCATTTAAGATGTCTAAGTCGTTAAAACCCACGTGGGTGTCGCTAAAATGTAATATTTTCAAAAAAAATCCTAATTCAACAAAAAAATTAGGATTATGATAACTAATGTTTGAGTAAAGTTTCTATAAATTAATATATTCTTTTTACAGAAGTAATGAAAGGTTCATATCTGCTTCCATACTTTACTTCTATCTTGTATTGTAAAGAGGTGTTTCGCGTGTTATTATGACTATTTATTGGTTCGATGTCTTTTAAAAGATATTTAAATTTATAAGGCAAATGAATAGTTTGAACATTAAGTCGTTGTATGTAACCGTACAAGGTTTTTTCTTTATAATATTTAACTAACCCCACAACTCCTTTAACTATGAGATAATTTGTTTTGTTTGGATACTTCTGTCTTAATCCTTCATACTCTAAACCTGCATCGATAGCAAAAAGTCTTGATTGTGATATTTGTTCACGAGTAAAATTGTTTTTGGCATTCTTATAATCTCCTTGCTTTTTCTTGTCGTCTTTATTAGCATTGTATAAAGCCTCTTTTTCCATTAATGCTGCTTCTGCTGATTTTAAAGATTTATTATATAATTTACCATCATTTTCCAATACGATAAAGAGCTCCTTGGTTGGTGTTCTTATCCCATCTTTAGAGTACAAATATTTATCTGTATCAAAGCCTAACTCTTTTAATTTATCGATGTTGAGAAAATTATCTTGATGTGAACGATTTAAATTATTTGCAGTTCTGTATATAAGTCTAAGAGATACACTGTTGTTCTCTTTTCGTATAGAACTCGGTGGTTGAAGTTCTCTTTGTGTTAATGTTACCTCTGATGTCGTTTCGCTTGATCTATTGATATAAACACCCAGAAGTATAACCACGTTGGTAATAACTAACAATGCAAAAGCTGATGCAAAAAGCTTAGAGGAGAATTTAGATATTTTCATAATAGATTCTCCTTTGTACTTTTTAACAACTCGTTTCTAACTCTTTTGAGTATCATAAGTATGAAAACGGCACTTAAGCCTATGATTAGAAAGAAAATATATTTTGGCATCCAACTCCACCACCAGTTAAAAAACTTTGTGTATAGAAAAATAACAAAAAATACATTCCCCATATTTGTAACTTCCGATAGACCTTTTTTTATTCCAACATATATAGCAAAGGCACTAAAAGCAAATCCTATGACTTGGTAGAAGCCCTCTATTGAGTTTTCAGCTAGATTTATATAACTTATTGAGCCATTATTTGACAGGATTAATACAGGCAAGAAAAATAAAAACATAGAAAAATATCTGTAAATAACATCAAAGTTTGTGTATTTGGAATGATTTATAAAAGAGAGTAAAAATAGAACTAAAGCAACCGGAAAAAAGTTTTCAGGATAATTTGAAAAGTTAATCCAGTACGCTCCGCCCCAAACTCCAACTTTTGCTGATAAAAAAAATGAAAAGAATATAATTCCTACGCCTAAAAGCAGTCTAGCGTTTAAAGCGTAAGCCAGTAAAAATGCAAACAGTGAGAATACTAAAGAAGCGTTTAGTGAAGGTGTAATGTTGAATATTTGAGCGATCATAGATATATTTAATACAAATGCAGTAAAAGTTAGCAGAGCTGCGATTTTTGTATAGTAATCTTTGTTTTGTTTATTTGATAGGTAATACGTAAAGAAAAGTAAAATAGTCAGAGTAGAAATAAGTATGAAAACCTGTGTAGTTTCTTTAAAGTCACCCCAAAATTGCAAGAATAGAAACAATATACTAAATGCTAATCCAAGAGCCGCTAAAAATGAGACTATTTTCATACCAAGACTAAGTTGTTTTTCATTTTTAGTTGTATCTATGTCAAACTCTAAAGAGTAGTTTGATAAAAGATTTTGGTGGTATTTGGCTATTTTTTCATTTTGTTCAGCGGTAAGCGAAATTACATCCGTATCTTTTAATATTTCAAGTTCTGCTTGAAATGACCTAATCTGATCAGCCCTTTGTTGTGCTCTAAGAGTCGATGTCGTACTCATATATAAATCCTAATTAACAAAAAAAATTATTAAATAGTATCGAATAATTCCTGAACTTTACTATATTTTCAGTATATGTCCTTTTTTACCATAATTATTTCTTAAAAAACTTATGGTAAAAATTCTCTATCGTTCTTAGCTTTGTTCTGCTTATCGCCAAAGCGCCGCTCTCGACTCTGCCGCTTGTAACGGTTGTACCTGCGGCTATTATAACATTGTCTTCAATAGTTACGGGTGCAACAAGCTGGCTGTCGCTTCCAATGAATACGTTTTTACCGATGATTGTTTCATACTTTTTGATTCCGTCGTAGTTACATGTAATAACGCCCGCGCCTATATTTGTCCCCTCACCAACCGTTGCATCGCCTATATAGCTAAGGTGACCGGCTTTTACGCCTTTGAGAGTCGATTTTTTAACTTCTACAAAGTTTCCCACATGTGAATCTTCAAGCATTGATGCAGGGCGCAGATGTGCCAAGGGACCAACATCGGAGTTTTTAACTATGCTATCTTCAACAACGCTGTGCGCTTTTATGTGAGAGTTGATTATTTTAGAACTTCCCG
>NZ_JACUTS010000086.1 GCF_014859695.1 Sulfurimonas sp. | reverse complement strand
TGTGTGTTATAAGAAAAAGTGATTATTTACGCACCCAAATTTTTCATTAAGTCAGCGATGCAATCTTCTCTTCATCCAGTGTCTCAAGCAGCACGCCTCTGACTTGCATCTTAAAATTGGGTTGAAGCAGACGTCATCTACCGACAGTTTTGAGCTTGTCTCCTGCGCTGCAATATTCTCAATCTGAGACTTTACAATAAGGGGGAAGAGTATAAATCCAAAAAGCGCGTAAAAAATAAAAACAGCGAGTAATATTTTCTTAAACATCGGCAGACCTTAAAAACTCAACTTCTAAAGTCTACCCTATTGTTTTTTAAACTACTATTGTTTTGCTTCCTCAATAACATCTGCTCTTGGATATACAAAAGTAGCCTCTCTATAGACCACTATCTCATCCTCACGCCCCACTGCATAAGCGCGTATAGTAATAGGAATAATCGTATCATGTCTGGCATCATCCGCCAACATATCATAGGTTCTAAGAACTACGATTTTCTTCTTCTTCACATCAGGCGTAACGCTAAAAGAGTCCGAGGGTTTTACTATTTCGAGTTTTCCTTTTACATCTTTTGGCAGCATGACGTCAAAGTAAAAATCCATCTTCTTATTTTGCGTATTTTGTATTAAAAAGACGTAAGCGTTATCAACGGCAACCCTTCCATCAGCCTCTTTTGAGACTGAGTAGAGTCTGTTTTCCTTGTTTATGTTTAAAAGTATATGCTCTTTATTGCTCCCCATAATAACCATTCCTATCGCCAAACCGATTAAGAGGAGAATGTAGGCGACTACAGTTGGACGAAAATATTTTGTTTTGCCCTTTTTGTCTATTGTCTCATATTCACTTGACCATGTAACAAGCGAAGGTTTGCCAAGCTTACCCATAACAACGGTACATGCATCTACACACTCCAGACAGTTGATGCACTCAAGCTGAAGTCCTTTACGGATGTCAATGTGTGTAGGACAAACGGTTACACAGCTCTCACATGCCGTACACTCTGCATGCGGTTCTACTGCTTGAAGATCTTTTTGCTTTGTAAAAACCTTCTCTTTGGCTTCGTTATAAATGTGCCCGCCGCGGTTAGTGTTATAAAGAGCCATAACAGTATTCTCATCATATAAAACAGACTGAATCCTAGAGTACGGACAGACGTAAATACAGTAATCCTCTTGCAAAAAGACTATATCATAGATGAGAAAAAGCGCAGATGCCAGAAGCGTTCCCACTAAAATCATATGATCAAATGGATTGGCCAAATAAGCAAAAAAATCCTCAGGCGGAACAAAAAACCAGATAAGATTTGCACTCGCCACAAAAGAGAGAACCGTCCAAATCAGAATCGCTACGCCTCTTTTGAGCTTGTTTTTTGGGATGCTCATATCAGGCTCTTGCTGCTTGTTTTTAATGCGTTTTCTAAGGTGAAGCAGTTTTGTCTCTAGCAAATCACGGTAAATTACTCTAAAAATAGTCTGCGGACATATCCATCCGCAAAAAACACGTCCGCCTACTACGGTCATGCCAAAAATCCCCAAAAACAGTATCATTAAAAGAAACGGTAAAAGGTATAGCTCCTGCATGTCAAACTGAACAAATACAAGATGAAGCTCCAATTTATCGAAATTTAGTAAAAAAAAGTGGTTTCCATCAATATTTATCCAAGGCAGAACCAAGGCTACAACTGTTAAAAAAGCAAATAAATAATATCTCTTGTATCTCCACGGAGTCGGTAGTTTCAAGCCGACACTCTCATCTTTCATAATAACTCCTGCTTGTTTTTTGACAACATTATACCAAAATATTATTTTTAATTAGATGACATAATAATAATTATAATATATTAGACGATTATTGAAAGTCTCTTTTATGCTCTGATTTGATAGAATAGGGCCAATATTTATTCTATATAAAAGACTTTTAATGACAACAATAACAACAAAAGAGTATATCTTAAAAACTATAAAAAATAGGCCGCTTATTATTGACGGAGCTATGGGTACGCAGCTGCAGCAGCGTGATGAGAAGATTCCAAAAGAGGCTTGGGAGGGCAATGAGGGGTGCAATGAACTCCTTAATGCAACTTGCCCTGAAGTTTTAAGCGAGATTTTCCACGCTTATCTAACCGCCGGAGCAGACCTTATCACGACCAATACATTCGGCTCATTTTCATGGGTTTTGGATGAGTACGGCATTGGGCATCGAGCGTACGAACTTACCCGTGCAGGTGCAGAACTTGTAAAAAATGAGTGTGCAAAGTTTAGCACTCCAGAGCATCCGCGATTTGTTTTGGGTTCTATCGGACCAGGGACAAAACTCCCATCACTTGGACACATAGCTTATGATGAGATGTATGAGGGTTATACAGAATTTTGTCTTGCGCTAATTGACGGCGGAGTCGATATCTTCTTACTTGAGACCTGCCAAGACCCTCTTCAGATAAAAGCTGCTCTTCACGCATGTCAGGAAGCCTGCAGACAAAGAGAAGTAGAGATTCCCATTATGGTCTCTGTCACTATTGAGCTAAGCGGAACAATGCTCATAGGAACGGACGCCGGAACAATAGCAACCATTTTAGAGCCTTTTGACATCATCTCACTTGGATTTAACTGCGGTACGGGACCTGAGCAGGTTGAAAAACATGTAAAGACTCTGAGCGAATTGTGGAACAAACCCATCAGCGTTCATGCAAATGCAGGACTTCCGCAAAACCGCGGGGGCTACACATACTACCCGATGGGACCCGATGAATTTGCTGATAAACAAGAGAGTTTTTTAAAATATGACGGCGTAAGCTTTTTAGGCGGATGCTGCGGAACAACGCCTCAGCATATTCGTGCTCTTGTAAACAGAGTTTCAAACACTACACCAAAAGAGCCCTCAGGAGAGCAAGAAAATGCTCTCGCTTCACTCTTTAACACCGTTTCGCTCACGCAAGAGTCATCCGTACTGCTTATCGGCGAGAGAAGCAATGCAACCGGTTCTAAAGCATTTCGTGAGCTTCTTTTGGCAGAGAATTATGAAGGTACACTTAGCGTTGCACAGCAGCAGGTAAGAGTCGGCGCGCATGTCCTTGATGTGAGCGTGGGGTTTGCTGGGCGTGATGAGACAAAAGATATGAACCGCGTCATGAGCCTCTATGCGCAAAAGATAGCACTCCCAATTATGCCGGATTCTACACAGACGGCAGCCCTTGAAGAGGCGCTCAAGCTCATAGGCGGAAAACCCATCATAAACTCCGTAAACCTTGAAGACGGCATAGAGAAGTTTGACACGGTTTGTGCTTTGGCTAAAAAATTTGGAGCCGCTCTTGTTTGTCTTACTATTGATGAGATAGGTATGGCAAAAACAGTTGAGCGCAAACTCGAAGTTGCCGAACGCATCTATGAACTCGCTACCAAAAAGCATGGCATAAGAGCCGAAAATCTGGTATTTGACCTCCTTACTTTTACGCTTGGAAGCGGCGATCAGGAGTATGTGGATGCCGGTATAAACACCATTGAAGCGATACGAGAGCTACGCAAAAGGCACCCTGAAGTCGGGGCGATTTTGGGACTCTCCAACATCTCTTTTGGACTTGACAAAGATGCTCGTCCCTACCTCAACTCTATGTTTTTACATCACTGTACACAAGCGGGACTTACAAGCGTTATTATCAATGTGCAGCATATTATTCCAATCAACAAAATCTCAAAAGTGGATCAGGAGATATGCGACAACCTCATTTTCAACCGCAAACCAAACTCCGCTGCACTTTTTGAGTTTATAGAGCACTTCAGCACAAAAGAGGCAGTTGACAATCAAGCAGTAGATAAAGCATATCTTGCTATGAGCGATGAAGAGAAGATTGCCAAACTTCTTATGGACGGCGACAAAGAGAGAATGATTCCGCTCGTTGAAGAGGCTCGCCACAAAATTGCACCACAAAAGATAGTAAACGAGATACTCATTGACGCCATGAAGGTTGTAGGAGAGCTATTTGGCTCCGGTCAGATGCAACTACCCTTTGTTCTTCAAAGTGCGGAGACTATGAAAAAAACGGTTGATTATCTAAACCCATACCTGCCAAAAATTGACAAAAAGGTAGACACGACGCTTATTCTTGGAACAGTTAAGGGCGATGTTCACGACGTAGGCAAAAATCTTGTAGACATCATCCTCTCAAACAACGGATATAAAGTCATCAACTTAGGAATTAAAGTAGAACTTGATTATTTTGTAAAAACACTTAAAGAGTCAAATGCCGATGCTATCGGAATGAGCGGTCTTTTGGTAAAATCAACGCAAGTGATGAAAGATAATCTTGAAGCGCTCCAGAGAGAGGGGATAAAAATTCCTGTTCTGCTCGGCGGTGCCGCACTTACCCGCTCCTTTATAGATGACTTTTGCCGTCCATACTATGACGGACCAATCTTTTACTGCAAAGATGCATTTGATGGCGTAACATCCATGAGCCGCATTGAGGCAGGAAATTTTGATACCGATCTTCATGGCAAAGATAGTGAAGAGAAGATTGTAAAAATTAAAGAGGAGGTAGTTATTCCGCCGTTTAAGGAGCTAAAGATGCCTTCTCGCGATGTTGAAGTGCCTACTCCACCATTTTGGGGCAGACGTGAGCTTAAACTTACGCCTCAGCAGATAGAGATGGCGTTTGAGTGGATCAACCATAAGCTTCTTTTCAAATCTCGTTGGGGGTACAGCTCAAAAGGTCTAACTAAAGAGGCGTATCAAAAGCAACTTGACGAGATTATCTGGCCTGCATATGAGAGGCTAAAAGCGCAGTTTCTAAATGAAAAACTCTTTGAACCGACCATTCTTTACGGTTACTGGCCATGCAGAAGCGATGATAACACGCTTCTTATATTTGACGAGAGTGAAGGGTATAACAGCGAGAGCGAAATAAACTGTGAGCCGCTTTATGAAGTTATTGGAAGAGCAAAAGAGAAGTTCACATTTCCTAGGCAGTCAAAACAGCCGCACCGCGCACTTAGCGACTTTTTTCATAGAGATAGACATGACGTGGTGGCATTTACATGCGTAAGTGCCGGCTCAAAGCTTAGCGAAGCCGAGAGAGAGATTTATGCGAGAGGCGAATATACCGAGTATTATCAGTTTCACGGACTTGGCGTCGAGCTCGCAGAGGCTCTTGCAGAGATAGTCCACAAGCAGATAAGGCTTGATCTCAACATATCAAAAGGTGAAGGCAATAGCTTGGGAGATGTACAGATGAACAGATATCAGGGGTCAAGATACTCCTTTGGCTACGCGGCATGTCCAGATCTTGAACTCAACCGCCCGCTCTTTAATCTTCTTCGCCCTGAAGAGTTCGGGATTGAACTCAGCGAGACATTCCAGATTCATCCTGAGCAATCAACTTCAGCGCTGGTAGTCTATCATCCAAGTGCGACCTACTACAATATATAAATCAGCAACTTTTTGTACTCCCGCTTAAATTTTGTCATTAATTGACAAAATTAACGGTGCTTTAGCACTACTTAATACTATAATGGCTTAAACAAAATAGAAGGATTTAACAATGAAGAAAATAAAATTTATGCTTTTGGCAATAGCAGCGGGAGTAAGTTCACTTTTTGGAGGAGTTTACAATGTTGATGCTTCTCACACCAATGTTACCTTCTCGGTTAAACATATGATGATTAGCACTGTAAACGGAGAGTTTGAGAAGTTTGATGGCAGTTTTGAACTTGATGATGAGACAAATAAACTTGTTGCCCTCACAGGCGAGATGGATGTTGCTTCAATCAATACAAATATTGCAAAGAGAGACTCTCATCTAAAATCAGATGAGATATTCAATGCCGAAATGTACCCTAAAGTTACTTTTGTATTAGAGAAAGTAGAGGGCGATAAAGCGTACGGAAAACTAACCATAAAAGGGACCACAAAAGAGGTTGTGCTTGATTATGAGTTTGGCGGAACTATTACGGATCCGTGGGGCAGACAAAGAGCAGGACTGAGCCTTGAGGGAAAAATAGACAGAAGAGATTACGGCATCACATGGAATCAAGCACTTGAAGCCGGCGGCGTAGTTGTTGGCGAAATAGTCAAGCTCAACATTGAGATACAGGGTATTTTAAAAGCTGAGGATGATTTCTAATATATAAACTAAACTCTTCTACCCTCCTAAAAGCTGGGGTTTTGCCCTAGCCTCTTCTTCTATAGCTCAAAGCTTCTAAAACATGTCTTTTCTCAATAATATCGATTCCCTCTAAATCAGCAATAGTTCGTGAGACCTTTTGAATCTTTTTTATGCTCCTGAATGAGAGTGCAAACTTCTCAACCGCTCTCTCTAATACATTTTTTGCCTCACTATCTAATACGCAATATTTTTCTATCTCTTCATCACTCAATTTCGCCGTAAAACATCTCTGACCTCTTAATCTTGCTCTTTTATGAACCTCTATAACTTGAGAGTGCATCTCTTTTGAGCTTATAGTTGCTTTATCATTTGAACCTACCTGTTGCATTACAATGCAGAGATCAATTCTCTCTAAAAACGGGTCGGAGAGTCTGTTTTTGTATCTTTGAATCTCAAGTTCGCTGCACCTGCACTCTTTTTGCGCATTTAAAAGATTTCCGCATGGGCATGGATTCATAGCACTTACAAAGAGAAAATCACTCGGATACTCAACTTTTGAGTTTACTCTTGATATTCGTATTTTATTGTCCTGCAGAGGTTCACGCAAAGCCTCCAAAACTACTCGGGAGAAGTGGGGAAGTTCATCAAAAAAGAGAATTCCCCTATGCGCCAAACCGACCTCCCCGATTTTTGCCTTGTGACTTCCCC
>NZ_JACUTS010000182.1 GCF_014859695.1 Sulfurimonas sp. | reverse complement strand
CATCGTACTCATCCCAAAGCCCGCCGCTGTCCCTAAATGTACTTATGCCCGACTCGGCACTTATCCCCGCACCGCTTAAAATCAAAACTTTTGCCATCTTCTTTCCTCCATCAGAATTTAATTTTTAACGCCTTCACTTTGATAGAGAATATTTGATTAGGTGTCATTTCATCCATGCTTCAATCTCTGTAAAATCTCCAAAGCTTCCATCTCAAACTTAGAAAAAGCGAACCATTTTTTGCCAAGATCTTTAAGACTCACTCCTATGTGATAAATCTCAGTATTGTCGATAATTAAAAACCTATCGTGAGCTTTTTTGAACTCATCTAGTTCTATATTTTGATACTGGGAGTTGTATTTTTGAAAGTCCAAACGCAGCTGTTTTGAAATGCTCTGAGTATAGATTTTTATTTTTAAATTTTGGTATTTGCTAAAGAGTGTAAAAACCGTATCGTCTATGTAGTTATCGATAAGAACCACTTCATTTTTTGCACTTTTTAACAAATCGTTCACAAAAACATAGGCATCATATATCTGTCCATCAAAAAGTATTCCTTGTTTTTGTTTTAGCGCTGTGCCCTCAAGTGAGTTTGAAAGGTTTGATACTTTTGACTTTAAAAGCACCACCTCATTTTCAAGCTCTTTAAATCTTTGGTTTGTTATTTTTTCGGAGTTTATTACATACCCATCAGTAATGTAATTTTTGAGCACTTTTGTCGCCCATTGTCTAAACCGTACCCCTTTTTGCGATTTTACCCGATAGCCCACCGAAATAATGACATCCAAACTATAGTATTCAACATTGTATGTTTTGCCATCATGAGCAGTTGTCGCAAAATTTGCGACAACTGAAAACTTTTCAAGTTCCCCATCACTAAATACATTGCCGATATGCTTCCCTATGGTTTTTACATCTCTACCGAATAGCTCTGAAATTTGATGTCTATTGAGCCATACCGTATCATTTTTAACAGACACATCAAGCTCAAGCTCACCGTCATTATAAATAATCAAATCTGATTTATTTAGCTTATCCATCTACTTTGTTCCTTTTATTCCCGTTCTCATAAAAACTTAAGACATGTAGAAATAGTTTTTTTATAGTCTCTTCATTAATAACTGACTGACCTTACGCACCTTTTAATTTCTGCAATTCTGAATAAGTGATTTGGTTAGCCTTCAGTAACAATTTTGCCCTTAGTGCGAAGTGGTTGAGATTATGTTTAATTTTCAAACATTCCAGTTTAAAAA
>NZ_JACUTS010000085.1 GCF_014859695.1 Sulfurimonas sp. | reverse complement strand
TTATTAATGCCCATTATAGTAACAGTCGTTATTGCCTCTGGTTATATAGAAATCAGAATGAAGCAAAAAGAGTGTTTTCGAGACTGTTATTTTAAAAAAAACACACTCATTTCAAAAATTCTGACATCTCCTGTTTTACCTTCAATCTTTTTTATTCTGTTATCAATTTCCTATTCACTATCACTGATGTACCTTTCGATAAATTTCGACTCTGTTTTTTACCTATTATTGACTCTTTTCATAGCTGCAGTTTTTGGGATATATAGGTTTTTTTTAAACTTTTTTGCAAACATTGTAAATGATAAACATTTAGAGATTTTTGCCAGAGAAACAACTGTTAAAATCTCAGCTTTAATACTGTTTTGCGTATATGCTTACCTGTTTTTAAATAGCAGTGAGCCTGAATATCTGAGAGAAACTTTAAAAGAAACACTCACTGCAGCTACAAACTCCATCTCTTCAAACTGCAGCTTTGTTGATGTTGTTCTAAGAACACAAACTGAGGTAGATAGCCGAATCTGGTTCTTAATGAAAGAGTCAAATAGCGCAATAGAAGAGCAGAGCAGTAAAAATATTTTATGGATAAGTTTCATGATTTTAAACTCCCTGGCTATCTTAGGTTTAAATCGTTTTATAGTCCAAGTCATCTATTTACTAAACAAAATAATTAAGAGAAACGATGGAAGATAACTCCCATAATTCAGAAAAAAAAGATTTACAAATCAAAAAAACAGAGGAGAGAGTTACAGAATCTGGCATGTCAAAAAATGAAAAATATTTTTGGGGTGCCATAATTGTACTGCTTTTAGGCTATGTAAGTATCTCTTTAATCGCACTCTATAAAACAGATAGTGAATTAAAAAATAGAGAACCAATCGTTGATGAAAAATGGCTTGAACTGCCATCTGAGAAGATAAGAGAAAACTTGTCTCTAAATCAAGAGCTTATTAAAGAAAATCTTAATTTACAAATAGAAAAAATAAACAACAAAATAGATGATGAAGTAGATATGCTCTTTGAAAAAGTAGTTAATGAAAATATAGATGAATTTCTAGACTTTCACTATTCGGTTGTTGGCGGCTATGTGGAGTTGGGAACTATGGCATTTAGTGATTATGACAAATATATAAATGAGAAACTTCTAGGAAGTAATTTCTTTGATGAAATTGAAAAATCTTCAAAAAATATTAGAGCCTTTTATGAGAATAGAATGAAGAATCATCAAGATTTTGTGGAATTTATCTCTACCGATCAAGTGGATTTAGAACTAAACTCTCAAGCGCTTGCCAGTGTAAGGGAAGATATATCCACTAACTTCATGCAACAAAAAATAAAATTAGGCGTAGTAGGCACAGCAATCGGAGCAAAAATTTTAACTGTCGTTTCTGCAAAAATTACTGCAAAAACGGCTGTTAAATCAGGAGCAAAAGCAGCTACAAAACTTGCTTCTTCAGCTGGAGGCGCTATTGTCGGTGCAAATGCAGGATTATTGTGTGGTCCAGGTTCTATAATATGTAGCCCATTTGGCGCCATTGTCGGCGGAGTAATGTTTTGGTTTGGTACTGATGTAGCAATTAATGCGGTTGATGAGACGTTACATAGAGAAGAGCTAAAAAAAGAGATTTTAAATTCAATTAACGAGACAAAAACAGAATTAAAAAACAACTATGTTTCAAGTTTTGAACATGAAACAGAGAAATTTTCAGAGCAGATTCTACAGAGCTATAAAAATGTCGAAATAAAAGAGAAAATGAAAATTATAGATAACATAAAATAGTTATTATTCAGTCAAGCAAAATGCTTGACATGTGGATAAAATCTTAGTGTAGGAAGTGTCTGACTTCCGAGAAGTAGAGGCTCATGCCAAACTCGTTTGCGGCATCTATAATCTCTTCATCTCTTATGCTTCCGCCCGGTTCTATTACGCTCTTAACACCTGCCGCGGCTGCCGCGTCAATGGAGTCACGGAAAGGAAAGAATGCCTCGCTTGCAAGTGCGGCACCTTCCACGTCAAGCCCCATCTCTTTTGCTTTTTTAAGCGCGCACTGGCTTGCATCGACACGGCTTGTCATTCCCATTCCCACAGCTACCATCGCAGAGTTTTTGACATAGACAACGCAGTTTGATTTTGTAAGAGATGCTACTTTATAAGCTATCTCCATATCTTTTTTCTCCTGCACAGTTGCTTCTTTTGTAGTCATAAGCTTTGCATTTTTGACTTCGTCGTCATTTACTTTATCCGCATCTTGGTAGACAAAACCGCCGTCAATATGTTTAAAATCTTTCTCATCGTTTGCAAGAACTAACTTGTCATGTCCCATCTCAAATAGCTTGATTCGCTTTTTAGAAGCAAAAACCTCTTGCGCCTCCTCTGTTATGCGTCCAGCAATTATGACTTCTAAAAATATCTCGTTCATCTTAAGTGCCAGCTCTTTTGTCACGATACCATTAACCGCAACAACACCGCCAAACGCTGAAACAGGGTCGCATTTTAGAGCCTCTACGTAAGCGTCTACAAGGTTGTCACGGATAGCAAAACCGCAAGGATTTCCATGTTTTGTGATACAAACCGCATTGTCGCTTCCAAATGCAGAAGCTATCTTAACAGCTCCGCTCAGGTCGTTTAGGTTGTTAAAACTTGCTTCGCCTTTTAGTGTTTTAAAGTTGTTTGAATAGTGTTTGTCAAACTCGTAAAGTGTGCCTTTTTGATGAGGATTTTCGCCGTAACGTGTATCCATCACTTTGTTTCCGACTACAAACTGCTTCTCTCCGAAACCGCCGTTAAAACGCTTGTTCATGTAGTTTGCTATCGTTGAGTCGTATGCTGCGGTGTGCTCGAATGCTTTTATCATAAGAGCTCTTCTAAACTCAAGCGTGTTTTTCTCATTCTCTATCGCATCTATAACTTTTGCATAATCGTTTACATCAGTCACAATCATAACACTCTCAAAGTTTTTAGAAGCCGAACGCACCATCGCAGGTCCGCCGATGTCGATATTTTCTATGATTTCTTCAAAGTCATCAGTTTTTAGAATTGTCGCTTTAAACGGATAGAGGTTTACACATACTAAGTCGATTGCTTCAACACCCAACTCTTTTGCCTGATCTAAGTGCGACTGTTTGTCGCGTCTATGTAAAATCCCGCCGTGAACGTATGGGTTTAGGGTTTTTACTCTTCCTTCAAAACACTCCGGAAATTTTGTAACTTCGTCTATCTCGATAGCTTTTATGCCCTCTTCTGCCAATATTTTATAAGTTCCGCCGGTTGAGATAATCTCAAAACCGTTTTTTACTAAAGATTTACAAAAATCAACCACGCCGCTCTTATCGCTAACACTTACCAATGCTCTTTTCATTAATGACCTTGTGAAAATAAATTATGGAATTTTATCTCATTTGAGATTAGAAGATGGTAAACTTAAAAAAATGAAAATTGAGAAAAGCAGATGAAAAATATAGCAATTTTATGCTCAGGCGGCGATGTTAGCGGTATGAATCCAGCTCTGAAACATTTTGTAGAGTACTCGCTCCAAAAAGGATTGACACCCTACTTTGTTTATGACGGCTTTGAAGGGTTGATTGACAATAGAATAATTAAAGCAACGCATAAAGATGTAGCAGGAATTATCAACCGCGGTGGAACGATAATCGGAAGTGCCAGAAGCAAAAGGTTTATAGAAAAAGAGTTTAGAGAGATTGCAAAGAAAAATCTTGCTGCTCTAAATATCGACATGCTGCTTGTTCTCGGCGGTGACGGCTCTTTTAGAGGAATGGAGATTTTTTACAAAGAATATGGGATAAAATTTTGCGGTATTCCCTCTACAATTGACAACGACATAAACGGCACCGAGTACTGCTTGGGGGTAGATACCGCGCTAAATGTCATCAAAGACTCCATCGACAACATAAGAGATACGGCAGCCTCATTCTCAAGAGCATTTGTGATAGAGACCATGGGAAGAAACTGCGGCTACTTGGCACTTGTCTCAGCTCTGTGCAGCGGCGCGGAACTCTGTCTAATCCCAGAGATAGAGCATGATATGAAAGAGTATGAAGAGAGTTTCAAAGAGCAGATAAGAAGCGGGCGCAAATATTTTATTGCCGTAATCTCAGAGGGGATAAAAGAGGAGTCAAGCGAGATAGCAGAGTGGTTTGAACAGAAGATTGGGCTAGAGTCAAGAGTGACAATCTTAGGACATACGCAAAGGGGCGGAAACCCGACAATATATGACAGACTTATGGCATATAAATTTGTAAACCATGCCATAGACGGTCTGCTTGGCGGCAGAGATGAGAGCGTGATCTGCTACACAAAAAAAGGGTTTGAGTATAAAAGCATAGATGAAGTAGCAAACAAAAAATATGAACTAGATAGCGAGCTTTTGGGCTATCTGAAGAGATTTTAAATGTATAAATTAAACTTTTTCGTGCCTGTTGAAGATAAAGAGAGAGTAAAAGAGGCGCTCTTTACCATCGGTGTGGGCAGATATGAAAACTATGAATGCTGCTCTTTTGAGACACTAGGCACTGGACAGTTTAAGCCAATAAACAAGGCAAACCCACATATCGGCAAACTAGATAGTTTAGAACATGTGTCAGAATATAAAGTAGAGATGATTTGCAATGATGAGCTTATAAAAGAAGCTATTAAGGTTTTAAAAAAGAGCCACCCTTACGAAGAGGTGGCTTATGAAGTTTTTAGGATAGAAGAGTTTTAATGAGTAATATACCGGCAATTAATGTACATCTAAAAGAGGTTTACGCCAACAAAGCTTGTGCGTCAGTTGCAACATTTGCAGAGCCGAAAAACAGCAAATAAATAGCGTTAAGAAAATTCAACTGTTTGAACAAAGTGAGTTTTGAATTCTTAGTGGTTTGTTTGCTGTTTTTTGGGAACCTGACGAATGTCAGGCTCGAAGCCGTTGCAGGAGTTTTTTGGTACTTTTTTGCGAAGAAAAAAGTACGAAGAGAGATTTAGATTACAGATCTCTCTCAATTACTCTTTTAAACGTATTAAAGTAGTTGTCTTGAAGCTCTTGCAAACTCATCTCAACATTGTTGATTTTGACTTTGTCTCCGCCTACCGTTCCGATTTTTTGACACATTAGCGTTCCAACCATCGTCTCAAAAGAGGCGCTGTTCTCCTGCTTAACCTCTATAATTGCGCGGCTCATGCTCTCTGCAAAAATGTCTCTCTCGTCTCTTACAAGCATCTTAGCGCTGCATCCTAGTCCGCTTACAGCCGCCATTTTTGCAAGAGCAATAGCCACACCGCCGCTGCTTGCATCTTTTGCGCACTCTAAAATACCTTTTTTGTTTGCCTCGATAACCAATTCCCAAAGAGCTAACTCATCTTCGTAGTCAATCACAGGAAGTTTTCCCGCAACTGCTCCACAGATCTCTTTCATGTAGAGAGAGCCGCCGAACTCGCTCTTATTATCTCCCACTAAGTAAAGAGTATTCCCCTCGCCTTGAAAGCTTGACATCAACACTCTGTTTGCATCGTCGTTTACGCCTACGGTTGCGATAGAGGGTGTTGGAAAAACAGAGACGCCGTTTGTCTCATTATAAAGAGAAACATTACCGCCGATTACCGGAGTCGTAAGTGCCGCACAAGCCTCTTTTATGCCTAGGCATCCCTGTCCAAACTGCCACATGACTTCAGGATTTTCAGGGTTACCGTAATTGAGACAATCAGTAATCGCCAAAGGTCTAGCACCGCTCATGGCAACATTGCGCCCGCTCTCGATTACAGCCGCCGCTGCTCCGCCTTTTGGGTCTATATAGCAGTAGCGCACATTGCAGTCAGCCGACATTGCAAGAGCTTTGCCGTTCTCTTTTACGCGTATAACAGAAGCGTCAAGCATTCCACCTTTTTTAATAGTGTTTGTCTGTACCATTGAGTCATACTGCGTATAAATCCACGATTTGTCAACCACTTCCATAGATTTTGTAAGCTTCTCGAATGCCTCTTGATTTGCAACACGAGCAAAATCATCAATCGTCACATCGCCGATTTTATCCAAATATGCAGGGCGTACCATAGGACGGTTAAGAACGGGTGCCTCTTCACTTACCGGATTAACCGGAACCTCTGCAACCTTCTCTCCATGCCAGAAAAGCTCCATATTTCCGGTTGCAGTTACCTCACCGATTACCGCCGCATCTAAATCCCACTTCTCAAAGATTTTAATAATCTCGGCTTCGCTTCCTTTTTTCGCACAAAGAAGCATACGCTCTTGAGACTCCGAGAGCATAAAGTCATAAGGAGTCATCCCCTCTTCACGGGCAGGCACACGATCAAGGTGCATTATCATACCGCTCCCACTTCGTCCTGCCATCTCAAATGCTGAAGAGGTAAGTCCTGCCGCTCCCATGTCTTGGATACCGATAACATGGTCTGTTTTAAAAAGCTCTAAACATGCCTCAAGCAGAAGTTTTTCAGTAAATGGATCACCCACTTGAACAGTCGGACGAAGAGATTTTGACTCTTCGGTAAAGCTGTCGGAACTCATCACGGCTCCGCCTAATCCGTCACGACCAGTTTTTGCGCCTACGTAGATTACGGGGTTGCCTATGCCGTCAGCTCTGCCGTAAAAAATCTCATCGCTTTTTGCAATACCCAAAGTAAAAGCATTGACCAAAATATTGCCGTTATAGCACTCGTCAAAACTTGTTTCTCCGCCGATAGTCGGAACTCCCATGCAGTTACCGTAACCGCCGATTCCCTCAACTACGCCGCGAACCAAATATCTTTGGTGTTTAGCGATGTCATCATCATTTAAAACATTTCCAAATCTTAGCGCATTTAGATTTGCAACAGGGCGAGCCCCCATTGTAAAGACGTCACGCATAATCCCGCCTACACCCGTTGCAGCGCCCTGATAAGGCTCTATAAAACTCGGGTGGTTGTGTGACTCCATCTTAAATACAGCCGCATATCCGCCGCCGATATCAATGACTCCCGCATTCTCACCCGGACCTTGAATAACCCATGGCGCTTTAGTCGGAAAGCCGCTTAAATGAACTTTTGATGATTTATAACTGCAGTGCTCACTCCACATGGCAGAAAAAATGCCTATCTCTACTAAGTTCGGCTCACGCCCTAAAATTTGCTTTATATGCGTGTAATCTTCACTTGAGAGCTTATGTGAAGCAAGTACTTCTTCAATATTTTCTAGTTGTTGGCTCACGGGGAAATCCTAAAAATTTGGTTTTTAAAAAGGGATTATATCTAACATGAAGTAAAAAGTGTTTTAATGGAACGAAAAGTCAGATTTTGTG
>NZ_JACUTS010000181.1 GCF_014859695.1 Sulfurimonas sp. | reverse complement strand
CTTTCTAAAAAGTCCAATGACGGACAACCTGCATATCATCCCAAACTGCTTTTAAAAATATATATCTATGGGTATCTCAATAAAATAAGAAGTTCACGCAATTTAGAAAAAGAGATTAAACGCAATATAGAGTTGATGTGGCTCACACAAGGGCTTAACCCAAGCTACAAGACTATTTCAAACTTTCGCAAAGATAATCCACAAGCACTAAAAAAAGTATTTAAAGAGTTTGTTTTACTATGCAAAGATGTACAACTTATTGAAGGCAAACTTATTGCGATAGATGGAGCATTTTTAAGAGCCAATGCTTCTAAAAACAGTTTAATTATGAAGAAAAATGCACTCAAAGATTTAGAACTTCTTGATGAGCGTATTGAGAAATATTTAACACTGCTTGATACGACAGACAAAGAAGATACAAATAGTTTGGATGATGCAACACTACCAACAAAAATAGAAAAACTTCAAGAAAAGAAGAAAAAGTTAGAAGAGGATTTAGCACTTCTTGAAAAGCTAGGCAAAAACCAATATAACACAACTGACCCAGATGCTTCGCTAATGGTGAAACCTGCACACAATCTTGTGGCATATAACTCTCAAATAGCCGTAGATGATAGACATAAATTTATAGTTGATTCTCATGTTACGACAAAAGGAAATGACCTTGAACAACTCCATAATATCTCTAGTAGATGCAAAGAGATTCTTGAGGTAGAGAGTTTAGAGGTAGTTGCAGATGCTGGTTATTACAGCATTGTTGAAATTAAAAAGTGCATAGATGACAATATCATCCCAATAGTTCCACATGCTGATAAAAACAAGGCTCAAAAAGATAAAGGGAAGTTTACCAGAGATAGGTTTATCTATGATGCATTGAGTGATTGCTACCTCTGCCCAAATGAGCAACATATCAAACGAACTACTTCATTACAGATGAAAAACAGCAAGCTTTTATACAACTACAGAGGAGCGAGTAAAACATGTAAAGCGTGTCCCATAAGAGAGAAGTGCTTGCCTCAAAATACACCTTATAAACAAATCTTTCGATGGGAACATGAACACATTACAGAGGAACATGCAAAGAGAATGCAAACAGAAGAAGCAAAAGCCATCATAAAAAAAAGAGGCTCAATCGTAGAACATCCATTTGGAACTATCAAAAGAAGTTTGGGTTGGGATCATTTTTTAGTGCGAGGCAGAGAAAAAGTCTCAGGCGAAAATGCTTTGATAATGTTTAGCTATAATTTTAAACGACTGCTAAATCTTATAGGAATATCTCTG
>NZ_JACUTS010000084.1 GCF_014859695.1 Sulfurimonas sp. | reverse complement strand
AGTGAAATAAGAATGTTGCTTTAAGTGGTCTTGACAAATGGGGACGTTATAATTATTAGATTCTGCAATTAAAACTATCTCATATAACGTGAGTGAATCTTTAGATAAAAAACATGGAGATGGAACTATTTTAAAAGAAATAGTTACAAATATTAAAGATGTTAAAAATTTACTTTTTAAAAAATAAAGATAACGATATTGAAAGCAAAAATAAAAATATTTAAAAATGGAAGGAATTAACTAAAATGAACTTAAAAAGTGAGCTAATATGAGCATAACTAGAAGTAACGACTATATAATATCTCTTATCAAAGAGCTACTCAAGCAACCGAATGAGACAGAATGGCTAGAGTTTAAGCATAACAATGATGATAAAGAGATGATAGGTGAATATATAAGTGCTTTATCAAACTCAGCAGCACTCAATAGTAAAACAAATGCATATATGATATGGGGAGTTGATGATGCAACTCATAAAATACTCGGAACTACATTTAAGCCATCAGTTACCACAAAGGGTAATGAAGCATTAGAAAACTGGCTGTTAAGACTTCTAACCCCAAAAATAGATTTTAAATTTTATGAGGTGACGATAGATGAAAAAGAGGTAGTTTTACTAGAAATAGCACCTGCCAATATAAACCCTGTTACATTTAGCGGGGTGGAATATATACGGCTAAATTCTCACAAAAAGAAGTTAAAAGAGTTGCCAGAAAAAGAGAGAGAACTGTGGAGGGTATTTGACAGAGTTCCTTTTGAAAAGCAGATAGCAGTAGATAATTTAGATGACAGTGAAGTTTTAAATTATTTAGAATATACAAAATACTTTGAACTATTAAACTTGCCATTACCAGAGAATAGACAAGCGATTTTAGAGAGTTTAATAAATGATGACCTCATAAAGAAAACAGAAAATGGGAAATACTCTATAACAAACTTAGGTGCTATCCTTTTTGCAAAAAATTTAAATAGCTTCAGCAACCTAAAACGCAAAGCTATTAGAGTTATACAATACAAAGATAATACAAAATTTGAAACCATTAAAGAGAGAGAAGGCAATAAGGGATATGCAGTTGGATTTGAAGGCTTAATCGATTATATAAATAATATATTGCCTTCAAATGAAGTTATCAAACAGGCATTTAGAGAAAACATAAGAATGTATCCTGAGCTTTCAATTAGGGAGATAGTAGCCAATGCTATTATTCATCAAGATTTTTTTCAAACAGGAAGCTCTGTAATGATTGAAATCTTTTCAAATCGCTTTGAAGTGACTAATCCTGGGACACCACTTGTTGATACAGATAGATTTTTAGACTCTCCTCCAAAATCACGGAATGAAGCTTTAGCTTCTTTTATGAGACGAATCGGTGTTTGTGAAGAGAGAGGAAGTGGTATTGATAAAATAGTAATGCAAAGTGAAATCTATCAACTTCCTGCTCCTATATTTGAAACGACAAATGAGCATACAGTAGCAATATTATTTGCTCATAAAGAACTAAAAGATATGGATAAATCGGATAAAACACGAGCTTGTTACCAACATGCGAGTTTAAGATATATTCAAAGAGACTATATGACCAATACTTCTTTAAGAGAAAGATTTGCCATAGATAAGAAAAATATTTCTATGGTCTCAAAAATCATAAATGAAACACTCAAAGAGGAAAAAATCTTTATATATGATGAGAGTGTTGGAACTAAAGCAAGAAAGTATATCCCATGGTGGGCAAAATGATCTCAAATTTGCTTCACCGTTGTTTCATTGATAACTTAAGTTTTACTGAAAATAGATACAAAACAACCTATATCAAGGCTTTCTCTGCAATAAATTTGCTTGATGCTTGTTTGACTATAGGTAAATTTATGAATAAAAAATACCACACGCATTCAGATCCAATATAAAATAAAGCAGATATAAAGAGGTTAAAATGACAAACATCATAGAAGTAAATTACGCTCAAACAGGCGAGAGTAAAAAAATAAACAGTTTCGGCATGAGAGACATGCAAGAAAAAGCTTTTGAAGCTAGAAATGAGCGATACTTGCTGCTAAAAGCGCCGCCTGCTTCTGGTAAGTCGAGAGCTTTGATGTTTATTGCTTTGGATAAACTTTATCACCAAGGTTTAAAAAAAGTTATTGTTGCTGTTCCTGAGAGATCAATTGGTGGTTCGTTTGGCACTACTGATTTGAAATCAAACGGTTTTTTTACCTCTTGGGAGCCGAATCCTCTTTACAATCTTTGTACTCCCGGTGGAGAAAAAAGCAAGGTGGGAGCTTTTAAAAAGTTTATGGCGGGTGACGAGCAGATACTTATTTGCACTCATGCAACACTAAGATTTGCCTTTAAGGAGCTTGATGATGCTAAGTTTGATAACTGTTTGTTGGCTATTGATGAGTTTCATCATGTTTCAGCTGATGGAGAAAATCAGCTAGGTGAGCTACTAAGAAGTGTCATACCAAACTCAACAGCTCACATAGTCGCTATGACTGGATCATACTTTAGAGGTGATAGTGTACCGGTACTCCTGCCAGAAGATGAAGCAAAATTTACAAAAGTGACTTACAACTATTACGAACAGTTAAATGGCTATGAGCATCTAAAATCTTTAGGCATCGGTTATCATTTTTATCAAGGAAGATATACAAGTGCTATAGCTGATATTTTAGATACTGATAAAAAGACGATTTTGCATATACCAAATGTAAATTCTGGAGAATCTACAAAAGACAAGCACAAAGAGGTAGATACTATTCTTGATATCATAGGGACAGTTGAACAAAGCACTGAAGATGGGATTATTATAGTAAAAAGAGCAAGTGACGGGAAGCTTTTAAAAGTGGCAGATTTGGTTAATGACGATCCTAAAGTTAGAGAAAAAGTCGTAACATACTTGAGAAATATCAAAAGTGTCGATGATATGGATCTCATCATAGCTCTTGGTATGGCAAAAGAAGGATTTGACTGGCCATTTTGTGAGCATGCTTTAACTGTGGGGTACAGAAGCTCTTTAACCGAGATCATTCAAATCATAGGACGAGCTACAAGAGACAGCGAAAACAAAACTCATGCGCAATTTACAAACTTAATAGCTCAACCAGATGCGCAAGATGTAGAAGTAAAGCTCAGCGTAAATAATATGCTTAAAGCAATTACAGCTTCACTCTTGATGGAGCAAGTCTTGGCGCCAAACTTCAAGTTTAAACCTCGATTTGAGAACGATAGCGAGCCAAATCAAAAAGGTGAGCTCAAAATAAGGGGTTTTAAACCACCATCTAGTAAAAGAGTTGAGAGCATCATCGAATCAGACCTCAATGACTTAAAAGCTGCTATCTTACAGGATGACGTGATGATAAAAGCGATCCCTGGAAATCTTGATGCAGAGGTAATTAATAGAGTACTAATACCAAAAATCATCAAAGTGAAATATCCTGATTTAAATGAGAGTGAAATTGAAGAGTTACGACAGCAAGTAGTTGTAGATAGTGTTGTGAAAAATGGACACATTATAGAAAGTGGAGATAAAAAATTTATCAAGATGGCAGATAAATTTGTCAATATAGATGAATTGCATATTGACTTAATTGATCAGATAAATCCATTTCAAAAAGCTTTTGAGATTTTGTCAAAATCAGTTACTACGCATGTGCTTAAACTCATTCAAGAGAGTATTGAAGCTACAAGGATAGAGATGACTCCTGAAGAAGCTGTAATACTTTATAAAAAAATCCCGGCATTTAAAAGTGAACATGGAAGAATGCCGGATATTGGCAGTAGAGATTTTGCAGAAATGAGAATGGCACAAGCGCTTATCTTTCTCAATAAACTAAGACGAGAGAGAGCAAATGGCTGAGTTTTCACTTGATGAGATTTTAGCAGATGATCCTCTTGAGCTTTTAGGTGAAGCAAGAGCAAAAGCAAAAACTTTAAATGAAGACGATAGGCTTCTTGTCAGTTTTGAAGAGATCAATGCTTTTATAGAGCAAGAAGGGCATGAGCCTAAAAAATCGGCAAATATGAGTGAGAGAAATCTTTTTTCAAGGCTTGAAGGTATAAGACAAAATCCCGAGAAAATTGAATTTCTCAAGCCTTATGATAGCTTCAATATCTTGCAAAAGGTAGAAATAAACTCTATAGATGATATTTTAAATGATGATGTTTTTGGATTGCTGGAGAATGAAAACAGTGAGGATATATTTACTTTAAAGCATGTTCCAAAAAATAGTGATATTGTAAAGCCTGATTATATTGCGACAAGAAAAAGCTGCAAGAATTTTGAAAAATACGAACCTTTGTTTAAGGAAGTACAAAATGATTTGAAAACAGGGAAGCGGGCATTAGCAAAATTTGAAAATGAGCAAGAGATTTATGAAGATGAGTTCTATATTTTAAAAGGAGTGATGGTTTACGTTGCTTCAAAAGGGCGTTTGGTCAAAAAAAATGGCAAAACAAATACAAGGCTGTATTGTATTTATGAAAACGGCACCGAATCAAGTGTGCTTATGCGTTCACTCTCAAGAGAGCTTTATCGAGACGGTAAGCGTGTTTCGCGTCATGAAGATAAACTGCTTGAAAATTTACAGATGATTAGCAAAAAAGATAGCAAAAGCGGCTATATTTATATATTAGAGTCTCTAAGTATAGATGATAAAATCTCTTCCATTAAAAATTTATACAAAATCGGCTACTCAACAACAGATGTAAAAGAGAGAATAAAAAATGCCATTAATGAACCGACATATCTAATGGCACCTGTTAGAATTGTAACTGTTTATGAAGCTTACAATATGAACACACAAAAGTTTGAACAACTCATTCATAGATTTTTTGGAAAAGTTTGCCTAAATGTGGATATCTTTGGAGACGATGGAAAGCGATATACTCCAAGAGAGTGGTTTATACTACCTCTTGATATTATTGAGCAGGTGATTGAACTTATTATAACCGGTGAGATAGTAAATTACAGATATGATGAAAAAAATGAAGAGTTGGTTTTGATCAATACTCCTCATTCGATATATTAATAAAAATTATGCAAAAGACAGTAATTTAAATTAAAGTTTTTCATTTTTCAAATCAAGTACGACTTGCGAATACTCAGCAAGCTCTCCGGTAATATTTTTGTGCGACCAATTAGTTATATTTCTTTGGAACGTAACGTTTCCTTTGACAAATGTAATATTTTCAATAAAATAAATATTCCCTTTGTAATAACGATAGAAATCATAGCCTCTTTTTTTGCCATAATTTGTCTCACAAATATAAAGCAATCCATCAATGAGACCATAGGCATTAGGGTCTGCGTAGTGAATCAGATCGATATCTCTGAGATGCACATAAAGCTCTTCCATGTCAAGGGTTTGTTGATTGTATCTGGCAAGCAGAAATTTAGCGTTTACGATCTCTTCAGGAAAATTATCGCGATCTTTAATAATATTAAAAAGCGGCTTTGGATTATGCACATCAGCGCCGGCAATCAAGCCTATCCTAAAATCACCTTCTTTATCCCGAAGCGCGTCTCTCTCTAGGTGAGAAGCGTAAACATTGAAGCCATTCTTGTCTTTAGTGTTTCTTGAAGAAACAGTCTCTTGCTTGTTCTTATTTTTATCGGCTTGAGGTTTTTTCACTTCAGACGTTTTTACAGCCTTACTGTTCTTTGCTTTTACGGGCTCGACACTAACACCTTTAATGCCCGCCGCAAGCGACTTTAGTTTAGGTGCAATATCACTAAAGGTTTCTCTCTTAGATACCGTAACATACTCTAGTCCGCCGCTATTACCACGAAGAACGAGTTCTTTTTTCTTTACATCATACTTTCTAATAGTATGAACTTTAAAAAACTCTTCTCGCTGCTCGTGGTAATATTTTTTCATAAAAGCTTGATAGTCGTCAAATGAAACCTTTACATTTGATCCAAAGACCGCAGAAAATTGAATTTTTGCAGAAGCAGGGTAAAGCAATAGAGCCTCTTTTATCTTATGAATTTTTAAAACAAAAATCCTGTTTTTGCGATATAAATCATACTCTTCTTTAAGGTTTTCATTCAAAAATTTAAAATAAGTGGTGTCACTTACTGAGGACTTTTTATTAATAGTGTTGATAAGGTAGACTTGGTCACTCACCGTAAAAAGATTATCAAGTAAATCAATAATTATCTCGGAGATGGAGTTTAAAAAGTTCATTGCAGGACGCTTGCGTGCACCTCGTTCAAGAGGATTTCTAGCATCTTGCGCAATAAGCTTTCGCGCTTTTGCAATAAATTTTTTAATATCTTTATCAGTCATTTTACACCTTGTTTTTTTCATTTTTTATCTACTTATTGCACTATCGAAAGGCTTCAAAATCAATAAATAGCATGAATTCTAAATTATGAAATAATTAATTTAAAAAATTATTTTCGATTAAAAATTATTCCTTAATCATGACATGTTAACCACAAAATGTCAAGTTATTTTTTGGCCAAAATACTCCTAATTTTTTTGTCAAAAAGTGCGAAAAAAATACACCCAAAAAAGGTATGTTTTTTAGGGTAAGCGAGTTTGCCATTCTGCCGTACAAATTTCTATCGTAATTTATACATCAAATGACACCTCGTTTTCTACACAAATAGAGATAATTTTTGTAAACCAAAATATCATCTATTGATTCCGAAAAACTGTCTCCGTATTTAAACTATTTTCCTAATGAAAAACGTGATGATGCTGTGATTGAGATTTTAAACAACCTGGCACAAAAGCACCCTCGAAACGGTTTTAAGAAGCTCTATTTTCGCATTCGCAATAAAGGCTACCCTCTGGAATCACAAGAGAATATATCGTGTATATAAAGCTTTAGAGCTTCATATACGACGTAAAACTAAACATCGTCTGCCGACAAAGGTTCAAACTCCATTAGAAGATTTATATGCAATCAATCATGTTTGGTCGATGGATTCCATGAGCGATACGCTGTGGCACGGCAAACGATATAGATTGCTCAATGTTATCGATGAATACAATCGTGAGTTTTTAGACGTAGAAGTCGATACATATCTGCCGGCTAGAAGAGTCATTTATGTACTAGAGCGTATCTGTGAATGGCGTGGCTATCCAAATACGATTCGTGTTGACAATGGTCCTGAATTTATATCCACACAACTTGAACTTTGGTGTAGCAGCCACAATATTTTTTTAGATTTTATAAGACCTGGAAAACTGACTGAAAATGCTAGAGTAGAACGATTCAACAGTAGCTTCAGACGAGAATGTTTAAACTGTTACATCTTTGGTTCACTCGGCGAAGTAAAAGAAATAGTGCAAGAGTGGATGATTGATTATAATCATCATCGACCCCATGAAGCTTTAGGCAATTAACCCCAATAATTCCATACCAAATTAGACAACAAGCCAACTTGCTCTATAATTAG
>NZ_JACUTS010000083.1 GCF_014859695.1 Sulfurimonas sp. | reverse complement strand
ACACTGCGAAGCACAACTCGAGAATTGCTTGGATTTAGGTGCGAAAGTTGAGTTACGTTCACTTATATTCAAAGAAAGACCACGCATTGGAAAAAACAAACATCAAGATCGCTATAGCAGGGACCGGGTACGTCGGCCTTTCTAATGGACTACTTTTAGCACAACATAATGAAGTCGTAGCCCTGGACATCATCCCCGAAAAAGTAGAGATGCTTAAAGCAAAAATCTCCCCTATTGAAGATAAAGAAATAGAAGAGTATCTACAAAGAGATGACATAAACTTTCGTGCAACTCTTGACAAAGAAGATGCGTACTTAAGCGCAGACTATGTCATCATAGCAACACCGACAGATTATGACCCAGAGACAAACTACTTTAACACAAAATCCATAGAATACGTTGTAGCGGATGTTCTCCGTATCAATCAAAATGCTACTATGGTGATCAAATCAACGGTTCCGGTAGGATACACAAAAAGTTTACGAGAAAAGTTCAACACTCAAAACATCATCTTCTCACCTGAGTTTTTAAGAGAAGGGCTTGCTCTGCATGATAATCTTTACCCCAGTCGTATCATTGTCGGTGAAAAAAGCGAGAGAGCCGAGCTTTTCGCCTCTTTGCTTGCAGGTGGTGCCCTAAAAGAGAACATTGACATTCTTTTTACCGATTCTACCGAAGCAGAAGCCGTCAAACTGTTCTCGAACACCTATCTTGCCATGCGCGTAGCGTATTTTAACGAGCTGGACTCGTATGCACAATCACACGGACTTGACTCAAAACAAATTATCCAAGGGGTAGGATTAGACCCGCGCATAGGGACACACTATAACAACCCTAGTTTCGGATACGGCGGCTACTGTCTGCCAAAAGATACCAAACAGCTCCTCGCCAACTATGCGAATGTTCCCAGCAACATGATAGAAGCGATCGTAAAATCCAACAGTACCAGAAAAGATTTTGTAGCAGACTCTATCTTGAAAAAGAATCCAAAAGTAGTAGGAATCTACAGGCTGGTGATGAAATCAGGCAGTGACAACTTTAGAAGCTCTGCAATACAGGGGATCATGAAACGCATCAAGGCAAAAGGCGTAGAAGTGGTCATCTATGAACCGGCATTACACGAAGAGGAGTTTTTTAACTCCCGTGTCATTTGTGCTCTGGAAGAGTTTAAATCACTCTCCGACGTCATTATCGCGAACCGTCATTCAGATGTACTCGATGATGTCGCTGACAAAGTTTACAGCCGAGACTTGTTTGGGAATGATTAAAGGATATATATGAAAATTTTAGTAACAGGAACCGCAGGCTTCATAGGCTACCATTTAGCAAAAAAACTTTTAGAGCGAGGGGACGAAGTAGTAGGCTTGGACATTATCAACGATTATTATGATATCAACCTCAAATACACGCGCTTGAATGAATTAGGTATCGTAATTCCCGACTCCGATCTGGAATCCAGTGAACAAAGCAATGCAATCCAATCTTCAACATTTCCAAATCATCGTTTTTATAAGATCGATTTAGCGGATAAAGAAGCGATGGTTCATTTGTTTAAAACCGAAAAGTTCGATGCAGTTTGTAACCTTGCCGCTCAAGCAGGTGTCCGTTACTCAATCGAAAATCCCGATGCCTATATCCACAGCAATATCATCGGATTTATGAATATTTTGGAATGCTGCCGTCACTATGGCGTCCAAAACCTCTCGTATGCCAGCAGTTCATCGGTTTATGGTCTAAATACCCAGCAGCCTTTTAGAACGACGGATAAAACCGATACTCCCATCAGTCTCTATGCCGCAACCAAAAAATCAAACGAGCTAATGGCACACACCTATAGTCACCTCTATGGCATCAAAACGACGGGTTTGCGATTTTTTACTGTTTATGGTCCGTGGGGACGTCCAGATATGTCCCCGATGCTCTTTGCAGATGCAATAACCCATAACAGACCGATCAAAGTTTTTAACCACGGCGATATGAGCCGTGACTTTACCTATATCGACGATATTGTCGATGGAGTGATCAACGTTATTGACAATCCATCAGAAAAATACAGCATCTACAATATCGGCAACAACACCCCCGTGCGGTTACTAGAATTTATTGAGACGATTGAACTAGCCTTTGGAAAAATAGCAGAAAAGATATACATGGATATGCAGTCGGGTGATGTCAAATCGACCTTTGCTGATGTGGATGATTTGATTCGGGATTTTGATTATAAACCAAATACGTCACTTGTGGAAGGGATTGTAAAGTTCGCTAATTGGTATAATGAGTTTTATAGCGAATGACCCAAAACTACAAACGCATAGCCAAAAACACACTTTTCTTATACTTCCGTATGATAGTCATAATGGCCGTAAGCTTTTATACTATAAGAGTTGTATTAGATACTTTAGGAGTGACTGATTTTGGACTGTATAATCTTGTAGCTAGTTTTGTGGTAATAATGGCTTTTTTAAACAATACTTTGACCTCAGGTACTCAACGGTTTTTGACGTTTGAAATAGGTAAAAATGACTTAGTCAAGCTAAAACAAACTTTTTCAACAGCTTTGCTTATTCATATAGCTCTTGCTTTGCTTATTCTTATTATTGGTGAGACTATCGGGCTTTGGTTTTTATATGAAAAGATGAATATTCCACTAGACAGATTTGACGCTGCTTTTTGGGCTTATCAGTTTGCTGTATTTTCTACTATGGTTACAGTTATGCAAGTGCCTTACAATGCTCTTATCATAGCGCATGAGCGAATGCATATATTTGCATATATTAGTATTTTAGAAGCAGGTTTAAAGCTACTTATAGTTTATTTACTTCTACTAAGCTCTTATGATAAGCTTGTCACTTATGCCATTTTGATGTTTTTTGTTTCAGTATTTATTGCGTTTATTTACAGAACTTATGTACTCAAAAACTATCAAGAGTCTCATTTTGAATTTTCATTTGACAAAGGTATAGTGAAATCAATGATGCACTTTTCAGGATGGAATATTTTTGGAACATTGGGTTCTTTGCTCTCAGCCCAAGGGATAAATATCATTTTAAATATCTTTTTTGGTCCTATTGCCGTTGCCGCAAGAGCTATATCTATGCAAGTAAGTGGCGGATTAAGCCAGTTTGTAAATGGTTTTCAGCAGGCTGTAACGCCACAAATAACAAAGCTTTATGCATCAAATCAACTAGAGGAGATGAATAAGCTTCTTTATCAAAACTCAAAATACGCATTTTTGCTTTTATGGTTTTTAGCACTTCCAGTGCTAATGCAAACAGAATATATTTTAAATTTATGGCTTGTAGAAGTTCCCCAAAATGCCACTGTTTTTTGTCAAATTATTATCGTGCATGGACTCATTAGTAGTTTAAATAGACCCTATGTTATGGCTATTCACGCAACAGGAAATATGAAGCAGACAAATGTGACAGCAGGAGTAATTTTGATTTTAGTTCTTCCAATTTCTTATATTCTGCTTGATAATGGTTTTTCTATAATTACCCCTTTGATTATTTATATGATTGCTACTGTTTTATGTTTTATAATTGAGTTGTATTATTTAAAAAAATGGATAAATGTTTCAGTAATTAGTTTATTTAAAAATACATTATTTCCTGTGGCAATGATTGCGATTCTTTCAATTATTCCACTATATTCGATGATGGATTTATATGAAAATTCATTCATAAAGTTTTTATTCGTAACATTTTTTTCAATGGCTATAGTTTTTGCACTAAGCTACCTAATTGCACTAAACAGAGAAGAAAAAACGAAATTAAAAACTATGATAAAAATAAAATTAAGAGGTAAATAAAATGAGAAGAATACTAAGGCTTATTAAAAACTTTCTGCTGTGTTTAAAAACTGGTTCAGCACCAGTTCAAGTGAGTGTTTCGCAGATATTGTACGAAAAAATGTTTGTTGGCAAACATATATTGGTGACAGGTGGCACGAGTGGCATAGGACTTGAAATAGCAAAAAAGTTTCTATCCTTGGGAGCAAAAGTCACTATAACGAGTAGAAGTATTGATAAATTAAACACGATAAAAAAAGAGATAAATGATTCAAATCTAATAGTTGTTGAGTGGGATATTTCAAAAGCGAATCTAATAGATGAAAAAGTAAATGAAATCGTAGAAAAAATGGAAAAAATTGATATCTTAGTAAACAATTCAGGTATTTATGCTCCAAACAGCTTTTTTGATACAGATGAAAAACTTTTTGATGAGATAATGGATACAAATCTTAAAGGCTTGTTTTTTACTTCAAAGAAGATTTCAGAGTACTTTATAAAAAATAGTATTAAGGGAAAGATTATAAATATTGGTTCTGTAAGAAGTATTCAGGGAGGGGCTGAACCTTATGGGATATCTAAATGGGGAGTAAGAGGATTGACTCAAGGATTGGCAAGAGATTTAGCTAAGTATGGTATAACAGTAAACGCAGTAGCTCCAGGCATTACAGCTACAGGAATAAATGGTATAAACATTCAAAAAAATGCATATACTTCTTCAAGCTTAGATAGTAGAGTTGCAACATCTGAAGAGATAGCTGAAATTGTAATTTTCTTATCGAGTGATGCAACGAACCATATCATAGGTCAAACAATAGTTTGTGATGGCGGGGAGACTTTAATATGAGTTATATATTTATACTAGTAGCACTTCTCATTTTTGTTTTGCTGATTAACAAATTATTTAAAAATACAAACTTTTATGAAAATAAGTTTATAGATACTTATAAGTTTCAAGATATGCCAAAAAATCTTGAAATTGTAAATCTAGGGAGTAATCAACCAAAATTTGCGTTTGATTATAGTCAATCGAATGTTTTAGGAATGAATTGGGGAGTTGGTCCTCAGACCTTAGAATATGATTTTAGAATATTGAAAAACTTTCATAACTATTTGAAGCCAAACGCTAAAGTCTTAATAGCTATTTCACCTTTTCAATTTTTCTTATTAAATTACAAAGACAATGCTTCTAATCATAAGTACTACAATTTTTTAAATCCAGATTTGATAGATAATTATTCTACAAAAACTAAAAAATTAGCTATTGATTATCCTGCGTTTAGTGCAAAAAAACAGATTTTTAGAATACTTAAAGATGTACAGCCAGATAATAGACTTGAGCTAGACTCAAACGCCATGAGTGACGATGAGATAAAAAATGACGCGTTAAAATGGGTAGCTGGATGGAAGAGACAATTTCAAGTGAGTGATTTAGAGAATGTTGTATTGTCTGATGAAAATAAAATAAATATTGAAAAAAATATAGAGATTTTAAAAGATATGATTGATTTTTGTATTGAAAAAAAGCTTGAACCAGTTTTAACCGTACTTCCTGTTACAAAAAAACTCTCAAATCATTTCCCTGATAAGTTTGTTCAAGAACAAATTATTGACTATATCAATCAGTCAAATATAAAAAATGTAGAGTTCTTAAATTATTGGAAAGATGAGCGATTAGAAGACGAATCGTATTACATTAACTCATTTTTTATGAATAAAGTTGGACGATTAAAATTTACTGCTCAAGTTTTGAGGGATTTAGAATTATGATAAACATAACAGATAAAGCACTTTGTAACGGATGCAATACCTGTACTGTCGCTTGTCCGATTGATGAATGCATAACAATGAATATGGATGCTGAGGGATTTTTTTATCCTCAAGTAAATATGCAAACATGCGTAGACTGTGACAAGTGCGAAAAGGTGTGCCCTTACATACCAGAACTAACCATGAGAAAAGAAGAAGCTCCAAGATTTCAAACACCTCTTGTTTATGCTTCTTATAGTAAAAATCATGAAGTGCGAGTAGATAGTACGTCAGGAGGCATTTTTTCAGAGTTGGCGTTTAAGATGTTCGACCAAGGTGGCTATGTAGGCGGTGCAGTTTATAATGATGACAATAGCGTTTCGCATATTTTGACAAATGAAAGAAGTAAACTAGATGAAATTAGAAGCTCAAAATACACATTTAGTTTAACTGACCAGCTTTTTCCAGAAGTGAAAAAGCAACTCAAAGCTGGAAATAAAGTCCTCGTTTGTGGAGCACCGTGCCAAATAGATGGACTGTATACTTTTTTAAAACAAGATTATGAAAATCTTATCACTTGTGATTTTATTTGCAAGTCTGTAAACTCAACAAAAGTGTTTCAAAAGTATATTGAATGGCTTGAAAATAAATATCAATCAAAAGCAAAAAAGATAAAAGCAAAAGACAAAACAAGTGGTTGGCACAAGTTTTCTATGAGGGTTGATTTTGAAAATGGCAAGTCGTATGTAGCAGATAGATATAATGATCCTTTTTTCGTTGGGTACTTACAGACTGAACTTTTTACTATGGAAGCTTGTTTTTCATGTAAGTTCAGAGGTTTTCCAAGACCTGCTGATATTACACTTGCAGATTTTTGGGGTATCGAAAATGTTGATAAATCTATGGACCAAGATTTAGGAACATCTTTGATTATGATAAATTCTGAAAAAGGAAAAGCTTATTATGAGTCTTTAGGGGAGGCTATAGTCTCAAAAGAATTTACTCTTAAAGACGCAGAACCCGGGAATCCAGCTATATATTATGATACTACAAAGAATATTGATTGGGATATAAGAGCAGTATTTTATGAGGATTTAGATAAGTACCCTTTTGATGTCGTTGCAAACAAATACTTTCCTATGCCTACACTCAAACGCAAGGTAGTCAATAAGCTAAAAAAAGTTATAAAAGGTCTTGTAGTTTTAAACAAAATTGGTTTTATGCCTAGTGACTTATATAGAATTGTAAAATTGAATCTCTTTGAGAGCAAGATACAAAAAAGTAAAAAAGTAGGAATTATTCCCTATAAACATAGCAAGATAGAGCTACACAAAAACGCAAAACTCATATGCAGAAACATACTTTTTATGGGCATAAAACAAGTCCAATCTTCAAAGCTTGAAACAAGACTTCTAGTTGAAGAAAATGGAGTATTGCAAATAAATAAATCATTTAGTATGTATGCAGGTTCTTATATAAGAGTCATTAAGAATGGACACTTAGAAATAAATGGTGGCTTTATAAATGAAGGTGTAGAGATAACTTGTGCCTCAAAAATCACTATAGGCGAAGGTGCTACTATAGCAAGAGATGTAGTCATAAGAGACTATGATGGACATACTATAGAAGAACCAGACTATAAAATAGCCAAGCCAATAACTATAGGCAAACATGTATGGATAGGTAACCGTGCGATGATTCTAAAAGGTGTGACTATAGGAGATGGAGCGATTGTGGCTGCAGGGGCAATAGTGACAAAAGATGTACCAGCTGGTGTAGTAGTAGCAGGTATACCTGCAAAAATAGTTAAAGAAGGCGTGAAATGGTATTAAAAATAGCAATTTTAACTTTACCCATTGCTGAAAACCAAACAGTAGCATTAGGCGGATTCGACTCATAAGCGAATACCCTTAACCAAAATAGTAGCATCCAATCC
>NZ_JACUTS010000082.1 GCF_014859695.1 Sulfurimonas sp. | reverse complement strand
GGCCAATTAGCTCAGTCGGTAGAGCAAATGACTGAAAATCATTGTGTCCTTGGTTCGATTCCGAGATTGGCCACCACCACTACTTTTAAAACTTCAATGTTACCACCGTTAAATCATTTTCCGTAGAGCTTATCTCTATCTCTATCTTATATCTACTGCAAACTCTCTTTACGATGTCAAGACCTATACCAAATCCTCCTTCGTATTCGTTTGCTCTGTAAAACCTCTCAAAAATCTTGCTCTGCTGCTCTTTTTTTATGCCGATGCCGCTATTGGAAATACTAAACTCATTTGCCGTGAGTTTAAGTTCCATCTTGCCGCCATGTTTATTGTATTTGAGTGCGTTTGAAATTAGATTGCCAAAAAGCCTTTGGGCACTTACCTCATCCATGCTCAAGAAAGCGTCATCTAGCTCTTTATGGATAGAGAGAGATTTTTTAAGTGCCAAATCTTCATACAGAGTTAGTTCGTTCTCTACGATTTCCTTTAGGTTAATCTGCTTTACATTATGATTTTCACTCTCAAGCAGCAGATACGTCAAATCGGAGTAGATTTTTTGCACTCTTTTTGCGCTGATATCCACTCTTTTTAAAATCTTCTCATCGATTTTCTCTTTTTTTAGCCGCTCAATACTCATAAGTATCGCCGTTATGGGAGTGTTAAGTTCATGTGTTGAGTCTTTGATAAATTTGTCGAGTTTTACTCTCTCATTTTGAATGGGCTTTAAAAACATCTTTGAGAGAAAATAGCCCACAACAGCAACGACCAGAACCGAGAACATAGCTGTAAAGAGTATGCTTTGCAACAGCTTTTGCGTCTCTTGATCCTCTTTTTTGCTCTTAAGTACCAGATATTTAACACCGTGGTGCATCTGCGGGCTCATATCGACAAAATAATCAAATCTTTTATCTTTATAAAAACCCTGTTCAAAGATAATATCTTCCGCCTCTTGACCGTAAATCGGCATCTGATGCTCATCGTAAAGCGCTACTTCATACCCATCTACATTTTCTATATGCAGAGGCTCTGAGCGCATGTAAGATGAGATGATCTCAGAAGAGAGAGTAAGTGCTATGTTTTGCATCTTCTCTTTTTTCATGGAGATAATATTGGAGGACTCATAGCGGTAAAAACTGACGGCTATAAAAAGAATCAAAAAGATTGAGGAACTAAGATAAAGTCCTAAAAAGCCCCAAAACGACTTTTTTTCACTGGATGTTAACTCTATAGCCGACTCCTTTTATCGTGGTTATAAAATCCTTGCCAAGGTGCGCTCTGATATTTTTTATATATGTTCTAAGCGTCGCATCACTCGGCACTTCACTCTCAAACCAGATATTTGCAATAAGCTGTGCATGTGATACGACACTCCCTTTTTGCGATAGAAAATACTCGATTATTTCAAAATCTTTTTTAGATAGTTTTACTCTATTACCGTTTTTGACAAGTTCGTAAGTCGCCTTGTCAAGATAGTTTTGTTCGTCGATTTTTATCTGTGAACTCTCTAAATTATGCACCTTTACAAGATGCTCTATTCTCGCGTCAAGTTCCAAGAGTTCAAAAGGTTTTTTGAGATAGTCGTCACACCCCAGATCGAAACCTTTTTTTAAGTCATGTGCAGAATCAAGCGAAGTGATAAAGACAGTGGGGATATTTACATGTTGCTCCCTTAGGAGTTTTAAGAGCTCAAAGCCGCTTAAAAGCGGTACGTTGACATCAAAAAGCATCAAATCATACCGTTTTTTGAGTATCATCTCATAAGCCTCTTCACCGTCAAAAACAGACGACACAAAGTACCCTTTTTCGCTCAAATGCTCACAAAGTATCTCTGATAAAATGACATCATCTTCAAGTAGTAAAATATTCATCTGAGTATTTTACACTTTTTTCCTTAGAGAGTATAAAACAGGAATAATAAGCAGCGTCAGGATTGCCGAGGTTACTATGCCGCCTATCATCGGTGCGGCGATGCGTTGCATGACTTCGCTTCCTACTCCGTCGATATACATAATCGGAACAAGTCCTCCAAGAGTGGCAAAAACGGTCATAAGTTTCGGTCTTAGGCGTCCTGCCGCACCTCTGATAATAGCCTCTTCATGTGATGTGCCCTTCTCTCTCAGAGCTTCATCAAGATAGATGACCATGACTATAGCCGTCTCGGCCGCAATGCCAAGCAGTGCCAAAAAGCCTGCAATTACAGCGACAGACATATTAAACCCTAGAAAGTCAATGTAGAGTAATCCTCCCAAAACGGCAAAAGGCAGAGTGAAAAATACGATAAGCGAATTTTTAACATCTCCAAGTGCGAAATATATAAGCACGAAGATGCTTATTATCACTATGGGAACGATAAAACCGAGTCTCTTTTTTGCAGATTCCAAATACTCGCTCTGCCCCGCAAACTCGTAGTAGTAACCTTTTGGAAGTTCTATCTTCTCAAGAAGAGCCACCGCCTCCTTTTTATACTCATCCACGCTCACGCCGCTTTTGGGAGTGATGTAGATAAAAGAGACTTTCATCCCCTTTTCGCTCTTTATAACGCTCGCCCCCTCCGTATATTTTATATCCGCAAACATACGAAGAGGCAAAAATCCTGATTTTGTTTTGACTTTTAACTCTTTGATCTTATCAATATCGTCTCTTTGGTCAGCATCCACTCTCACAGAAATCGGGTGACGCTTAAGTCCGTCTATGAAAGTGCTCACGCCAAGTCCGCCCACGCCAAACGAGACGGTGTCGAGTATCTCCTGCTTTGAGATGCCGTATCTTGAGAGAGCATCTTGTTTTATCTCTATATCGAGATAGAAGCCGCTGTTTGATTTGTCGGCAGAGACACTGAGCGTGAGAGGTGTGGTTTTTAATCTCTGCTCTATTTTAGATGCGACATCTTCCAAAACCTTGTTGTCATCGCCGTAAAGTTTAATCCCCAAAGGCGTGCGGATACCCGTTAAGAGCATATCTATTCTGCCTCGTATCGGATATGTCCATGAGTTTATCAGTCCTTTTATTTTAAGCGCATTTTCCATCTCTGCCATAAGTCTCTCATAAGTCATGCCCTCTCTCCAAAGAGATTCGTCTTTAAATGTGATAATGGTCTCTATCATGGCAAGAGGTGCGGGGTCTGTCGCCGTGTTTGCGCGTCCGGCTTTTGCAAAAACGGTATCTACTTCGGGAAAGCTTTTTATAATCTTGTTTGTCTCATGAGAGAGCTCATATGCGAGCTCAATGCTGATACCGTAGGGCGTAACGGGCATATACATAAAATCCTGCTCGTTAAGCTGCGGCATAAACTCCCATTTTTGGGTATTGTAAAGGGGGTAGATATACGCTATGGCAGCTAAAGACAAAACGATAACGAGATATTTCAGTTTTAAAAACAGCTTCAGCACGGGAGTATATAAAAATGTAAAAAAGCGGTTTATGGGGTTGCTCTCCTCTTTTTTTATCTCCCCTTTTATAAAAAGTATCATCAAAACAGGTACTAATGTGATGGAGAGAATAGCACCCATAAGCATAGCGAACGTCTTTGTATAGGCTAGCGGCGAAAAGAGTCTTGCTTCCTGCCCCTCTAGTGCAAAAATAGGCAAAAAGGAGACAACTATAAGCATAAGAGCAAAGAAGATAGGGCGCCCCACCTGCTTTGAAGAGTCTATGATAATCTCTGCTCTGCTTTTTGAACCCTCACTTTTAGCGAGGTGTTTATGCGCGTTCTCTATCATGACGATAGAGGCGTCCACCATAGCGCCTATCGCAATGGCGATGCCTCCCAAACTCATAATATTTGAGCCTATGTCAAAGAGCGTCATCAGCCAAAAACTAAGCAGCACCGTCAAAGGAAGCACGATTACGACGACAAGTGCGCTTCTAAAATGAAATAGAAACAGAGCCGTGATGATAATAACGATGATAGATTCTTCAATCAGCGTACTTTTTAGAGTATCTATGGCTCTGTCTATAAGTTTTGTTCTGTCATACGCCGTAACTATCTCTACGTCTTCGCTCTTTAGGGAGTCGATTTTGGCTTTAATCTTCTGCAACACCTCGTAAGTATTCTCTTTGTAACGCACCAAAACAACACCGCCGACGACCTCTCCCTCTCCGTTAAACTCCGCAACTCCGCGTCTTGGCGTAGGAGATAAAGAGAGAGTGCCTATATCGCTGAGTTTGAGGGGAACTACTCCGTTTACTTTGATGGTTATATTTTCTATATCCTCTGCGCTTGTGGCATATCCGCGTGCTTGAATGATATTTTCATATCCATTTTGCAAAAGCACGCCGCCGCCTCTGTCTTGATTGTTCTTCTTAAGAGCAGCTGTTATTTCGCCGATTCCGACATTGTATTTGACCATCTTATCCTGATCGATAAGGAGTTGATAGTTCTTTACGAATCCGCCTACAGCCGCCACTTCACTCACGCCATCAACGCCCAAAAGACCGTATTTTAGGTAGTAATCCTGATAGTCTCTCAGCTCGGCAAGATTTAGTTTGTCTGATTTTAAAATATATTGATACGCCCAGCCTACACCCGTTGCATCGGGTCCCATGCTCACTTTTGCATTTGATGGCAGAGTCGGCAGGATGGAAGAGAGCTGCTCCAATATCCTGCTTCTGGCATCATAAATATCCGTATCATCTTTAAAGATTATGTAAACAAGCCCGTTTTCAAAACTGCTCATGGCTCTTACGGTATTTATGCCCGGCAGCGACATCAAAGAGCTGATGAGCGGGTATGAAACCTGCTCCTCTATGATTTTTGGAGATTGCCCCGGGTATGAGATTTGAAGAATTACCTGAGGCGGCGAGAGATCAGGCAGCGCGTCAAGCGAGATATTTTTAAGACTAAAAAGACTCAGAGCCGTTAAAATTACCGATACTATAAGAACCAAAAATATATTTTTTGCACTAAAGCTTATGATTCTCTCAATCATCTCACTACCACTCTTCGCTCATGTATGAGCCGTTTGTCACCGCATCGCTATCAAGCAAAAAGAGTGCGTTTTGTGCCACTTCGCTGCTCTCATCTATACCTGATAGTATGCGATAGTATCCGCCGATATACTCCGCCTCTATCTCTTTTGGTTCATATTCGCCCTGTGAGATTTTAGTAAACACATAGAACTTATCTCCTCTTTTTATTAGGGCATCTTTTGGAAGTGTGAGTGCTGCGCTGAGATTTTTGCTAAAACTCACTTTTGCAAACATGTCGGGAAATATTTTAGAGTTCGGGTTTTTAACATCTATCCTGACATCAAAAGTCAAATCTTCTTTGTTTATTTTTGGATAAATCTTGCCAACCTTTGCGACTATCGGCTCACTTAAACCCTCTACGTCCACAACCGCGCGCATCCCCTCGCTCATAAACTCTATATCTTTTTGATAGACTTTAGCGATTACCCACATGGAAGAGTCGTCTGCTATCTTTAAAAGCACTCCGCCCGCTTTGGCATAAGAGCCTTCATAAATATTTTTTTGAATGATTTTACCGCTGTATTTACTGAAGTGGGGAACTGCCGCAGCTTTAGAGTCGATTGCCTTCTCTCCCAGTTCATAGAGATGCAGCTTCTCAAGTATTGTTGCATTAAGAGGCAGAAGATTCTTTGTAGCCTCAAGCTCTTTTTTGAGCGTGTATATCTCTTTGGAGTAGATATCAAAAAGTCTCTCTCCTTTTTTAACACTCTTGTAAAGCTCGTTTGCTTCCAAGTTTTCGACATTGCCGTCAAAACGCAACACAACCTCATAAATCTTTTTTTCATCATAAGAGGTTGTCGCATAGTAACTTTTGGTGATTTTTTTCATCTGCATCTTTGGCTTAATAGTTTGAATATTAAAGGCTTGTTCAAACGTTTTTGCCTCCACAAAAGCAAAACTCAAAAGAACTAAAAGTAGCGTTTTCATTATATACTCTCTTTCGTGATATAAAAAAGCTCCAGCTCGGCAGCTTTTATCTCTAGTTTATATTTTAATCTCTCTATCTCCAGATCAAAAAGCAGATTTTCATCCTCTACGCTTTTCTCAAGCGTGACGCTGTTTCTTATGTTTGATTTCTCATAAATGCCGAGCGCTCTGTACTTCTCTAAAATCGCATCAAGATTCTCAACTCTTTTAGAGAAATACTCTACTTTTTTACGGTTATTTTGAAAAATCATAGTTGCGTTTTGCAGATAGTTCTGTGCGTTTTGAATGCTCTCTTGTTTTAAGTAGCGTGTTTTTTTTGCTTTTGCATCTTCGCTGCCGTAAATCGGGAGTGCAAAGGACGTCGCTACAGACAGATAGTCATCAAAATTTTGACGGTAATTGTAGCTTAGAGATAGGCTTATGTTTGAGTATTTTTTTCTCTCTTCAAGCTTTGCGGCAATCTCCAACTCTCTGCTGCGCAACTCAAAAATTTTATATTTAGGTGCTTTTTTTATCTCTTCTTCTATAAATTCTTCGCCGATTTGCGCTCTTTGCACCTGCATGAACTCCTGATTTGTAAGGTATTTAAACTCATTTTTGGCTCTTTGAACACTCTCTTGAATCTCTAGTATTTTGTCCTCAATAGCAAATATCTTTTTTTGAAGTTCGACACTTTTTCTAAAACCGCTCTCAACACTTATGCTCTTTTCATAATAGTCTATAAGTATCTCTAAGTTTGCTTTTTTTCTCTCTAAAAGCTCTAAAAGATTTGAAAATGTCGCTATCTTCTCAACAATGAGTGCAGTTTTTTTGTACAAATCAAGCTTCAAATCTTCAAGTTCATACTCTAATACAAGAGTATCTACTCGAAGTATTGCCTCTTTAAGCTCAAGCTTGCCGAATGTTTCAAACTCTTGGGTTATTCCTATAAAGTTCGTCTGCATAGGCTCGATATCTCTTTTTAAAAAGTTCTCATTTAAAAGCAAATCATTAACACCTATGGAGATAACCGGATTTTTATATACCGCTTCGCCTTTTATAGCCTCATGTGAAGCTAAAATCTTTTCATGTTTTGCACGCAAAATAGGCGAATTTAGAGCAGCTTTTTCAAAAACTTCACTAAACTCCGCACCAAAACATACAAAAGGAATCATAAAAAGAGTCAGCATCTTCATGGCAAACTCCTAGTGACGATGCGCTGAGGAAGCTTGACCTAGATTTACACTCCCTTTGTATTTATAATCCTTGCCTTGCTCATCTTTTATAAAAACCTGATACTGCCATGTTCCGCCCATACCGAAATTGACGTTACACTCAAAATGGTTTTGTGCTTTTTTACAGATGTCTTTTGACTCCATATAAGGCATTCCGGGCATCTCAGGCATAAAAAACTTTATACGAACATCTTTAGCCACAACCTTTGCACCGTCATGAGAACCTCTGTTTAACTCCACCTTGATTTTGTTCTGCCCCTCGCTTAGAACTCTATCACTTGATAGCATCACATGCAAATCACTGCTCATACCCATATCCATAAATCCGCCCGCAAAAGAGAGAGTCGCTAAAACCACCGTCGAGAAAAAAATCTTTTTCATTTTCATACTCCTATATTTTATTTTAGAGTATATACTTTT
>NZ_JACUTS010000180.1 GCF_014859695.1 Sulfurimonas sp. | reverse complement strand
GCGAGATTGAATCGCTCACGCCCTCTTCACTTAACATCTCAATGTTTTTTGCAACAAGTTTGCCCGCCTCTTTAGGGTTTGTTTTGTACCACTCTAAAGATTTTGCATACTCTTCTTGAAATCTTTTTATAAGATGTTCATCTTTGACATGCCCCATAACAGCGATACCTGCTTCGGGAAGATCGCCGTTTGTGTTAAAAACCTTGCCCCACTCCTCTTGCAAATCGACACTTCTATAAAGCTCTGGAGCAACCATGCTGATTGGGAATGATTTTGTTTTTCTAAGTGCCATTGAGATTGCAGGTTCTGCCAGAAGCGAGTGGTCTATTCTTCTCATGATAAGCATCTGCATCGCATCTATGGGACTTGCCACGTAGACGAGTTCAAAATCTTTTTGCGGGTCTAAGCCCTCTCTTTTGAGCAGCTGTTTAAAGACGATATCGGGCATATCTGCGCGAAAGGGAACCGCTATCTTTTTGCCTTTAAAGTCTTTAAGGGTTTTTAGTGAATCATCGCGGCTTATCATCCCCAAAATGCCCCAAACAGAGACATTGAGAAGTTTTATATCTACGCCTTTGTTGTTCAAAATAGCCGCAGTGTTTGTCGGAATAGCCACGAAATCCACATTGCCTCTAATCGTCATGGCTCGAAGCTCGTCTGGGTTTTTCCAGAGTTTAAATTCTATTTTATCCGCAACGTCGCTTAGAGCATTTGTCTCAATCATATGTAAAATTGGGTGTGAAACGGAAGCAAATGGACCCGAAACCACAATCTTCTCTACTTTTTCGGCGCCCACAATGGAGTTTGTACCCAAAAGCAGAAGTGAAAATATTGTATAGATAAAACTTTTCATATTAAATATCCTTATAAAATCAATCTTGTATATTACTGATTATAATATTAATTATCATTGACCATAATCAAGTTTAAAATGGATGGCTTATTCTAGTTATCAATTTAAGAAGATTTTGATAAAATTTTGCCTATGAACAAAGAACAGTATATAAAAGCGGTAGAGCTTCTTAATCTCTACTCATACCACTACTACGTCCTTGATGACCCTATGACAACCGATGAGGTTTACGACAAGCTTTACCATGAGGTTTTGGAGTACGAAGAGCGCCATATAGAGGATATTTTGCCCTCTTCACCCACGCAAAGAGTAGGCGATGTCGTCTCAGATGGATTTTCAAAAGCCCCTCATCTTAGCCGTATGTGGAGTTTGGAGGATGTTTTTGACTCTGAGGGTTTGCAGAAGTGGCTTACAAAAACTTACAAACTAGATAAAAACATAACATTTTACTGCGAACCGAAGTATGAC
>NZ_JACUTS010000017.1 GCF_014859695.1 Sulfurimonas sp. | reverse complement strand
AATTAGAGGTATTTACGAACTTTTTTACAAAAGTGCGTAAGGTCAGTTATCAATAATTTTAATACATTTAAATTTTTTATCTCATTCCAGCTTAGTGCCCTTTAAGTATCTTTTACTCTAAAAAAACTGCTGCCGCTTCCGCTGAAGTAGCATCCGTGTCTGTAGTGGTTTTTTAGCTCTTTGTATGCTTGAAGTGCGGGTTTAAATAGGTCGTTTGCCTCATCTGCGCTCATCTGTTTTAGTATATCCAATGATGGGGTTTTTTTCAGGCGCTCAACTTCAAATCCGTCTATGGGATTGTAAAACTGCTCTCTATATAGCATGTAGACCTTTGGCGTGCTTATCTCAATGCGAGGTGTAAATATCTCAAGGTTTAACAACTTCTCTTTAAACTCTTCGACAACCTCGCCTATTCCACTTACGTTTGCGCTGTCATAGCCGTAGATAAAAAACGGAACATCGGCACCTACTTTTATGCCGATGGCTGAGAGCTCATTTAAAGAGAGACCTAGATGAAGAACCTCGTTGCACATCTTTAAATATGTCGCCGCGTCGCTGCTTCCGCCGCCAAGTCCGGCAAATGCTGGGATTTTCTTCTCAACCTTTACTCCGTACTTGTTCATCAGGTTTTTTAGAGATGCGGCGGACTCTTCATCCAAGGCTTCAAGAAGAGCCATGTATGCTTTATATATCGTATTTTGCTCCACACTGCATGAAAATTCGCCTACTATTTCAAACTCTCCGCTCTTTTGTTTGGGGGCAAATGAGAGTTCATCATAAAGAGAATTAACCCTCATAAATCTTGAGATAATCTCATGGTAATTTCCGCGTTTGCCGATAATTTTTAACAATATATTTACCTTTGCGTAAGCCTTATAAAGCTTCATTGGGCTCTCTCTTATTTTTTAAGTATGGCACTAAGCATGGTTAAATCGTCTAGCTTCGTCTCTTTTGAAGAGGCTATGTTGGCATCTTTGACATCATCAAGAAGCTCTTGTCTGACTATGGAGATATTTTTAGGAGCATCGATGCCTATCTTTACGACACCTTTATCTATGGAGATGATTTTAAGTACAATATCGTCTCCGATAACAATCGCCTCATCTGTTTTTCTGGATAGTACTAGCATTCAATCCTACCTAATTCATAATTTACTTCTGCATTCGCTACGTTTATAACAGAAATGAAACTGCCGCCATCAAGCCAATAGTACCCATCTTCTTTTATCTCTAAATCATCTAAAGCAAGAACTCTTCCATATCTTAGATTATTTTTATCTCCATGATAGAAATTCTCAGGAATATTAAGAGACTTTTTAATATCAAGCAGCTCTTCGTCATCATATCTAAACTGCCCCTCACTAAGCCGCTCCAAAGCGCTAAGGCTTCCAAACTCTACGCCGAGCCTCTTTGCTATAATAAGACCCAGTGAGCGGATGTAAGTCCCCTCCGATACGGTTGCTTCAAATGTAACAAACGGATGACAGTAGCTTATGAGTTTTGTTTTATAAATTGTAGAACAAATTTTATTGAGCGTAAACTCTTTTGCAGCCCTTGCCAAATCATACGCTCGTTGTCCATCTATGCGTTTGGCGCTAAATATCGGAGGTTCATACTCAAGCTTGCCCTCCAAAGATGCAATGACATCTGAGACTTGAGCCTCTTCAAACTCTTTTAAAATCTCCACATGCTCAATCAGTTCCGTATCCAAAGAGTCTGATTTTGCACCGAGCCAAAGAGTAGCGCGATAAACTTTTGGAGTTTTATTTAAAAAACGAAAAAGTTTTGTATACGATCCCATCCCTATAAGAAGCACACCCTTCGCAAACGGGTCAAGAGTTCCCGAAAAGCCTGCTTTTTTCGTTTTATACCTTCTTTTCAAGCTTGTTAAAAAGAAATTTGAACTCGCTCCCGTTGGCTTATATGCGACAAAGAGCCTGTTCATAGTCTTTCAACAAATGATGCCAAAATATCTCTTGAAGTACCGGCAAAATTGATGTTTAGCTTAAACTCTCTTCCTGCTTTGCTGATGCCGACTACTCTGCCCGTGCCGAAGATTTTGTGGCGTACCAAGTCGCCCTTTTTAAAAACCGTGTTTTTTTCAACAATAAGTGAGCCTTCACAAAGTCCGGCTTCATTAAAAAATCTGCTCTTTTGCAAATCGCTTCTTCTTCCTTTGTAAAACCTGCTCTCTACATGAGAGAGGGTCAATGTCTCTTTTGCTCTTGTAAAAGAGACGTATCCAAGCCTTCTCTCCTCTTCAAGGTCGCTGCCATCACCCACGAGCGGCAAAAATCCCTCTTCCAATCCGATGATAAAAATATGGTCAAACTCCAAGCCTTTTGAGGCGTGGATACTCATCATGTAGATGCTCTCACCCTCGACCTGGTCTTGTTCGCTCTGAAGTGTGAGTTCATTTAAAAACTCATCAAGTGAAGAGTCCGGTGAGTTCTTCACAAAATCTCTAAAGAGACCGTAAAACTCATCCATATTTAAAACTCTCTCCGTTTCATCAGGCATACCCTTATATATATCTTTGAGATGGAAAGTATCTTCCAAAACATCTATAAAGTCATACGTCGATTCCGTTACCGACTTGGCTACTGATTGAATATCTTTTACAAACTTTTTAAGTGTTTTTGCATTCTTCTGTCTTACAAGCTGCTCAAGTTCGGCAGATGGAACTTTTTTAATATACTCAAAGATAGAGCTGCCCTTCGCATGCGCTGCCAACTCTATCTTATCTACGCTTGCCTTGCCTAAACCTCTTTTTGGTTTATTTACTATGCGTTTAAAAGAAAAGTCGTCATGAAAATTAGTTATCACTCTTATGTAGCTTATAAGATCTTTAATCTCCGCTCTGTCGTAAAATCTAAGACCACCGACAAGTTTGTAAGCAATGCCTGCGCGGTTCAGCCCCTCCTCGATAGAGCGGCTTAAAACATTTACGCGATAAAGTACGGCTATGTTTTCGGCCTTTACTCCGGAGTCTAAAAGTTTTGTGATTTTTGAGGCAATTTTTCTTGCCTCTTCATTCTCATCATTTGAGTTTAAAACCGTTACATCCTCGCCGCCGCCTCTTGTGGGAATAAGCTTTTTTCCAAGTCTTGAACGATTGTGCTCTATAAGCGCATTTGCAACTTTGAGTATCGGTTCGCGTGAACGGTAGTTCTCCTCAAGTTTAAAGATTGCAGTACCCTCGAAATCCTGATCAAACTCAATGATATTTCTTATATGCGCACCTCTCCAGCCATAAATACTCTGATCGTCATCACCTACAACACATAGATTGTTGTGTGCGCTGCAGAGTTTTTGCAAGAGTTTAAGCTGCAGCTCGTTTGTATCTTGATACTCATCTACCATGATGTAACGGTACTTCTGTGACGTTGCCTGGGCTAGCTCTTTGTCTTGATCAAGAAGTTTGTATGTCAAAGCTATCAAATCATCAAAATCGACTAAATTATTTTCCAAAAGATATGTTTCGTACTCTTCGTAAACTTTTGCGATTTGCTGATAGTTGAAGAGTTCTGATTGCTTGTATGCGTCATCAGGGCTCAGGAGAGAGCTTTTGTATCTTGATATTTCGCTCGCTATTAGAGGCGTTGAAATCTCGCTGTTTATCTTTTTTATGATTCTTTTTTTATCATCTGTATCAATGACGACAAAATTGTTCTCTCTGTTTAAAAGATGGATATGAAACTTTAAAAACAGTAGCCCAAATTTATGAAAGGTACAAAGCAGAGGAGGATAAGCGGGGTTATCCATCATGACCGATGCACGCTCTCTCATCTCTTTGGCTGCTTTATTTGTAAATGTCAACGTAAGCGTGTTTGAAGCGGGAATGCCGACTCCCTCTATAAGATATGCTAAACGAGAGATTATGGTTGTAGTCTTACCGCTTCCTGCACCGGCTAGGATCAACACGGGTCCCTCTGTTTTTTTCACGGCACCGACTTGCGACTCATTTAATTTACTAAATATTTTTTCCATACCCCTGCCACTATTCATATTTGCTTAAATTATTATAGCCAAAAAGTTATAAATTATTACAAAACTATTGCATTAATTATAATAATGAGTTATACTTTTGCTTATTATCTAAACTTATAGGAATTATTATGTTAAAAGATTTTGCAAAACTACAAACCTTTTTGATGGTCATAAAAGAAAAGAGTTTTTCAAAAGCATCTGCAAAACTGGGTATTTCACAACCTGCCGTTACACAACAGATTAAATTTATTGAGGATTATCTTGATACAAAGATAGTCGAGAGAAAGAAGAACGGTATTCTTCTTACTAAAGAGGGTGAAGATCTTTATAGAATAGCATCTAGACTTGAAAAAGCTATCGTCTCCGGCGAAAAAGAGCTACTCAAGATTATCAATAAAGACTTCACTTTTATAATCGGCTCATCAAATGCCATCGGAAACTATATTCTGCCAAATTATCTCAGCGAGATAAAAAAGAGAATAAACAACAACGTATATATGAATGTCGGTCTATCATGTGAAATGATAGACCAACTTCAAGACAAAAAGATTGATATCGCTCTTATAGAGTCTCCTGAATTTAGAGACGGTATTATCTATAGAGAGTGGGTGTTAGACGAGCTTGTCGTTTTTTCAAACCAACCTCTAAAAAAACATTTGAGCGCAGATGACCTGCTTGGATTTGACTGGATATGCAGAGATGAAGCCTCCCATACAAGAAAATTGACAAGCGAAGTTTTTGATGAAATGAATGTTCAGTGTAGCAACTTTACGGTTCTAGGTGTTTTAGGAAGCCCTACGGCGATAAAAGAGTCGATTCTTCATGCCGACCCGACCACAGAGAGACCTGTAGTTTCGGTTATGTCAAAGCATGTTATAGCAAATGAAGTTGCCGAAGGAAAGCTTTTTGAAGCAAGACTTAAAAATTATAAAATAGAGAGAAGCTTCTATATTGCATACTCAAAAGAGAGAAAGCATGATGCATTTGTCGACAATGTCGTAAACTATCTTCTATCTTTGAATAAAGTATAAGCTCAAAAGAGGCTTACTTTTTTAAAAACTTTGAGTTTTCAGGGTTTGATAAAAAAGATGCCATTGAGTTCTCAACCCCGCCATCATCCGCTTTTTTGATATGCTTTATACTCTCATTCTTATAGTTTGAGAGATTTATCAATAGCGGTGTCTCATCTACAATTATCTGCTTAATACTCCAAAGAGGCACACTCACTATACTACCGAAATTGTCTGCTCCAAAACCTGCTTCAAAAACCAATTTATCATCCTCTATACTCGCAGTATCAAAAGTGTATCCGGCAAGAAAAAACAGTGTCATCGGTCTAAACTCGGCACTTATCTCTTTTGGCAGAGCGGGTTCAAAAGTTACATGTTCGATTTTACACAAGATACCGAAATTTTGGTCTTTTTCAAAAAGAAGAATAATTAAATTTTCTATATTTTTTTGCATTATTTTTACAAAATCTCTATCTTCTATTAAGTTCTCTAGCAAAAAAACTCCTCTATATTTTTTGTAATTATATCAAAATCTATCATAGCATTCATAAGCGCAACTTTTGAGAATTTTTTCAAATCATCTACATAAACATCAGACTCAAATATTTTTTTCTCCATCAAAAGCCGTTCCCTTGTCGTACCCTTTAACAGCGGCTGCGCTGGAGTTACCCATCTCCCTGAATCATAAAAAGCAATATTTGCTATCGTAGTATCTGTTATAAGAGAATTTTTCACTATTAATATATCATCACATTTATCTCTCTGCCCATAAAGTATATCCAGCTCATCTCTACATGCAGACTTTAAAGAGTACTCTATATTGTCATCATATACAAGTTTTAAGGAGCTTATCTCTCTTTTTTTATACTCATAATATGCGACATCTATAGTATGCGCCTCTTGAGATATATTGTAGAGCAAACGACATCTGTAAGTTCCTCTTTTTGGAGGATTTATATGCTCAAGTAGGTTTTTAGGATTTTTAATATTAAATTTTTTTAAAACGCTCTCATATCTTTTTTGGTGATAGAGGAGATTAAAAACCTCTCCCTCAACTGCTCTTATAGTTTCTAAAAAAAGTCTACTCATCAAAAAGTTCTGTACTTAGATACCTCTCGCCTGTATCACAAAGAATAGTCAAAAGAGTTTTGCCCTTAAACTCAGCTCTTTGGGCAACTTGCATCGTTGCAAATACATTTGCTCCTGCTGATATACCCACAAGCAGTCCCTCCTCTCTTGAGAGCATTTTTGCCGTATTTATAGCATCTTCATTGCTCACTTTTATCACTTCATTATATACGCTCACATCTAAAGTGTCTGGAATAAATCCTGCACCGATGCCCTGAATCGCATGTGGACCAGCCTTCTCTCCTGAGAGTACGGCAGAGCTTGAGGGTTCAACTGCAAAAATCATAATATTTGCTATCTCTTTTTTTAAAACTCTCGATACGCCGCTAAGCGTTCCTCCCGTTCCTACAGCGGCCACAAAGGCGTCTATTTTTTTATCCGTATCGCGAAGTATCTCCAGCGCTGTTGTGAGCTCATGAATTTCAGGATTAGCAGGATTTTTAAACTGCTGCAGAACTATTGAGTTTGGAATCTCTTTTTGAAGCTCATCCGCTTTTGTAATTGCGCCGCTCATTCCTAAAGGTGCGGGAGTCAGAACAAGCTCGGCTCCAAGTGCTTTTAGCAGCTTTCTTCTCTCTAAGCTCATTGATTCAGGCATAGTCAAAATAAGTTTTAAATTGAGCGCTGCACAATTTGCCGCAAGCGCAATTCCCGTATTGCCGCTTGTAGGCTCTATTATAGTAGTTCCCTCGATTATCTCCCCTGCCTCTATTGCGCGCCTAATCATGTTAAAACCTATTCTATCTTTTACAGAGCTTGTAGGATTCATAAACTCACACTTTGCAATTATATTAGCACCTGTGAGCACCGAGGCTTTATTTAATCTAACCAAAGGGGTATTTCCTATCAGTTCCGTTATATTATTTGCAATTTTCATAAACACTCTCCAAGTAAATCAAACACAGTTTATGATATGCTACCAAAAATATTATTATAGGAAGCTATAGTGTACCTACACAAAGAAATTAATTCCATTGAGGCAACTCCTCAAAAGGCCGGTAAAGGAGTCTCAATGAAGATGCTTTTATCTCAAGATGAGTCTCCAAACTTTGCAATGCGCAACTTCATAATAGAAGCAGGCGGGCATATGCCCCCTCATACGAACATAGTTGAACATGAGCAGTATGTTCTCTCGGGACGCGCGCTTGTCCAGATTGGAGATGAAACTTTTGAAGCTAATGCCGGCGATATTCTGTTAATTCCAGCGGGTCTTTCTCACAGCTATAAAACTCTTGGAAGTGAAGCATATAGTTTTTTATGTTTGGTGCCAAATAGTGAAGACTCCGTTGTTCTTATTAAATAAAACACTCTTTATTGCTTTGCTTTTTATAGCAGGCTCTTATCTTGTTGCTCATGAGACGAGTAGTAATAAAGAGATTGAAGCTACTGAAACCAGCGAGGATGAAGCAAAAAAACTTTTTCTTTTTCAACATCTTGATATGCCAAAAGATTCAGATGCAAGAGATGCAATGATAGCAAAAATTTTTAGTAACTTCGGCTTGCTTCCATATGAAAAAAATTATTTTCTTCCTTTTGCATATACAACAAAAGATTATGAGCAAAAAGATCCTGCCCTCTACCCAAACTATTACCAATTTGACAAAAATATTGAAGCAGAGTTTCAAATAAGTTTAAAAAAAGATTTAAGCTACAATCTATTTGGTTTTAATGAAATAATAAGTTTGGGATACACGCAAGAAGTGTGGTGGCAGCTCTACTCCGATTCTGCTCCGTTTCGTGAAACAAACTATAGACCTGAAGTATGGCTTACCTTGCCTATTGAAGATAAAGAGTTCTCTGAATTTGGATTGAAAGCTATTAAGTTTGGTTTTTTACATGAGTCAAACGGAATGGGGTCACCACTCTCCAGATCCTGGAACAGAATCTATTTGGAGTCTATTTTTTATAGCCGAAATCTTATGACAAGCCTTAGGGCATGGGTAGCAGATGCAGGAGATGACAACAAAGATATAACCTCTTATCTGGGGTATGGACATTTAAAGTTAAACTATTTTTTCAAAAAGCATCAGTTTGACTTAACATGGCGCAACAATCTTCATTTTACCGGCGAAAATCGAGGCTCAATTGAAGTAGACTGGTCGCACCCTACCGGAAACTCAAAAAATAACTTCTGGTACCTAAAAATATTTAACGGTTACGGAGCAAGTTTAGTGGATTACAATCAGCACCAAAGCAGAGTTGGATTCGGATTTTTATTTTCTAGATAGCTTTTATGCAGTGCAGAGATTTTTTATAGAGATGGTGCGACTAGAGAGATTTGAACTCTCACACCTTTCGGCACAAGCCCCTCAAGCCTGCGTGTCTACCGTTCCACCATAGTCGCATAAAAAAAGAGTATTGTCGGCAGAAGCCGACAAGAGGGACACTTGGGTTGATTAACCTAAGTAAGGGTTTGCGTAAAGTGCGATTAATGCAATTACAAGCGCGTAGATAACCTGAGCTTCAATCATCGCAAGAGCGATAAACATCGTAGTCATAAGTTTAGCACCTAAACCTGGGTTACGAGCTGTACCGGCGATTGTAGCAGCAGCAGTATGACCCATGCCGATAGCTCCACCAAGAGCAGCAAGACCAAGACCAAGACCTGCAGCGATCATTGAGTACGCTTTAAGTGTTTGGTTTGCAACATCACCATCAGCAGCTAGTGCAGCAGTAGCGAATGCTACCATTAAGAAAAGAATTTTTTTCATAGTTTCTCCATTAAAATTATTACAAATCTTTTCGGCTAGCGTAACCATATCCACAAAAGATATAGCAACCCATACATAAATGCAAGGATTTCCCTACTTAAATTTGATGGCGAAGTATACATAAAAAGTGCTAAAAATTACTTTAATGTATGCAATTTTATCTACGCGCGTCCTAGAGAAATTTTATTGCCCTTGAATTCCAAGATTTCAACATCTATCTCATCGCCTTCACTGACTACGTCACTGACCTTATCTACTCTTTGATCTGATATTTTAGAGATATGGATAAGTCCGTCTGTTCCATCCGGCAACTCTATAAACGCACCGAAATCAACTATTTTTTTAACGATTCCCTTGTATGTATCGCCTACTTTGTACTCTATCTTTGGGACTTTAGGAGCATTGACAATTCCCTCGATATGTTCTCTGGCAGCCTGCACTCCGTTTTTGCTCTTGCCTGTTACTTTAACTTTTCCCTCTTTTTTATCTATGTCGATTGCTACTTCAAACTTCTCAATTATCTCACGGATTGTTTTACCGGCTTGACCGATAATCTCGCCGATAAAACTTGGATGAATGTGAAAAAAGTCCGTACTTGGCAATACACCCTCATTGAACTCAATTTTTTTCTCAGCTTCTTGCATAATATCTATAATATGCGCTCTTCCCTCTTTTGCTTGGTAGAGTGCCTCTTTTAGTATATTTAAACTAACCCCGCCTAGTTTAATATCCATCTGCATGGCAGTGATGCCCTCTTTTGAGCCTGTTACCTTAAAGTCCATATCGCCGTCATGGTCTTCAAGCCCCATGATGTCAGAGAGAATTGCATACTTCTCGCCTTCGCTAACCATTCCCATAGCAATCCCCGCAATGGTGTCGCTCGTCTCGATATCTGCCGCCTTAAGCGCCATATAACCGCCGCAAACAGTTGCCATCGATGATGAACCGTTTGACTCTAGTATCTCTGAGACCAGACGAACTGTCTGTCCATTAAAGTCTGTAACTGGCTCTAAGGCTCTTTTAGCCAAATTTCCGTGTCCCAACTCTCTTCTTTTTGTGCCCATAACAGGAGAAGCTTCACCGACGCTGAATCCCGGGAAATTATAGTGAACCATAAAGTTCTCGTTTTGAATGCCGTCATCCGTCAATGTTTCAAACATCTGCGCATCTTTTGGTCCGCCCATCGTAAGAACGACTAGAGCCTGTGTCTGTCCGCGTGTAAAGAGGCATGAAGAGTGTGCGCGCGGAAGAACGTTTGTGCTTATGGATATCGGTCTTATCTCATTTAAAGCTCTGCCGTCAGCACGGATTTTCTCATTTAAAATCTGTGATCTTACCTGCTCTTTTTTTACATTTTCGATAGCATCTTTAAGTTCTACTTCATCCCAATGCTCTTGAATGAGCATAATTTTTTTTCTGAGTGCTCTTAGAGCGGTTGAGCGCTCTGATTTTGCCATCTGATTCATAGCGGCTTTTATATCTAAAAAGTGATGCTCTTTTACATAATTAACCATCTCATCATTTATCACATGTGCTTTATACTCTATAGCTTGTGTCTCTTTTTTAAACTCTTTAAAAGAGTCTTCATACTTAGCATTACTCTCAAAAAGCAGTTGTTGTGTCTTTTGTAAAATATCTACAAGCTCATCTTCCGCCAACGCATTTGAAACGTGTGTCATGATAACAGGCGCACTCATCGTAGGATCTAGCAACGGGTCCATAACTAAAGTGGTGTCTACCTTTTGCGAACCGATACTTCTCATCTCTATCATCAAAAGTTCATCTTTTGTTCCCGATAGATAAAGATCTAGCGTCGAGTTCTTTAGCTGCGAGAGAGTAGGATTTAAAACCAGCTCACCATCTATTTTTGCAGCTCTTACGGCAGAGACCGATTTGTTAATATCAATATCGCTTACATACAGAGCTGCAGATGCCGCATTGAGTGCCAGAATCTGTAGATCAGCCTCGGCGTCAACGCTAAATGTCATGATAGTTATCTGTGTCGGATGACCAAATCCTTTAGGAAAAAGCGGGCGAAGAGAGCGGTCAACTATACGCGAAGTAAGGGTTTCAAAATCACTCGGTTTTGTTTCACGTTTAAAAAATCCGCCTGGAATTTTACCCGCAGCGTATGTTTTTTCAATATACTGCACGGTCAGTGGGAGAAAATCATCTTTTACTATCTCTGTCTCATCTATTACGATTGTTGCCAAAATAACGGTATCGCCGCTCTTTATCCAAGCTGCTCCATTAGCCTGTTTTGCAACTTCACCAAACGAATACTCTTCACTTCTATTTTCTAAATCAATATTTATATCATACTTCACTTTTTTCTCCTAATATTTTTTCTATCATATCTTCATCTATCTTATTTAACTCTTCGTAATATAGAGATGTTTCCACATAATCATCTATATTGTAGAGAAAAAATATTTTGTCCGTAAACTGCTCTAAAAACTCTAAAACATCGCTGGGTATAACAGCAACTGCAATATATACAGCCTTTGGTTTCATGGCTAAAATCATCTTCAGAGCAGTTAGAAACTTCATTCCGGTTTCACTTCCCTCATCAACGAGCAAAACTATCTGGTTGCTCATTGACGCAAACGGTCTTCCCTTTCTGTATTGATATATGTAACCAAGAATCTTCTCTTCATGTTTTCTATGCGCTTCACCGTAAACGTAGTCATACTTTATTCCAAAGGAAGCTACTAAATTCTCGTTTATTACAATCTCTTCACTCTCGCAGACTCTAGCTATCTCGCACTCGCTGTTATTGGGAGCCATGATTGCCTCTGAGAATAGAAAATCTATGCTGTTTTTAAATTTTCCCCTTAAATGATATGCTAGCTCCAAGCCGCCTCTTGAGACTGCCACTATCTTCCAGTTTTCATCTTTTAGCTTCTGCATAGGCACAATCTCTTGAAGTCTTTTTGCCGCGTCTTCTCTATCTTTAAGTATATGTTTGTACTTTTTCATAATTAATTTGTCTCCGATTTATCAGGAAGTCTAAACATAAAACCAGACAGGCTTCCATCACTCTTCATGATAGGTTTCAATCTTATAGTAACATATATATATCTGTCATATACATGTGAAGCCGGATCTTCTCCTGGATTAACTACTTGACTAAGTATAGGTCTGTTATTCTCAAGATAGGTAAGTCCGAAATCCCAGCACCTTTTTTGGTATAAGAAACCTACTTCAAAACTCTTTTTCTCGCTTCTCTCTAAGTCGTAATCGAGTCTAAAGCTATAAGAGTAGTGCTTGTCATATTTATACGCTAAAGATGAAGTCATGTAGCTTGTTTTCGGGGAATAAGTAGTAGTTTGAGGCAGAAAACTATCTTGATACATATGAGACAACCCTATATTTAAGCTATCTCCATTATAGGATATTTTATTGAAATTTTTAGAAAAAGCACTCTCGTCGTAGTTATAAAACATATTGTTGTAAAAATTTACATTATCAGTAATCTGTAAATCTAGCTCATTTTCCAGCTCTCCTGCACCGCCGCCGACATCCTCGTATGAGATATTTTGCGAGAGCCTATGATAAAACACCTGCTTGCCTAAAGAGTCATAAAGGTAGTGAGAAAAATAGAGTTGTAGATTTTCCTCAATGTCGGAGATATTATAAAAATCACGAAAAGGGTAGCTTGAACTACAAAGAGGATTTAATTTGTTTGTGGATATAGAACAAAAATCTGCATAATCTTTATAATCCTCATAGTAACCGCTCTCTGTTTTTGACCCCTCTCTCTGATATTTGGCACCAAAATCTACAACATGAGTACTCTTTTCATATGCTTTGGTTAGTTGGGTCGATGCAGAAACAACATGATAGTTTCTTGCAAATATTCCATTCTTATATTCATACACAGACGGGTTAGCAGAGTCTTCATCCCCGGCAAAAAGCGTGTGCTGTGCATATAAATTGGCTTCATAAGAGAGGTTTAAAAGTTCGTCAAATGCACTGGTCTGAAGCGTTAAAGGTATATTTATGTCTGTCTGGGTAGCACTTTTGCCCAGACTTCTATAGTAGTTGTTGCTCACTATGTCAAAACTGTATATAAAGTGATCATCAAGCAGAGTATCTAAATAGTTGTGGTAATGGATTGCCGGTAGATTTTGCAGAGTCGTCTCATTGCTTGCTAGATTCAAATCTTTATAATGTTTAAAATATGTTGCAATATAATCATCATCGGTGTTGTAAAAAAGATTTATCCTTGAGAGAAGCTGTGTTGTAGTTACATTTTGTGTTGTATCGTTTGTTGAAAGATTGATGTACTCAACATCATTCATGTTGAGTACATCCACATATAAACCTGATTGACCTTTAAAACTTGTGCCGAACCACTCATTTATCACATCAGAGTTTTCATAAAGAAAATTAAATCCGTAATGTTTTTGATTTGCAAGTTTATTTTCTAAAAAGTAATCTTCCTTCTCTTTAAAATAACCTGCAGTTAAAGAGCCTTTAGAGACCTTACTATCAACAAATCGAAATGTAGTATAAAGTCCTGAACCGCGATTTGTTCTTATTTGAGGCTTTAGCTCCAAATCCCACCAGTTACTCTCTGCAATATATAACGCCTGCTCATAGTAAAATCCCTCTTTGTCGGAAAAGCCAACCATGGGAGGCAAAAGTCCTGTTCTTCTTGTTGTATCAAGAGAGTATCCAAAATAGGGTGTATAAAAAACAGGGATATCGTATATATATATTCTTGCATTGTAAAGATTTAGCCACATTGTGTCGGAGTTGTAGTCCGATGATGTAAACTCCATCTTCCAGAGCGGATTGTTGGGATCACATCCGCTCATAACTCCCGTATCTATCTCTACTTCTGTATCTTTTGCGTAAGAGCCATCACCGCTAATCCAAACATCTGATGTTCGCTCAAGCATATAAAATGGTTTAAATGTTCTCTCTTTTTCAGCAATATTAAGTTTCGCATACTCTCCAAGAAGTTTAATATTCTCTCCCTGATTTGCTCTAATATTTCCAAATAACTCCAGCTCTCCACTGTTTCTATCATATAGCGCTTTTTTTGCACTTAAGTAGTAGTCTTTATAGATTACCACAACCTCGCCATCGGCCGTTACAATATTATCTTTGGTGACCATACTTGTTGCATAGACTTCGACTTTATCATTAGCTACTGCGCAAGCAAGAAGTATTGATAAAAGAAGTAGTAACTTAAGCATTTATAACCAATGTTTTAGCGCTTTTGTCATGCCATGTTTGCCTCATGGGATCCATTACTCCCCATACAAATCCGAGATAAAACATCATCTCGCTTATGACTCTCACAACTGCACGATTTAGCGCTACGACTACGTTAGGCTTTTGCATAGTCCCAATCTCTATCACTCTTATCTTCATAACAATTTTGCCTAAAGTTGCGCCGTACTGCATCACAAAAAAAGCTTGATAGACCACTTTTACAGCCATGTACTCCAAAACAAACGCATTTGTAAGGATAATCATCTCTTCAACTGTTTTAGCATCAAAAAAAGAGTCTCCGAGTGCAATAATAAGCAAAAGAGAAAGCAGCATCTCATCTATAAAAAATGCCATGCCTCTCTTTTTTATAGGAGCCAATGTCATTCCCTCTTGATAAAGTCTTTTGTTAATCTCTTCGTTCACTTCAATTCTTCTTAAAGAGCTTGATAGGCTATGTCTGTTCTGAGTTTTTTACCTGCAAAATGAACCTGTCCGCATCTCATGTATGCTCTATCTCTTGCCTGCTTTATACTCTCTCCGATACCGACACAAACCAAGACTCTTCCACCGTCTGCATACAGTATGCCATCAATCATGCTTACACCGGCATAAGAGATATGCGTATACTTCTCAATCTCTTCATGATGCACATCATCTACTATAATTTCAGCCGGTGTTGAACTTGAGTAGGGATAGTTTGCGCTTGCCATAACCACGCCTACTGCATATTGGTTTGAAAACTCTACTTTTATTTCACTGAGTCTATTTGTAGCAGCTTTATAAAACATATCGCTTAAGCTTGAAGTCATAAGCGGCATAAGAATTTCACACTCAGGGTCTCCAAAACGGACATTGAACTCCAAAGTAATAGGCTCGCCGTTTACAACCATAATACCGATAAAAAGAACGCCCTCAAAAGGTGCTCCCTCTTTTTTCATTCCATCAAGAGTAGGACGGATTATTCTCTGCCTTACCTTTTCATAAAGCGCTTCATCAACCAAAGGAGTAGGAGCATAAGCGCCCATTCCCCCTGTATTTGGTCCCTCATCACCGTCTTTAAGTCTTTTGTGGTCTTGAGCTGCCGGAAGCAAAATATAGTCATCTCCGTCACAAACCGCAAACATGGAGAGCTCATAGCCGTCTAAAAACTCCTCGACAATTACTTTGAGTCCTGCATTGCCAAAGCTTTTTCCGCTTAGCATCTCAGATATCGCAACTTTTGCCTCATCATGATTTTGCGCGATAATAACGCCTTTGCCACCGCAGAGTCCATCTGCTTTTACAACGATGGGAGCAGTTAGAGTATCTGAAAATTTAAAAGCATCCTCAATTGAAGCCGTCTCAATGTAGCGCGCCGTAGGGATGTTGTACTTTGCCAAAAAGTTCTTCATGTAGACTTTTGAGCCCTCAAGCTGAGCCGCCTCTTTGCTTGGTCCAAAAATAGTAAGTCCGAGTGATTTGAAAATATCAACTACTCCATCCACAAGCGGAGCTTCAGGACCGACAATAGTCAAATCAATACTGCTCTCTTTTGCATAAGCAGCTAAATCGTTATAATCTTTAATATTTAGGTTTGTTCCCAAAGAGCTTGTTGCACCATTTCCGGGTATAAAAAAAAGTTCATGAAACTCTTTTTCGTTTAAAATTGCTCTGGCAATAGAGTACTCTCTGCCACCGCTGCCCAAAATTAAAATTTTCATCAACACTCCATAAATAAGTTAAAAAATATCTACTTAACTTGCCGTAACACCCTAAGTGGATATTTTATAAGTAGCCCAGACAGCCGTCTCGCATTTGGCTTGGTTCTAAAAGCCGAATTTGGGCGAAGAGAGTATTTTATAACGGCGACATTGTCTCGACAGAGTTAACGTATCTCAAACGACAACACCGACACACAAAAATCCTACGTATTCGCTACTTGAAAATGTAGAACCCTCATTAGTGCGGTTTCTCGAACTATCCAGACTACTTATATGATTATACAAAAAAAATTCTTGAATTTTCTTTTAAAGACTCAATGCCAACTCGATGCAGCTCTCTATTGATGTTTTTTCGCTAATTATATATCTTATGCCCTCCGGCAAACTTCTTGCGGTTGTACTGCCTATGACTATAATTTTGGCATCAGGGTGGATAGAGTTATTTTTCAAAAAGCACTCTACCGACGAGGGAGATGTAAAAATCAGAGTAGAATCATCATCTACTCTTGTCTGCAAAATCTCTTTGGAACACTCACTGACATAAAGAATTTCATCATCTATTTTATGCCCCTCATCCTTACTTCTTTTGACGAAATCGGAGGCTATGAGCTCAGCTCTTAAATAGAGCCATTTTGTCTCTTTAGGGAACTCTTTTATATTTTTAGCAAGATTATCTCCGTATCCGTCGCCGACTGCCAAAACAGTACCGCCGAACTCTTTATAAGCAACTGCAGTTTTTATAGAAACACAAAGTGCAGGAATATCTATAAAATCTTTTTTATCATACTTCTCGAGTGCTTTTACGGTCTGCTTGGATGTGATAATGAGATAGTCGTACTTGGAAAAATCGATATCAGGTTTTAAATACCTGACATCTAAAGATTTAACATTGATAGCATGTTCGCTTTTAGAAGTTGCGAAGAGGTAGATCTTTTTTGACATATCTTTAAACTATTCCCACTCGATTGTTGCCGGTGGCTTAGAACTGATGTCATAAACAACTCTGTTTATACCGTCAACCTCATTGATAATTCTTCTGCTTATTCTCTCCAAGAGATCATGCGGAAGATGAGCAAATGTAGCCGTCATGCCGTCAACTGCCTCAACCACTCTCACACAAACAGTATTATCGTACGTACGGTTATCGCCCATAACGCCGACTGATTTTACGTTTAGTAAAACAACAAACGCCTGCCATGTTTTTGCATAGTATCCGCTCGCTTTTAACTCCTCTAGTAAAATAACATCCGCTTCTCTAAGAAGGGTCAAATCAGCTTCATTTACATCACCCATAATGCGGATTGCAAGTCCCGGTCCAGGGAATGGATGACGGTTAACCATAGACTCTGGAAGTCCCAATTCTAAACCGATTTTTCTTACCTCGTCTTTAAAGAGTTCACGAAGAGGCTCTATAAGTTGAAAGTCCATCCAATCAGGAAGTCCGCCCACATTGTGGTGCGATTTTATAACCTCAGAAGGACCGTTTACGGAGATTGATTCAATAACGTCAGGGTAAAGAGTACCTTGAGCCAAAAATTTAATGCCGTCATACTTTTTTGCCTCTTTTTCAAACTCTTCTATAAATGTGTGCCCGATAATTTGACGTTTCTTCTCAGGATCGCTTACTCCTGCAAGCTTGCTCAAAAAGCTCTCTCTTGCATCAATGACAACCAAGGGAACCTTTAGATTGATTTTGAAAACCTCTTCAACCTGCTCTCTCTCGCCTTTGCGCAAAAGTCCGTTATCTACAAAAACAGGAACCAGCTGATCGCCGATTGCCTCATAAAGCATTGCCGCCACAACAGAGCTGTCAACGCCTCCGCTTAGTCCGCAAAGAACTTTTCCTTTGCCCACTTTTTCGCGAATAATCTTAATCTGCTCTTTTAAAAAGTGTTCCATCTTCCACTTCTCGGTCACTCCGCAAATATTTCTTGCAAAGTTGCGAAGCATCAAATACCCCTCTTCAGAGTGTTGGACTTCAGGATGGTACTGCATTGCGTATATGCGTTTTTGCTCATTTGCAACAGCGGCATAAGGAGAGTTTGCAGATGTAGCGATAGGCTCAAACCCTTCAGGCAGAATATCAACCTTATCGCTGTGGCTCATCCAGACTACTCTTTCATCATCACAATCTTTTAAAAGCGGCGAGCACTCTTCACCTACATTTATAATTTTGAGCTCAGATTTTCCGTACTCATGATGGCTTGCTCTGATGACGCTTCCGCCAAAGTCAACCGCAATTCTCTGCATGCCGTAGCAGATGCCAAGAACAGGGATTCCCATCTTGTAAACTTCTTGATCTACCTGATATGCGTCTTTACTGTAGACCGAAGATGGACCACCGCTAAATATAATCCCTTTTGGATTTTTCGTCTTAATCTCTTCTGCCGTTGTGTGATAAGGAAGAATCTCACAATAAATTTTGTCCTCACGCAGACGGCGAGCTATAAGTTGAGTATACTGAGAACCAAAATCTAAAACTATGATACTAACATTTGTCATCTAAATGCCTTTAATAAGAGTGTTTTGAGGTGCCAAAGAGGCGTTGAGAGGGGAGTACCCCTTTCACAATGTGAAAGGATACAATAATTAAGATTAATGTTTAATATAGAAACCCAATACCTCATACTGAACGTACCAAATAGCGACAGAGACTACATAGCCTATAAAGATAGTCCAAGAATATCTCATGTGAGAACCAAAAGTATAGATACCCGGAAGTTTTCCCATAACACCGACTCCAGCAGCAGAACCAAAACTAATGAGCGAGCCACCGACTCCTGCCGTAAGTGTTACAAGCATCCATTGATCCAGACCCATCTCAGGACTAGCTTTTAGCACCGCCGACATAACCGGAACGTTATCCACTATCGCCGAGAGGATACCGACTCCTATATTTGACCATGTAGGTCCAAGAACAGACGGATCGTAAACCACCGCTGCAAGTCCAAGCCAACCTATAAAATAGAGCGCACCGACAGCAGCTAAGATACCGAAGAAAAAGAGAAGCGTATTGTTCTCTATCTTGCTCATAGATTCAAAGATATTGAGGTTTGAATTATATTTTCTCTTAAGTCTGTACTGATACATTTTAAGAAGTGCCAAACCAAACATCATACCCCACATAGCAGGGAGATGAAGAAGCTGGTGTGAAAGAACTGCCGATGCAATTGTTATAACGCCAAGAGCGATTACTTTATCTGCCCCCTTCATAAGCTCAGGAACTTTCTCTGTTGAAACATCAAAATCAGGCTGTGTCTCAGGAACAAACCTGCTTAACAAAAATGCAGTAACCAAGTACCCGCCGATTGATGCGGGAAAGAGAAACATAAAGTCTGTAAATGCGCCCTTTCCTGCCGTCCATGCCATAAGAGTCGTAATATCTCCAAATGGGCTCCATGCGCCACCCGCATTTGCGGCAACTACAATATTAATAGCACCTGGAACCAAAAAGGATGTTTTGCTGCGCTCAATCGTAATAAGGACGGTTGAGAGGATAAGTGCCGTAGTTAAGTTATCCGCGATCGGCGAGAGGAAAAATGCCAAAAATCCGGTCAGCCAGAAAAGTTTTCTATAGCTGTACCCTTTTGAGATAAGATTGTATTTTAATTTCTCAAATACATTCATATGGATTAAGGTCTCAATGTAAGTCATTGCAACAAAGAGGAAGAAAAATATCTCCGCAATCTCAAGGATTAAATGCTGTGCCTGCGTATGAACAAGATCCATATCCAGCTCGTTTATCATGTAGTAAACTGCGATAAGTATAAACATAAACGTACCGATAAAAAGCGCCGGTTTAGCCTTGTCTATATGGTATTTCTCCTCCATCGCTACAAAGTAATAACCTATTACGAATATAACAAGCGCTCCAATTCCGACCCATGTAAACGTCAAGTCCGGAATTGCCTCAGCACTACCGCCTGAACTTGCAAATGCAAAACTAAAACTAAGCATAATAATTAACAGTTTAATCATTATTTTCCTTTTCTATAAAATGTACCCCGATTGACTCATCTCTTGCCAACGCCGCTAAAATAATCTCTTTTGCAGTCAGTAAACGAAATTTGAGAAGTTTACCGATTTTTTCATTTAAAAGAGCATTAATCTGATTTAATGCGCTGTTTAAACCGCTTTTCGTCCTCACGATAGAGACGTTTTCCCACATGATTTTGCGAAGCAGGTTCTTTTTGGCTTTGTCCTCTTTAAGGCTCATTACCTCATCGCTAATCTCAAATACAATCTCTTTTTTTGCCTGCTTTTTTCTAAGAATATCCTCTACGGCTCTTTTGCCAAAAACAAGACCCTCCAACAGTGAGTTTGAAGCAAGTCTGTTTGCTCCGTGAACTTTCGTGGAGGCAACCTCTCCCACTGCGTAAAGTGATTTAACACTTACAACCGCACCGTTTATGTCGGTCTTTATTCCTCCTATTGCATAGTGAAACGCCGGGGATATTGGGACTCTCTGTTTTGGTGCGTTAAATCCTAAAAGTTGCAGATTTTTGTATATGTTTGGGAATCTTTTCGTAAAATAGAGATGGTCAAAATTTTTAAATGCGAGATATGTCTGCATGAGAGTCTTTTTACTGTAATCATATATTGCCTTGCTGACAATATCCCTAGAGGCAAGTTCGCCCCTCTCATCATAATCAAAAAGAAATCGTCTCCCTTTCTCATCTTCAATGGTTGCGCCCTCTCCCCTTAACGCCTCGGTAAGCAGCATTTTTTGCGCGGAGTCGTTATCTACATACACTGTTGGATGAAACTGCATCATCTCCATATCGGCAAGCTCTATCCCCTTTAAGACGCAAAGTCCCTGCATATCGGCACTGATACATGGAGCGTTTGTATGGTACTCATATAGTGAGCCTACCCCGCCGCTTGCAATGATTACGTTATCGGCGTATATATTTCTGCTCTCTCTATGGTCTAGCACCGTCACACCGTAACATTCGCCATCTTTTATAAGCAGGTCAACAACCCTTGCATCGCTTAGCATGGGATGCGGATTTTGTTCTAACAAAAAGTAGTGCATGTGTCTGCCTGTTGCATCACCGCCTGCGTGAAGTATGCGCTCTTTGGAGTGAGCCGCCTCTTTTGTGTAGAGCAGCTTTCCATCTTTATCTCTGTCAAAATTAAATCCGCGAGCTATCAAATCATCAATGGTAGCTCTTGAATTTTCGCTCAAAACTCTTACAGCCTCTTCATTGCAAAGTCCTGCTCCTGCGTCAAGCGTATCTTGAATATGCAGAGGAACATCCTCTTTGTCTATCGCCAAAGCTATGCCGCCTTGAGCATAAAAGCTGTTACACTTAAAGGTCTCTCTTTTGTTGATTATAAGGACTTTTTTTGTACGAGGAAGGTGCATGGCTGCGTAGAGTCCGGCAACACCCGCACCTACTATTATTACATCGTATTTCATCTATTTTCATTGCCACTTTCATTATTTTCGCTCTTTTTGATAATAAACTTTACGTTCTCATCACTTTGCGGCGCATCTTCGAGATAATATGGAGCATCTTTATATCCGCATCCACTTAAACCTAATAAAAACATTGTTATAATTATCGAATGAAAAACGCCAGTCAAATTATAGATTCTCTTCAAAGTAGACCTCAGCTCTCTAAGTTATCTTATTATAAATGTATAAAAATAGTGCAATCAATGTTTACGCCGCCTGTGCAGAGGATGATTAACTTTGCTTACATAAAAAACAAAACTCTTTTTTTCGTATTTAATCATCCCATCGGGAAACAAGAATTCGATAATAGTATACAAAGCATTAAAAGTGCTTTAAAGTTTCATATGCCCTTGGAGTGCAAAGAGTGTGGCTCGCTCCTTTTTGACGATATAAGAGCTTTTGTAACACATACTCCAAAAAAAAGTATAGAAGAGTATAAAGAGACAAAACAGGTCTATAAAGAGCGTTCAAGCGGAAATTTTGAAATAAATGTACATGACGAGAAACTAAACTCTCTGATTCGCTCTATCCAAGAGATTATAAAAAAAGCAAATATAAATGAATCTTGAAGAGACTATAAAACAGCTGCCCGACTCTGCCGGAATCTACCAATATTTCGACAAGGACGGGCATCTGCTCTACGTCGGCAAAGCAAAGAGTCTTGCAAAAAGGGTAAAAAGCTACTTTAATTTTACTCCCTGCCTAAAGCCAAACACAAACCTCTCAAGCAGAATTACAAAGATGATTTCACAAACTTTTTCCATGAACTACATCATCGTAAACTCCGAACATGACGCGCTTATTTTGGAAAATTCTCTTATAAAACAGCTCGCACCCAAGTATAATATTTTGCTTCGAGACGATAAAACATATCCCTATATCTATATAGACAACTCTGCCGATTTTCCGCGCTTTGAGATAACACGAAAAATCATAAAATCTCAAAACATCAAATATTACGGTCCCTACTCCGTGGGTGCGAGAGATATTTTGGATTCTGTTTATGAGCTATGCCGCCTTGTACAAAAAAAAGGCTCTCTTAAATCAAAAAAACTCTGCCTCTACTACCAGATAGGAAAGTGTCTTGGTCCATGCGAGAAGGATGTCTCCAAAGAGGAGTATGCAAAAGAGCTTGATTTGGCAAAAGAGTTGATTCAAAACAAAAAAATACTCTTAAAAAAACTGCATGAGAAGATGCACTTTTATGCCCAAAATCTAAGGTTTGAAGAGGCCGGAACAGTTAGAGACAGATGTGAGAGAATCGTGCGCTCAGAGATTAAGAGCGAGATAGATTTTGCAAGCGATGAAAATTACGACATCTTTGTACTTGGACACACACAACACAGAGCCGTCGTCGTGCGCATTTTTATGAGAGAGGGCAGAATAATCTCCTCATCCCATGACTACATACAGCTGCATGAGGGGTATGATGAGGATGAGCTTTACCAAAGAGTGCTTATGGATTTTTACTCTATCGGCAAACCGCCCATTGTTGCACCCATTTTAGTCGCATCAGAGTTTGAAGGTCGAGAGATTATTGAGAGTTATCTAACAACTATTTTTGAGAAAAAAGCAGAGATACGCATCCCTAAAAAAGGAGATAAGAAACAGCTTATCGACCTCGCACTTATCAATGCGGCAGAACTTTTAAAGCGTGAGCGCAAACAGGATTCAGATGAGATACCGACTCAAATCAAAGAGCTTTTACACTTGCAAAAACTTCCCCTAAGAGTAGAAATATTTGACAACTCTCACATGTCAGGCGTTGCAACCGTCGGCGCCATGGCAGTATATGAAGATGGCAAATTTGATAAAAAAAGTTACAGAACTTATCATCTTCAAGCCAGAGACGAATACTCACAAATGAGAGAGACACTCACAAGAAGAGTCCAGAGCTTTTCAAAAAACCCTCCTCCGGATTTATGGATAATTGACGGCGGAGCAACACTTTTAAAACTCGCACTTGAGATTTTAGAATCTAGCGGTACTTTTTTAGATGTTATTGCCGTATCTAAAGAGAAAATTGATGCCAAAGCGCATCGCGCAAAAGGAAAGGCGAGCGATATCATCCACATAAAACTAGCCAATAGCGATTGCGAAGCAAAGTTTCCTCGAAAAGATGATATTTTCAGGCTCAAAGATAGTGACAAAAGACTTCAGTGGGTACAGAAATTAAGAGACGAAGCTCACAGATGTGCCATAAACTTCCATAAAAAAACAAAACTAAAACTGGACCAAGAGAGCAAGCTTTTAGAGTTAAAAGGCATATCTCAAGCAAAAATTATAAAACTTATAAAACACTTCACTACGTTTGAGATGCTAAAAAAAGCTACTATAGAGGATATAAGTTCTGTTTTAAACATAAAAGATGCCGATATAATAAAAAATATTTATAAATAAGTTTTTTTTTAAATTATTAATGCTATATTTAGTGCAATTTATAATACTATATTATACAAAGGTTTTTTATGGACAAAATTGTACCAAAAGATGAAGAGTATGTTTTTGAAGGCAAGGTTGCTGTAAGTCAAACAGACTTAGACGGCAACATAACCTTTGTAAATAGAAAGTTTTGTGAAATATCCGGCTACGCGCGCGATGAACTAATTGGTCGTAGCCACGACATAATTAGACATCCCGATGTTGAAGAAGCCACTTTTGAAAAAATGTGGAAAACTTTAAAAAGCGGTCAAGTCTGGAACGGAATGCTCAAAAATCTCAGAAAAGATGGACGTTACTGCTGGGTAGATATAGAAATTGCCCCGATTTTCAATAAACAAGAGCAGATAACCGGTTTTATGTCCGTAAGCAAGCCTTCTCCAAGAAAAAATATTCAACAAAAAAACAAAACAAACTAAAGGGTTCAAATGTTAATCTACAATCATAAAAAAGAATTTTTAGGAATTGATGAGGGCTACTTAAAAGCTCTTGGCTTATCCAGCTTGGCAGAACTTCAAAATGAAGCGGATGATTTTGCAGACCTTTTTGTAAAAACTCCGGGCTATATCCATAACTTTAAACATGTGCACTGGATTGATTACATTACCTGCAATGAGAGTGGTATAGATGCTAAGGTTATCATTAATGTAAAAGGCAGAAATTTTGCTACTCCTGTTGAAATTCAAACAATTTATTTAGTTCAAAACCCTTCAGAAAAAGCTTACAGAATCAATCTTCCAAGTATAAAAGCATTAACGGGTGAGCAGAGCCAAAAATTCTCCGCCGACATTGCTCAAAAAAATGCAGCTCTAGAGAAGCCTTCACACGAGGAGTTCTACCATCCACCGGCAGTCATAGAGAGCGTTTCAAATCAAACATCTTACGACCCGTACGAAGAAGATTACGATGCAATTGAGCCCGAAGTACAAAAAAAGATCCTCTCGCTTGATGTCGAGATAGACGAGGATGACTTAGGATACATGCCTGAAGTTGAAGAAAAAAAAGAGGTTGTTCAGAAACAGACCCTGAAAAAAGAGGAAAAAGCGTTAGCTCAAAGCGATAATGAGAACCCTTTTGCAAACTATGTATACAATCCACAAACGGCATCAGAGGAGCTTGGTCTGCCAATTGATTTGGTAGAGGAGTTTATTCAAGATTTTATTGCTCAAGCAAACAGTTTTAAGAGTGATCTTTATGAATCGGCAAAAAATGAAGATTTAGACCATTTGAGAATACAGTCGCATAAACTAAAAGGTGTTGCAGCAAATCTTAGAATAGAGGATGCGCTTGATGCACTCAGTAAGATAAACTCGCTTGAAGAGTACACTGAGATAAAAACAAATCTTGACAGACTCTACAGAATCATAAACAAACTCTCCAACGCAGACTCTTCTGTTGCTGGAGAAGTTGCAGACACAAAAAGCCATAAAGATGAGGAGGATGATTTCGTCCTCTCTTTTAAAGAGGACGCTCCGGCTCCTAGTATAACTATAGATGACTCTGAAGTTCCCGACTCCATAGAGATTCCGGAATTGGCAGATGACGAATTTTTAAACCAAACCGCTATGGCTAAAGAAGAGATTGTTGATGAAGAGTTGCCGGAACTAGAAGAGCAAATCGACACTTTTGAAGATTTTGCACAAGATGCTGCTGCCGAGGAATTTTTCCAAGAGGAGAGTGCTCCTGATATTGCATTTACATACGACAAAAAGCAGATAGCCCACGAGATGGGCTTAGGCATTGATAGTTTTAACGAGCTCTTTAATGATTATATACATGAAGCAAAAGATATTAGCAACTCCATGCTTGAATTTACAGAAAAAGATAACATTGAGGCGTGTAAAGGTATTGCAGTGAAACTAAGAGGGATGAGCGAAAATATGAGAATCCACGACTTTGATGATGAATTAAAGGCTATAATCAACTCCTCTGATAACTTGAGTATCAAAAATCTTGTTGAAAAGATAATCTCAAAATTAAATCTAATTTCAAACTATAGAGGATAAGTAATGCAACTTGGATTAAAAAACAGACTAAGACTTATAAGTCTTTTACCAATTATTGTACTGTTCGCGCTAAGCAGTTACTTTGTTTATAACTCATTTATGGAATACAAAGCAGCCGATCAACTGCAGATTAGGCTTGATGAAAACAGGCTTATCAATGAAATAGTAGGTAACCTTGCTCGTGAGCGCGGTATGAGCGCCATGTACCTGGGTAACAAAACAGAAAATATCTTGAAATCTCTTAACGAGCAGAGAAAAATAGTTGATAAAAGGGTTGAAGAGTACTTAGCGAGTGCAAGATTAAACCAGTCTCTGCATACGCACACAAAAGAAGGCAGCGAAGCTGACTGCGCTGCATGTAACAATATTGACTCTATTGTTGATTCAATGAACAAAATAAAATCGGCAAGAGTTCTTGTGGATGAGCTTAACATCGAGTTTGATGAACTGTTTAACAGTGTTTACGTCACAGCTCAAGAGAAACTTATTAAACAACTAGAGCAGATAACCGAAAATCAGATAGACAAAGAGATCAGCGAGTTATACTCTTTGTACATCTCTATGGTTCACGCCAAAGAGGCATCCGGTGTTGAGCGGGGATATTTATCATATATTATCTCTCGTTCAACTCCGCTTGGTGACGAAGATTTAAGTAAATGGATCTCTATTATCGGTAAGGCCGACTCTATAAATTACGAAGGAATACAAAACAAAGCTCTTGCGCAGCAACTTGACTCTATTTTTAAAACAGAGGATAATTTAGAGCTTTTTACAGATATAAACAGCGAAAGAACGGCGATTATTACGCTTGCGGAAACCGGAGAGTACGAGATTACTTCAGGTATTTGGTTTACTATGCTCTCAGAGAAGATCAATATTATTTCAGAGGCTGAAAATCTTCTTCTTGATGCCATGGACAATAGAGCACGTCAGGTTCAGCAAGAGTCTCTGCAGATATTGATTATTACCTTTGGAGCTTGGTTGATTGCTATTATCCTTGCTATTCTTGGTTATATTCTCTCAAATGAGATTGCAAGCAACATTAAACACCTTGAGAACGTTCTTGAAAAAGTTGCCGAGGATTATGACTCACAAGATAGAAAGATTAACCTCCATACGGCGCAGGGTACCGACCTTGCATACGAACTTCTTGAAGAGATTATTGAGCAGACCAAAAGAGATAAAATCTCTGCTCAAGAGGCGAGTGAAGCAAAATCGATGTTCCTCGCAAATATGTCACATGAGATTCGTACTCCACTTAACGGTATCGTCGGATTTACAGAGCTTCTTAAAGACTCAGGTCTTCAAGAGGAGCAGAGCGAGTTCGTCGATATTATTGAAAAAAGTTCTGAAAATCTACTTGAAATCATTAATAATATTCTTGACCTCTCTAAGATTGAGAGCAATAAACTTGAAATTGAGAACATTGCCTTTAACCCAATCCTTGAATTCGAGAGTGCGGTTGAAGTTTATGCGGTTCGTGCAAGTGAAAAGCATATTAATCTTGGATGTTTTATTGACCCAAGTCTTGAGTTTCCGCTTAAAGGAGACCCTACTAAACTTAAAGAGATTATCATCAACCTTCTCTCTAATGCGGTTAAATTTACAAACAATGCAGGCTCTATAAACGTTAATATAAGAAGATTAGAATCTAGCGAAATCGGCAAAACAAGAGTCAAGTTTGAGATTCAAGATAGCGGTATCGGTGTAACAGAAGAGCAAAAATCAAAAATATTTGAAGCATTCTCTCAAGCAGACACTTCTATTACACGTAAATACGGTGGTACAGGTCTAGGTCTTACGATTTCTAGCAGTTTCGTAGAGTTAATGGGTGGAGAACTTGACCTTAACAGTAAAGTGGGAGAGGGAACTACATTCTTCTTTACCTTGGATTTTGATGAAGTTGAAACACTAGCAGAAAGCTCAAAAGATAGCTTTAACACCGTTAAGGCACTTATACTAAGCGATTCTATGAAGATCAAAAAGCAAGACAAGTACTTAAGAGAGTATCTTGATTACTTCGGCGTAGGCTACACGACATTTAAAGACATAAGCAAAGTCGCTCTCTTGCAAAACGATGTAAACTATAACATAATCTTTGCAGACTATGATTATGTGACCGAAGAGACGCTAGCGGAACTTGCAAAACTGCCTCAAGAGCTTATAGTTTTAACAAAATCAAATCTAATGAAAAAGGTAGACGGTTTTGGTCTTGATATATTTAAGATTCTCTATGAGCCGCTACACGCTTCAAAAATAAAGCAGACACTTGAAAATTACGTTATGACAAACGCATCTATGCAGGTTGTCAAAAAGCGCTCTCGCAAGAAATTTGACTTAAACACTTCGAGATTTGTAGCAAATGTTCTAGTTGCTGAGGATAATATCATCAACCAAAAACTCATCCAAAGAACATTGGAAGATTTAGGACTAACCGTAACGATTGCTAACAACGGTCTTGATGCGTTCCAAAAGAGAAAAGATGGAAATTTTGATATAATCTTTATGGATATCCAAATGCCATTCTTAGACGGTGTCGAAGCAACTACAGAGATTTTAGAGTGGGAAGAGGATTATAAACAGCCTCACGTCCCAATAGTAGCGCTGACTGCAAATGCGCTAAAAGGAGACAGAGAGAAATTCTTAGCAGCAGGACTTGATGAGTACACAACAAAGCCTCTGGTTCGCTCAGAAATTATTGCTGTTTTAAACTACTTCTTGGCAAATCATATAGTTGAAGTTGACGATTTAGCAAAAAATAGCGATGTTAAGAAAATCAGTAAAGAGAAACATGCTCAGGACGTCACTCCCACGCAAGAAGCGATTATAGAGAAGCTAACTGAGGCTGTAGAACACCCCGCAAAACCTGAATATAGAGCAGATATACTTATAGCCAAGAAGAGTTCTTTTGAGACAAAACTCTACACAAGAATCATAGAGGCGATGGGGCTTACTTATGAAGTCGCTTCCTCATTAGTCGACTTTGAGGAACTTACAGACAACTACTCTTACAAAGTCGTGCTTTTCGACAAGGAGTACAGCGATTTAAATGTAGGTTCCATTGCATCAAGCATTAGAAAGCTTAGCAACGCAAACGGACTTGACTCTCATATTGTGCTTATTGATGACTCCATCCACAAAGATGCATCGCAACATCAAGAGCATGTAGATGAGATCATTAACAATGTTGTAAACAGAGAGTTACTTCAATCTCTGTTTAAAAAATACGCTTAAAAGGTAAAAAAATGTCGAAACAATTAGTAATATTAGCCGTAGACGACGATATGATAAACCTTAAACTTCTGAAGTCGATGCTTATGAAAAACCCTGATGTAAAAGAGGTTTTAGAGGCAAAAAATGGAGCTGATGCGATTGGGAAGATAAAAGAGAGAGGTGATATAAATCTTATACTTTTAGATATCATCATGCCTGTAATGAACGGCTTGGAGATGCTAAAAGTTGTGCGCTCAGATGAAAATATAGAACAGGTTCCAATTATTGTACTCACCACCGATGAGACAAAAAAAACTGAAGCTCTAGAGCTTGGAGCAAACGGTTTCTTAATGAAGCCGATTAGAAATCATGATCTTACTGAGAAAATAAACTCGATAGTTCTCTAGAAAGAGGAGGTTTTACACTAAGACGTGTTTTAAAACCTCTTCCACTCTGCTTACGCCGATTATCTCAAGAGAGTCTCTGACCTCTTTAGGTATATCCTCCAAATCTCTCTCATAATTTTTTACCGGGATAAGAACCTTGCTCATATCGGCTTTGTGTGCTGCAATAAGTTTCTCTCTAAGTCCGCCTATTGGAAGCACGTCTCCGCTAAGAGAGACTTCACCGGTCATTGCAATTTCTGAACGTATTTTTCGAGAACTTAAAATCGAAGCTATAACGCTTACCATAGCTATGCCCGCACTAGGTCCATCTTTTGGAGTAGCACCGTCCGGAACGTGGATGTGTAGATCATAACGTTTATATACCTCGCTAGAGTCCACCTCCGCATTCTCTTCTTTCTCTTTAAATGTCAACGGAATATTTTGCGCATCGATTTTTAATTTTTTCGTATCTATTAATGTTTTCACCACGCTGTATGCGATAAGTGCCGACTCTTTCATGACATCGCCGAGGCTTCCGGTCAACTGCATAGAGCCTTTGCCTTTTACGCGGATACTCTCTAGCTTTAAGACATCACCGCCCACTGCTGTCCATGCAAGACCGTTAACAACTCCTACAACAGGAACCTTTGTCGTTTTTTCAATCTCAAAAACAGTTTTATCAAAATACTCTTTAAGGTTTTTCAGAGTCAAAGAGACTTTGTTTATTTCAGGATGCTCAAGTATTTCTCGAGCAACCTTTCTTGACATATTTGCAAGACGGTGGCGAAGACTACGCACTCCAGCTTCACGAGTATAGCTGTGAATAAGCTCTTTGAGTGCGGGCTTTGAGATGCTGAGTTCTGATTTTCTCAGTCCATGCTTTTTAAGCTCTTGAGGAATAAGATATCTTGATGCAATCTCATACTTCTCTTGCGGCGTATAAGAGCTAATCCCGATAAACTCCATTCTATCACGAAGCGGCGCAGGAATCCTGCCTACATCGTTTGCCGTAGCTATAAAGATAACTTTTGAGAGGTCAATATTGAAGTTTAGGTAGTAATCTCTAAACTCCTTATTTTGCTCAGGGTCAAGTATCTCCAAAAGTGCAGCAGTCGGATCGCCTCTTCCCGTTTTTGCAACCTTGTCAATCTCATCAAGAACTATCACAGGGTTCATTTTTTTAGCATCTATGATGCCTTGAATAATACGTCCCGGCATTGCGCCGACATACGTTCTTCTATGCCCTCTTAGCTCGTTTACATCTTCAAGTCCGCCAAGTGCGATTCTTATAAGCGGCCGTTTAAGTGCCTCTGCTATGGAGTTTGCAAGTGACGTCTTACCAACACCGGGAGGTCCCCAGAAACAGATGATTGCACCGGAGTTACTATTTATGCCTCTTAGCTCCATAAGCTCTTTTACCGCAAAAAACTCTGTTATTCTCTGCTTAGGTTTCTCCAAAGAGTAGTGGTCACGATCTAGCTGATTTTGTACTTCGCTGATTTTGAGCTTCTTCTTGCTCTGCTCTGCAAAAGGAACATCCAAAGCCCACTCCAAATAAGTTTGCGTCATAGAAGCGTCTGAAGAGTCGGGGTGCATACGTGAAAATCGCTCTATCTGCTTATGTATCTCCTTATACGCCTCTTCGTCCATCTTCTCTTTTTTAGACTCAAGCTTCTTGCGGTACTCCTCTATCTCTTCATCCCTTGAAGTATCCGTTCCAAGCTCTTTTTGTATCTGCTTTAGCTGCTCTTTTAAGAAGTACTCTTTATTTACCTTCTCTATATGGCTGTGCACTTTAGAGCGGATCTCTCTTTGGAGTTTATTAGCTTCTATCTCATCAATGAGGTACTCTATGAGATCCAAAAATCTCTTTTCGGTATTCGACTCCACAAAAAGATTATAAGCCTGCTCTTTTTTAAGTTTAACCGTGCTGCAAATCAGATCAATAATGCGGTTATGGTCGTGGTTCTCCTCAATTGTTCTAAGCAGATCGGGAGGAAAATAGTTGCTCACGCTTGCAAGCGTTCTTACCTTTTCGCGTACAACTTCCAAGATAGCATCTATCTTTAGAGAGTTTACGTTTGTCGCATTAATAACCTCAACATGTGCAATAAGCGGGTCATCAGAAACTTTATACGCAACTTTGGCACGCGCAAGACCTTGAAAAAGAACCTTTACTCTTCCATCCGGAAGTGCGACTTTCCTCATTATGGAGCCTACAACACCTGCACTGTACAGAGCTTCAAAATCTCTCTCTCCCTCATGAGATGGTTTTGTAGAGCAGACTATAACCAAAGAGCTCTCTTCTATGGCCTTTGTAGCGGCTTTTATATTGCTCTCATCGCTCAAAAAAAGCGGCGAAATCATAAACGGATATAAAAAAAGCTCATCCTCTGCTATGATAGGGATATCAGCCGGAAATTCACTATAATCACTTAGTTTCATTATCTTCTCCTTGAACATCTTCTTCTGCTATTGAGTTTCTCGAAACAACGCTTTTTGTATCGGGTATCATAAACTCATACCAGCTTGATGTGCCATCGCCCTCAAACCAAGCTCTGTACCATGGAGCGACCGCCCTGTCAACCTCTGAAGAGGCAATCCACGGCTGCGGATTTATGCTTCGGTAGTACTCCGAACTTTTTGGCTTGTCCAGTCTCTCGTAGAGGTCTGAGATCTCTTCATTTAAAACATATTGAGCAAGGTAGAGACGAACAAGCATTGTGTTTACCACTTCGGCGTACATTGAGTCCGGATAGTTTAGTTTAAACTTCTCCCCCTCTGCTATTGCCTCATCTATAAGTGCCTGATCGCGTCTTGGATTCGGAAGTGCTTTGTATTTTGCTTTTATCTTTAAAAACTCCGCTTCCTCTTTCTCGTTTGGTGTCGCATATCTTTTTATATACTCATCCAAAAAGTACTCGCTTAAGAGATACTCTTCATGGTACATATGAGCAATTGCAAGTATCATAGTAGCTTCTGGAAGAAGCGGAGAGCCGATGTGCTCGCCCTGCAGTGAGCTGTAGTAACCGTCCGCTCTTTCCAAATCTCCCTTTGAGACACTTTTCGTAATCTTTGAGTACCAATACATGGCAGGCTTGTTATACTCCTCAACCTCTTTTGAACAACTAGTAAGAAGAAGCGTTAGAGGCAGCAGCGTAAGTATTGCGTAAGTTTTAAATTTCATTAAATTTTTTCCTGTTTATAAATAGGTTGCTATTTTATCCAAAACATATATAACACTCATTAAACTAGGTATATTTTATGCTTAAACTGCTACAATTAACAAAATATACAAGAAGGTTTTTTATGAAATTTGATATTTGTGTCCCTATTTTAGGCTTTGAAGATGTAAAACAGGTAACTTTGGAAAAAATTGATGATATCTTTATGAAGATGAGCTCCGTAGATGAGAAGAATATCTCCTTTACCCTTATAGACCCTTTTGTTCTGAGAGAGTACGATTTTGAAGTTCCCGACACCGTTCAAGAGTTGCTTGAAATAGACAAAAATTCAAATCTCATCATACAAAATATTGTCCTGATTCAAACACCCATAGAAAACTCCGTGGTAAACTTTGTAGGTCCCATGATTTTTAACACGGACAACAAAAAAGCCGCACAGGTCATCATTAGCAACTCAAACGAATACGGCGTGTGCGAGAAGATCTCTAACTTTTTAAAAAAATAATTCCATTTCAAGAGAGCAGCGATTACCTACCTGCTCTACAATCTCTCAGCCTCACTTCCAAAAATAGCGTTTCAAATGCAAATTTTAAAAAAACATCGCCATTTAACTCGCCAAATATATCTTTTAAATTATTTTTATTTATTCTTATTTGACTTTAAACTGGGCTCTTTAAGGCATAAACACCTCGCCATTTAACTCGCCATAAAATTATGATATAATTTGTCCAGAAATATAAAAAAGGTCCTTAATGAACTTTACCCCTATAGTGCCTACGGATATAAACGGGAATATTAATTCTACTCTGATATCTAAAGCTGATGAACTTTTAATCCAAAGTGCAAAACTAACGGGAACGCATACAACACAAATTATTCAAGCCGTAAAAAACCTTTTATACACAGTCAACAGCTACTGCTCCAACAAAATAGAATCAGAAGGTACCCACATCATAGATATAGAAAGAGCGATGCAAAACGACTACTCTAAAGACACTAAAGAGAGAAACTTGCAAATACTTTCACTTGCTCACATAGAAGTTCAAAAAGAGTGTGAAAACTATTTTAAAAACACTCCTGATGCATCACCGTATAACAAAGAGTTCATTTTAAACATTCACAAAAGTTTTTATGGCAAAAAGGGCATGGAACCATTTTTACATGTAGCACATAATGATTTAGAAGGGGTAATAATCCCTGGAGCTATCCGCAAGCAAAGCGTTAAAGTAGGAAACCATATAGCGCCAAGCCATGATATAATTGAAAGTTTAATGAACGAATTTGAACATCTTTATAACAAATCATTAAGCTCAGGTAAAGCTCTTAAGCTCATTTATGCATTATCATCGCATCATAGACTAATGTGGATACACCCGTTTTTGGATGGCAACGGCAGGACCGCTAGACTAGCACTAGATGGGGCGTTTACAAGTATTGGCATGAGTGGTTATGGCATGTGGAACATCTCACGCGGACTTTCAAGAAACTCTCTAGAATATAAAAAATACCTATCTCTTGCCGATATGCCACAACAAGGGCAGTTTGATGGCAAAGGTTCGCTCTCTTCAAAGGCTTTAGAGGAGTATGTAGATTTTATGCTTGACACCTCACTGGATCAAGTACTTTTTATGAGCAAACACCTTAGACTAGATGCTCTTTCATCAAAAATTGAGTTATTTGTTCAAAAAGCAGATGACGGTCTGCTAGATATAGAACCTCTGCCAAAACACAGCAATAAGATATTTCAACATCTACTGCTTAATGGCGAATGTAAAAGAGGAAAAATTGCCCAAATTATAGACATGAAAGAGAGAACAGCCTCTAGAGTTACGGCTGAGCTGTTAAAACGAAATTTTATAGAATCAGACTCAAAAGCATCTCCAATCAGACTAAAAATCGGAGCTTCTATGGCATCGTTTCTTTTTCCTACGCTAGTTCCAGAAAAATAAAATAGATTATCTCTCAGCCTCGCTAAAATCATTAAGCGCTTATTAAGTACAACTGATAGTATAATAAAGGACTAGGTAAAGAGGGGATGTGATAACGTCTTTTTAAATAATCCCAAGGAGAAACAAAATGAAAACCTTAATGTTGACAATAGAAGACTCAGCAGCCGACAAAGTTATATGGTTTTTGGAGCAGTTAAAAGATACAGTGAAGATAGAGACTGTAAAAAATGACCCTTTAGCCCAAGAGCTTGAGAGACGCATCAAAGAGATTGATGATGGGACGGCAGAGCTCATACCACACGCAGATGTAATGCGCAGAGTATATGCAAAATGGGAAGAAAAATGCTTATAGACACCTCTCATCGATACGAAATTGAGTTAAATAAGATACTTGATTTTATCGGTAAAGATAATCCTAAAAATGCTTTAAATTTTGCTAAAAAATTAGAAGCTAAAATCAATGATTTACCCCATTTTCCCTACAAATGCCGACAATCTTTAAAATCGAAAGATAACAATCTTAGAGAATTGGTCTTTTATGGATATGTTATACCTTATCGTCTAAACACCAAACAGCAAAGAGTAGAGATACTCGGTATTTTTAGTGAAAATGAGTGGGAGTTATGACAAAATCTCAAGCTGGATTCCAAATCAAGTTTGGAATGACGGTGGGTGCGTCATCTTAAACTTGCTCGTCGTGCGTCATCCTGAACTTAAATACGTCATCCTGAACTTGATTCAGGATCCAGTAAATACACCCGCCCGCTAGTTCCTACAAAAAACAAAAGAGTAAACCGCACAATAATCTCTTAACCTCACTAAAATCATTAAGCACTTATTAAGCACAACTGATAGTATAATGTAAGATTAGTAAGTTAAGCTTATGCTTTTACTTGGAGGACCCAATGAATCTATTTCGCTCTTTTTTAATTGTTTTGTTTTTTACGTTTTCGCTTAATGCGGCAGATGAGTGTACTTCGGTTACAACAACTACTCATAATTTTGTAAACGGAGTTCCTTATAACGGCTCAGGAAATACTAAAGGCAGTGATGGAGACAACTTAGCAGCATATTACTATTTTACAGTTCCGGAGTCGGGAACGATTACATTTACTGCACTAACAGGGAATGTAACATACTCCTATTCTGGCTCAGCATGTCCTCCAACTTCTTCAACTTCACTAGTGAGCGGTAGCACTATAACATTTGTAGCGGCTGATGATTTTAATATGCGGGTATTATCTAGCAACGCCAGCGGTGAAGATTTTACATTTAGCATGACTTTTGCATTTAGCGGAAATCAGATTCCGATAGCCGTTGATGATACTGCAGAATCTGAAGGCGTTGATCCGACAATCATAGATGTACTCAATAACGACTACGACCTTGACGGTTCTTTGGTCAATAGCTCCGTAACTATAAATACAAATGCGTCACACGGAACATTAAGTATAGACCCAGTTACCGGTGCGATAACATATACTCCCGTAACATTTGCTGGAACCGACAGCTTTACGTACACGGTTAAAGACAACAACGATGCAACATCCGCACCTGCAACAGTTACCATAACCTACCCTATACCCGTTGCCTATGATAAAGTCTACTCCGTGATCCCAAGCGGAACACTAAACGGAAATGTTATTTCAGACCATCCTGTAGATCCGAACTATGCAGACCATAACCATACCGCAAACTACAAAGATGATAGCACTATTACGCTGGGTACTCTTACTTTTAATATACCTAATGACGGGGAGTTTAGTTATGCGGCACCAGGCTCAGTTACTACACAATCATTTACATATAAAGTTACAAACCAGTACGGTATGGTCTCAAATGAGGCAACCGTTTGGATCTATGTCAATGAGTACTGCGCCAACGCAATAACCCTTCTGTCTACTGATACGAACTGTACTACTAACGACACAAACTCAACTTCAGGCGGCGTAACTGCAGACAGTGGGCAATACTATAAATTTGTCTTAGCTGAGGATGGTGTACTGGACATTAATCTTACAAACTCTGACGTAGAGGCAGATAAAACCATCCTCTACTACGACTTTGGCAATAGCTGTCCTACTATTTTTACTAAAGGCACTACAAGCCAGTTAGATGCCGGCTACCCAAGTAAGGTCGCCTCCTTGGTGTTAGATGCAGGAACTTACTACGTCGGACTTATGGGTAAATCAAACAACAATCCTACCCACTACACCATTGAAGTCACATTCCGTTCAGCATGCCCTGGTGGACCGCCGATATACCCTACTATTTTTAGCAGTGTCGGAGTTAACGAACCTGGTGTTGACTATGATGTAGACAAAAATATAAAAACCAAAATAGTCAACAAAGAGTTTGGTCTGCGGGCATCATACTTAGATATATCAGGAAGTGTCGCAACTTATGATGGTCAGTATACTGATAAACCAAACGATGTTGTAGATATGACAGTGGTTTTAGAACACGCTGACGGGGATACCTGCTCTGACCCCAAAATACTAGGACAAGGCGTTATCGCTCACAATACGGAATATACCGAGATTTTCAATCTTATAATAGAGAGTGCCTTTAAAAACAGAAGAACAAGAATTACCGCTTTTGATTGGGGCGCGCTCTTTACCGATGCAAGCGGATTGAACTGTAATAACAGTGCATTAAACAGCGGTCTTTGTCTTGTTCCTGCCTGCTTCAACAATATTCAAAATATCCGCTCAGTCTTCCCGCCAGCGTTTCAGCCTGCGGTTATGACATGTATATACGGCGACGGAGGCGGAGATGCGCCTTGTGCATCTGAGGCTTACTACGGAAACTGCGGTGGAACAAAGGGCAATATCTCACCATCTCAATATAACGTCAACTTAGGATGTGCAATGTGTCTGGCAGGAGCGATGCAGGGAGACAATTGTTCTGAAGATGAATTTGCCATCCGCCCAAACAACTTTAACACTACGATGCTGCCTGACCCATTTAAACATAAAGCCGGACAGGGCTACTTGATTACATTTGAGGGTGAAGATATCAACGGTGACCCATCAAAAAACTACAATGAGAGCGAGAACAGCACGTTTGTTGTAGATGTCAACATAAGTGACAGCACCAAATTATGTCAAGAACCATCAATCAAACTCAACCCATCCGTTGACTTTACGAACGGAACAGTAACCGATAACTACGCTCTTAACAATATTGGTGATTTCAATATGACGATTTACGAGCCTATCGGCTCCGAGTTTGCCCTTGTAGATGCCGATGATTCAAATGAAACCGAACGCCTCATAACTCCATTTTTTCAGCAGATACGGGTAGTTCCTCACCATTTTGGTATAACAGGCGGTCTTGAGAACGGTTCGAACGGTTTTACATACCTCTCAAACTTTGAGCAGTTTCCATTTGATGCTGATCGTAATATCTCAGCGTCTTTTGATGTAAACATCTCTGCAGAGACTCTTATTACCAATGCGGTTACAAGCAACTACACTTCTGAGTGTTACGCGAAAAACGGCAATCTTAAACTTACTTTGGCAGATGCGATCAATAAAGACAACCCTGAGACAGACTCACTTACAAAACTGCTCTGGTACCATTATACACCTGATGACAATGGCTCAATTCCTCTAGTACTTGGAACAACTGAGTATAACCTGCCTTTTTCAAGCACACAGTTTGACAGCAACGATACTAACGGCACGGCAGAGTTTAACTACAAAATAAATTTCGACAGAAATACAAGCAAGGTCGTAAACCCTTTTGCAGTCGTCGTAAATGAGATCAACGCAACAGACACAGACAATGTAAGCGGCGTAAATATCGGAGGCAATGCTACATTTGTTTACGGCCGCACACACGCCTCAAGACAGAGATATCAAGGGGATACAGGTACTGCAAATATCTACTTTGAGTCATACTGTTCCGGAACGGATTGTGTTAAAACTCTGCTTCCAAACGGTG
>NZ_JACUTS010000081.1 GCF_014859695.1 Sulfurimonas sp. | reverse complement strand
CCATAACTTATACAATTCTCCACACCATTCATATATTTTCAGTTTTTATCTATGGCGGATTTCTGTTTGTAGACATACTCTTTCTTTCTAAAATGACTCAGACTCTAAGCGATGATGAGCATGCAAAAGCCAGAGAAGCCATCATGATGCATGTCAGGAAAGTTGTTCCTTATGCCTTGATGGTAGCGGTTGCAAGCGGGATTTATCTTTTTTCACAAGCCTTCGGTAAAATAGAAAACGGCTCGCTCTCTTACTTTCAGGCACTTTTGGCAATAAAAGCATTTTTAGGTTTATGGCTAGGCTTTAGAGGAATAAACCAAAAACTCTTTAAAATAAATCCGTGGGTGTTTAAAAGCCACTTTTTTCCTTTTAGCCTTGTTGTCATAATTATTCTGCTCTCTCAATTTATGTATCTATAGATTCACAATTTAAGGACATATTTAAATTCATTGTTATAGAATGTGATTAATTTATCTCAATAATCGCACTAACATAACAAGGAATTTCAATGTTTAAAAGTTTAAGTATTCACAAAAAGATGAATTACTTTATTGCCATGGTGGCAATCTCTGTTTTTTCAGCTGCTATATCTATATTTCTTGCCCTAGGTCATATTGAATCAAAGTATGAGCATCTACATGAAAACTCAATGATAGGCGGTCTAACAACCCTTAAAATAGAGAAAAATCTTAACTATACAAGCAGACTCTCTAGAGATATTATGCTTGGCGGGGACTATGAGAAGAATATCCAGAGGCTTGAAAAAACACTCAAAGAGATTGAAGAGCACTTTACCTTGCTAGAAAATCTCATGGAAAAAGAGCCGTCTCTTGATATGGTCAAAGAGGCTAAAAGCTCTACTATGCTCTTTTTGCAAAACACCCTAAAAATGATGAAATCTCTAAACTCTCAAGATATACAAGAGAACAAAGATGCCATATATGCAAACTATTCAAAAGAGTTGACTCCCTTTGCAAATACCTCCAGAGAGTCGTTTGCAAAACTTGTCGAGCTAAAAGCAGCGGAACTAGACAGAGACTCTATGGGGCTTGCGACCGAAATTAACTTTTTTAAATTCTTAGCCCTTATTTCAGGTATCGTAGTAGGCGTGATAGTTTTAATCTTGGCAACTATGATAAGAAAATCTATAACAAGCGGAATAAACGACTTTACAAGGCTAATAAGTCATGTTTCAAAGGGTGATTTCAGCCATAAAGCTACAACTGTTGATAGAAACACGGAACTTGGCATTATGGGTTATGAACTCTCTGAGCTCATCAAGCACACGCAAGACCTTATACATGAGATAAACACTACTATAACCGATGCTTCTAAAGGCATATTCACGCACCGTATCTCTTCTAATGGCATGAGCGGAGAGTTTGTGGATGCTATAGAGAGTGTCGGAAAAAGCATTGAGTTTATGAAAACGCAGCATCTTAAAGCGCAGAGGGATGTGTTTAACTCAAAAATCAGCACTAAAAGCGTAATGGTTACAGAGTCTCTCTCTATGATTATCTCTGACTTGGATGAGAACCTCAATGATATAAAATCTGTTACGTCTGCGACAAAGCAGGCTTCAGAGTTGGCAAACAACTCAAGAAATGACATAACAGACATAACAAAAGAGCTTAATGCTCTCAATGAGCAGGTAAATATCAACAACGACAGCATCGGCGAAATAACAAATCAGGCAAACGATATAACCTCTGTCATTCAACTCATTACCGATATTGCGGATCAGACAAATCTATTGGCACTTAACGCGGCAATAGAAGCGGCGCGTGCAGGTGAACATGGAAGAGGATTTGCGGTCGTTGCGGATGAGGTAAGAAAACTTGCCGAGAGGACTCATAAAGCAACCGGAGAGATCTCGGTCTCCATCAAATCTCTACAGCAGAACATGAGCGAAATACAGACAAGTTCAGACAATATGAAACAGACCGTAGAGGGCTCCACAAATAAGATAAGCGGTTTTGAGAACACCCTTGTTGAACTAAGCGAAAACTCTTCAAAAATAGTCGATTACTCTTACGGGATGGAGAATAGTATATTTATAGTTCTTGCAAAGCTGGATCAGATACTCTTTAAATCCCGTGCTTACAACTCTATAATATCTCTTAAAAATGTCGTACCTTCAAAAGAGGGAGATAAATGCCGCTTAGGAGAGTGGTGTTCTGATGAGGGCAAAAGAAGATTTTCCAACACTGCCTCTTTTGCAAAACTAGATCTTCCTCGCATAACGATAAGCAAAAAGGTGCATGAAAACCTCAGCTACTTAGAAAAAAATGCAGAGATTGAAACTATCAAAAATGCAGATAAAATTATCAAAAACTTTGATGAGATGGAGAAGGTTTCTTCGGAAGTATTTGAGCTACTGGATAAAATGCTAAAAGAGTAGAAGTTAGCTTCTTTACTCCCACTCCTCATATTTGGAACTGGAGTGCTTATCCTTTTTATACCGTCTTGCATTTTTACTCTTCTCTAGCTGATTTGACTCATAAAGAATCTCCTCTTTTATATCTTGTACATCTTTGTCACTCTCCGTGTAGCTGATTATCTTTTTAACCATTTTTTGTAAATCCTGAAGATCACCCTTATAAAGAGCTATCTCTTCTACTCTTTGGAGCAGTTTCAAACTATTTTGTATCTTTTTGTCATACCCCTCCATAGAGAGATTTGACGTGCTTGATAAATAGGAGATAACTCCTTTGTGAAATCTCTCCAAAGCTCTTATATATCGAAGTCTATGTGCATTGTCTATCGCTTTTTGTGATGCCATTTCTTACCCATTATTTATTTATTGATAAAATTATACACTTAATTTTTAGCCTAGGACGTTTAATTGAATAAAATTGTTTTAACTGTTTTAATTTTATCTGTATCTCTTTTTGCCTCTATACAAAATCAGGAGGCGTCTTCTGAGCTGCTAAATTCCAACATACCTATTGTTGACATTAGAACACCTGGAGAGTGGAAGGAGACGGGGCTTCTTAAAGGCTCTATCCCTATTATGCTCTTTGATGAGAAGGGAAATTATGATCTTAAGATTTTTTTAGAAAAACTCAACAGTGCGGTTGATACAAAAAAACCATTTGCTATTATATGCAGAGTAGGAAGCAGAACAAAAATTTTAGCGCAGTTCTTATCACAAAAAATGGGATATGACGTCATAAATATTAAAAGCGGTATTATGTATGCAAAATATATAAAATTGCCCATTCTCCCTTACAAACAAAATCAATAGTGTCTTATAGTAAAGTTGCTGTTTCTTAAATTTCTCTTCTACTTTGCCACAAGGGTAGCGGTAATATTTGCCGCTATAGCACTTGTTGCATTTTTACTTTGGGCTATTTTATATGCCCTTTTTCTCTAAAATATCAGGCGGCTCAATCTTGTTAACCATGGCATATAGTGTCGGCAAATAGATAAGGTTTAAAAAAGTTCCCCAAAGCAGTCCAAACCCTAAAGATATAGCTATCGGCTGCAATATAACCGCTTGCCCGCTTGCATAAAATATAAGAGTAAATAGACCTAAAAAAGTTGTTACGGATGTTATTACAATCGGGCGAACTCTTAGTTTTGCACGATGTAAAAACTCCTCTACTCTATGCGTTCTATGTAAAAAGTCAAGCATTATTATCCCGTCGTTTATTACAACACCCGCGAGTCCTAAAATTCCAATAATAGAAGGCATAGTGAGATTTATTCCAAGCAGTTTATGCCCAAGAAGTGCGCCTAGAGCGGAAAGAGGGATAACGCTCATAACCATAAGGACATATTTTACTTTTGGAAAAATAAGCAGCAAGGTTAGAAAAATCAAAAAGATTGCAAAAAAGACTGCTCTTTTCATATCACTCTTAAGCTGTTCATTCTTCTCTTTTTCCCCTAGAAGCTCGACATTTACCCCCATCTTTTCTATCTCTTCAAGCGTAGGCTTTAGCTTGTCTAAAACTTCCTCCGAAGTTATACTTCTTTTATCAACATTAGCAAAAACAGTTTTTATAATATTTCCGTTTAACTTATTTATCTTCTCATAATCTCTAATTTCAGAGATATCTGCAATATCGGAGAGTTTCACATATCTGCCGTCTCCAAGAGCTATGTTGAAACCTAAGAAGGTCGCGATACTGTCTTTTGCGCTATCCTCCGTTCTTATCTCCATTATGCCCAAATCGTTAAAGGTGGTTCCCTGTTTCTGCTCTAAAAAGTATGCGCTTAATGTTTTTGCAACGCTCGCTTCACTAAGCCCCAAACTCTCTCCGTAAGAGTTTACTTTAACCTTGTACTCCATTTTCCCATATTTTATATTGTCACTATAATCTTTTATATGCTCCATTTGAGCAAATTTATCTTCTAGTAGTTTTATCCCATTTTGAAGTATATTATCGTTGCTTCCCGATAGATTGATCTGAATATCACTTTTTATAAGACCCGGTTTATCTTCCATAACACCTAGATCTTCCATCTTGTACTTATCTTTATATACACTTATGATTTCTTTGGCTCTAGGCGAGAGTTCAAAAGTCTGTTTTTGTCTAATCTTCTCAGGGTTGTCAAACTCAAAACTAAAATTTAAAACTGGATTTACATATTTATCAATCCAGTTTGTATCTACCCTGTCATATAACTCCATGGTAATCATAAAAACACTATTGTTTCTTTGTGTCTCCCCTGAGAGGCTTCTTCTGTAGCCCACAACGGAAGATATTCCCTTAAGAGAGAACTCCTCTGCATGTTCCATAAGTTTTGCCTCAATCTCTTTTGAGATTGCATAGGTGTCTTCTAGTGGAGTATTAATATCTAATTTTGCAGATATATAGAGATAGTTCCCGTCAAAATTCGGAAAAAACTGAAATTTCATAGATTTCGCGGTATAAAAAGTTGCCAGCGGGATTAAAATTATAAAGAGCAGAAGTGAGAGTTTTTTATGGTGTAAAAAACGCAAAATCACTCTCTCATAAAGATTTTGAAACGGCACCCAGCTGATGAAATTGTTGCTTTTTCTCAAAAACTCCTGCGCATGAAGCGGCAAAAAGAAGAAGCTCTCAATCAAAGAGCCTATCAAAATTATAACTACGGTGATTGGAATGAGTAAAATAAAAAGAGCTATCTCTCCTTGCATCATAAATATCGGTAAAAAGGCGACAACAGTTGTGACTGTTGCAAGGGTTACGGGAAGTATCATCTCTTTTACGCCGGCTATTGCAGCATCATAGTTATTCATCCCCTCATCTATGTAGCGCTGTATATTTTCGCTTACGACAATAGCGTCATCGACAACAATACCTATGACGATGAGTCCTCCAAGCAAAGAGACGATATTGATTGAGTATCCCATGTAGTAGATGCTTAAGAGTCCAATTATGAAAGAGAAAGGGATTCCAAGAGCTACGATGATTGCAATTCTTAGATTTATCAAAATATACATTGAAAAAAAGACCAATATCAAACCAAACATCAGATTTGAAATGATAGTGTCAAGTCTCTCTTTTACGGGCTTTGAACTATCTTGATAAAAATCAAAATGAGCTCCCTCATAATTTTTTTCTATACCCTTGACATACCCTCTTAGCTCCTTAGACAAAACAAGTGAATCGCCGCTTACTCCCTTTGAGATAACCAGTGAGATTGTTTTTTTATTGTTGTATGTTGAAAGCGTGTCCGTCTGCGGGTACTCAATGCTTACCTCGGCTATATCTCCTAATTTTACAAACCTGCCCTCTACATCTAAAATGCTCTCTTTATACTCATCCTCATCTGCTTTTCCGTTCGCCGTAGATACATACGCAAAACTTCCTCTTTGTTCTATATTTCCTACGGGAAAGATGTATGAGAGATTTGCTATCGCTTTTTGTACACCTGCATGTGAGAGTTCATAAGCTAAAATAGCCTCTGAGTTTAATTTAATAATTACCTCTTCATTGGAGTCTCCGCGGATTAAAACCTCGCTGATATTTTTCAGTTTTGCTATTTTTGACTTTACATCCTGCGCGATTACGGTAAGCTCGCCTATGGAGAGTCTGTCTGATGAGATAGCAAGCCGTATAAGTGATCTTGTTTTGTCAAGAAGTCTTGCAACCGGCTCATTCATGTCCGATGGCAGATACTGCCTGCTAAGAGCGATGGCATCTTTTACGCGTCCGAGGGTTATCTCTCTGTTTGCACTATCGCTAAGTGTCAAAAGTATGGCAAAAGCTCCCGGCGTTATAATAGTTTCCGTTTTGTCTATACCGCTTATATTGCTTAATTCATCCTCTATATCACGAACTGCCATTTTGTCCATGACATTGGCACTTGCTCCCTTGTAAGAACCGAGTACGCTGATTTTATCGAGTTCAACATCCGGAAAAATCTCTTTTGGGATATTTTTATAGGCATGTACTCCCATAAAAATCAAAAAAATCAAAAGCGCATAGTTTAATCTTGAGTTTTTTATAAAATATTCAATAAATTTAATCAATGAAAGGCTCTTAAAGAAGTGATTTGATTACATTGCTTACACCTTGGTGTAGATTGTAATTTGAGATAGGAAAGTCAAGGGATTCATTTTCAAGGTTTACGGTATATCTTGCCAAGTAATCACCAAGCACTCCCAAATCAATAGTTTCATACTTTTTAGATGCCGCCTCATCGAGCTTTGTTCTAAGCAAAACTCCCGCCTCATTTGACTTTTGAATCGTAAAAGCCAATGTTTTTAAACTTAAAAAATCACTCCATCTTAAAAAAAGCTCCGGAGTAAGCTCACTTTGAGGCGCTCCTTCGGGGGAAAAAAGTATATTTGCATCTCTTAGCGGAACCAAAACACTCAGTATCGCACCGCTAAACGGAACGACTTTATCCCTCCAAAAAGGAGATTCATTTCTACTTTTTAACTCTGCTTCTAATATTTGTAAAATCGTTTGTATATCTGCACTTTTAAAAAGTTCATAACTCTCTTGTTTCATAATTTTCCTGCCATATATAATAAATTTTATTGCCCTAAATTCTAGTATAATTTTGCTTTTAAGATACTTTTTTATAGGGGTCAAACTTTGAAACTAAACAAAGGCTTTATCACAAATTTTCTCGCTATAACTCTTGTCGTTTTATCATTTTTAATTGATGCGGCTATTAGTAAGATACTTTTATACACCGGACTTTTTGCTCTCTCCGGAGCTCTCACAAACCAGCTTGCTATTCACATGTTGTTTGAAAAAGTGCCCTTTCTCTACGGTTCAGGGGTTATTCCTGCACGCTTTGAAGCTTTTAAGGACTCTATTAAAAACCTGATGATGAGTCAGTTCTTTACAAAAGAGCAGCTAGATTACTTCTTTAAAAATGAGGAGAGAAAGATAGATTTGGTGCCTATCATAGAGAGTACGGACTTCTCTCCCGCTTTTGATGCGCTTACAAAAACCGTCATGGAGTCCTCTTTTGGAGGGATGCTTGGCATGTTTGGAGGAGAGAGAGCGCTTGAGAATCTTCGTAAACCGTTCTCCCTAAAGATGAAAAATGCCGTTGTAAAGATAGTAAGCAGTGAGACGTTTAACTACACTCTGCAAAACCATCTGAAAAACTCATCCCTAAGTGAGGATATGCTTAAATCTATTGAAGATATTATAGAGATAAGATTAAATGAGTTGACGCCGCACATGGTCAAAGAGATAGTACAACAGCTCATAAAAGAGCATCTTTCATGGCTTGTCGTCTGGGGCGGAGTTTTTGGCGGTTTAATTGGTCTTGTAAGTTCATTTCTACTATAACGCCAAGAGGAGAAAA
>NZ_JACUTS010000080.1 GCF_014859695.1 Sulfurimonas sp. | reverse complement strand
TATAAAATATAAACAAGCTACATAAGGACAAATATGCTAGATTTTGCAAAATTTACAAAGTATTCAAAACCGGGACCTCGTTATACCAGTTATCCTACAGCGCTGGAGTTTAATGACTCTTTTGGTTATGATGAGTATATTCAGAAGTTAAAATCTCAAGATTCTTCTCGTCCTCTTAGTTTATATTTTCACCTTCCTTTTTGTAAAAATGCATGTTATTTTTGCGGCTGTAATGTTGTATTTACGTCCAAAGAGGACAAGATGCTCCGTTATATGGACTATCTCAAAAGAGAGCTAAAGATACTCTCTTCACATCTAGACTGCTCTCGTAGTGTGATTCAGATGCATTTTGGCGGCGGAACACCTACATTTTTCAGCGCGGCGCAGCTTGATGAGGTTATCAAAGAGATACGCTCTTTTTTCCCTAACTTTGTAGATGATGCAGAGGTTAGCTGTGAGATAGACCCGCGTCATATTGATGAGGATCAGATGAGGGTTTTAAGCGATAACGGTTTTAACCGCGTAAGCTTCGGTATTCAAGATTTTAATGAAAAAGTTCAGATTGCGGTGCACCGTGTTCAGCCCTATGACATCACGAAATATGCGATGGATTTGGCTAGAAAGTACAACATGGTATCTGTCAACGTGGATCTCATTTACGGGCTCCCTTTTCAGTCACTAGAGACTTTTAAAGAGACCCTCGCTCTTGCTATTACACTGGATCCGGATAGATTTGCGGTCTTTAACTATGCGCATGTTCCTTGGATGAAAAAGACAATGCGAAAGATTGATGAGACGACGCTTCCTCTGCCTGATGAGAAGCTTCAAATCATGCAGTACACTATTGATTTTTTAACATCAAACGGCTACAAAATGATAGGAATGGATCACTTTGCAAAACCTGAAGATGATCTCTTTAAAGCGATAAAAAAAGGCGAACTTCACAGAAACTTCCAAGGCTACACTACAAAAGGCGGCGCGGATTTGATAGGGGTAGGACTCACCTCTATAGGTGAAGGAGTCGATTATTACGCACAAAACTTTAAAGAGATGAGAGATTATGAAGAGGCTATTGACGCTCTCAAACTCCCGTTTGAGCGCGGTGTTGTCTTGAGCGATGATGACCAAATCAGACAATTTGTAATCATGGAGCTTATGAGTAACTTCAAGCTTGATATAAAACGATTCGAGAAGCTGTTTAATATTAATTTTAAAGAGTATTTTGCAGATGCCGTAGAAGCGCTTAAGCCTTTTGAAGAGGATGAACTTCTGAGCATAGATGATGATTTTATAAAGTGCAGCGAGACGGGAACACTTCTTATAAGAAATATTGCAATGCCTTTTGATGCCTACATGAAAAAACATGCGGCTAGTTCTAAAACATTCTCTAAAACGGTATAGCAATGGACAAAACCGCGCAGGAAATTTTTAACTTTGGCGCTACAACCGATGAATGCATAAAGTGCGGAAAATGTATCCCCGTCTGTACAATTCACAACGTAAACGCAGATGAGGTTACTTCTCCAAGGGGATTTTTAGACCTTTTAGGAGCGTACCAAAGAGGCAATCTAGAGCTAGATGAAAATGCAAAAGCCATTTTTGAGAGCTGTTTTTTATGTACCGCATGCGTTGAGGTGTGCCCGAAATCACTTCCTACTGATATGGTTATAGAGCAGGTACGTGCAGATATAGGCAAAAAATTTGGCATAGCATGGTACAAAAGAGCTTTCTTTTTGCTTCTTCGCCACCGCTGGCTCAATGACTTGGCATTTAAGCTAGGCTGGGTATTTCAGACATGTTCGTTTAAGATTCAGGCAAACAAGGACTCTATGACCTCGCGCTTTAATCTGCCTATGCTAAAAGCCGACAGAGTGCTTCCTAGTCTTAAAAAAGTGTCGTTTCTAAACTCCCATAAAGAGAACATAGACAACGGCGGCAAAAGAAAAGTGGCTGTTTTTATAGGGTGTCTTGGCAACTACAATTATGTAAATGTCGGTAATTCGCTTTTGGAAATTTTGGAGCATTTAGAAATTGACGCATTTTTAGCAAAAGACCAGAAGTGCTGCGGGGCACCTGCCTATTTTACGGGAGATTTCTACACGGTCGATTATAATGCGAAATTCAATATAGAGTATTTTGAGAGTTTTAGCAAAGATGTTGAGGCGATTATCATCCCTGAAGCGACATGTTCGGCGATGCTCAAAATTGACTACGAGCACTATTTCTATGATCAGCCGGAGTGGAAGGCAAGGGCGGTTGCGCTGAGGGAGAAAATCTTTATGGCGACCGAATGGCTTGAAAAACATACCGAGCTTAGCAAGATACTCGCATCCAAGAAAAAAGACCCAAAAATAGTGACCTATCACGATCCGTGCCATGCAAAAAAGATGCAGGGAATCCATATGGAACCTAGAGCACTTATAAGTAAAAACTACGATATTGTTGAGATGAGCGATTCAAATACATGCTGCGGATTTGGCGGCGTGACTATGCAGAGCGAGAAGTACCATTTTGCAAAAGCAGCAGGAATCCCAAAAGCCGATATGATTAAAAAAACAGGGGCTGATGTGGTTAGTTCGGAGTGCAGCGCATGTCGTATGCAGATAAACGCTTCCATGGGCTACGTGGATGCTCCGCAAATCTTTAAAAACCCCATAGAGCTTATTGCCGAGGCATTGAGAAACTAGTGGAGATGTCTGCTTGGAACAATATATATGAGACGTTTGATCCCGTAGCATTTCATCTATTCGTCATTCCCGTGCACTGGTATGGGATTATGTACGTTTTAGCGCTCTTGAGTGCTCTTTACATCGGAAAATATTTTATCAAAAAAGATAATATTGATTTTGGTACAAAAGGCATTGACCTCTATTTTATCTATGTAGAGATTGGCGTTATTCTGGGCGCAAGGCTTGGCTACATCCTCTTTTACGATCCTCAAACACTCTACTATCTCTCTAATCCATGGCAGATATTTAACCCATTTGTAGATGGCGAATTTGTCGGTATAAGAGGTATGAGCTACCATGGTGCCGTGCTTGGTTTTTTACTAGCAACATATCTCTACTCCAAAAAGCATAAGATAAAGATGGGCAAGATAATGGACTTGGTCGCAATAAGCGTACCACTTGCATTTGTATTTGGGCGTATAGGAAACTTCCTAAACAAAGAGCTAATAGGACGCGAAACCGATATGCCGTGGGGCATTTTGGTTGATGGTGTTTTGCGCCATCCTTCACAGCTTTATGAGGCGATTTTAGAAGGGTTTGGTGTTTTTGCAGTCGTTTATATCTACAGAAGATTTCAGAGCTACAGCGGAGAGCTTATTTTGGTTTATGGTGTCAGCTATGGATTGTTTCGCGCTATCGCAGAGATCTGGCGTGCGCCGGATGAGCAGATAGGGTATGTCTGCTGTAACTCCATAACGCAGGGACAGGTCATGAGTCTGGCTATGAGTTTAGTAGGTGTTGTTGCATGGGTCTATTTTAAAAAAAGAAGCGTTAGGATTTAGGCTCTTCATCCCTAGGCGCATCGTTCTCTTGGCTTTTATTTCTTCTGAAAATACCGTTTTTGCGTGAATCTTGATCTTTTCTAATCGAACTTCTCCATAGGTGATTTACAAGATAGTAAGCCAAAGAAGAGATGGATATGGAGTAAAAAGCAGTTCCCACATAAAGGGGAATAAAAATATTTCCAATATTTTGGGCAAACCACTCAACGGTAAGCTCTACATCCGTAGTCTCCATGCCAAGAAAAAAACTTCCCGTCAAATACTCAGCGTAGTACATAAAAGGCATCGTAAAGGGATTGCTTATCCAACACATCGCAAGAGCGATAGGCACATTAAACCTTGTAAAAGGAATAAATGCCACAACCGCAAGCATCTGCATCGGCATGGGTATGAATGCTATAAACAGTCCAATAAAAACTGCTTTTGAGACCATTTTTCTATTTGCCGAGAGGTACTCTATGGGAACATTATATTTTTGAATAAAAGTTTTTAATTTTTCATTTGCACTTAAATTTTTAAAGGTTTTTCTAATCATAATTTATGCCATTTTGAAATGTGTGGTGATTATAGCCATAAAAAACTTATTTTTTTTAGTAGAGTATCAATTTTTCTCCCCTATCTGAGAGATAGGGGTAGCTTTAGGGGGTTGTAGGGACTTTAGTCCCTGCCATTAAAACGGACAAGTTCGTTTTCTAAAGAAACATTTTCACTTCGTGAAAACCGCATTTGCTTGTTTTAATGCGTAACATCAGATAATATGTTAAAATTGCGTTATTAATATGAAAGTAGGTAAGCTATGTCATTCGAAAAACTGGGAGTTATAAAGCAGCTTCTTAGCGCCATAAAAGATTTGGGCTATGAAAAACCTACAACAATACAAACAAAAGCAATCCCGTTGATTTTGGCAAAAAGCGATGTTTTTGCAACAGCTCAGACGGGAACCGGAAAAACTGCCGCATTCGGTCTTGGTATGCTTCAAAGACTCAGAAAAACATCTGCTGATGAAAACAGAGTACTGAGAGGAATTATTTTATCTCCAACCAGAGAGTTGTCTCTTCAGATTTATGATGATTTGCAAAATTTTGCAAAATATATGCCGCTAAATATTGCCGTTTTAGTCGGCGGAAAAGATTTGGAGTTGCAGCAGAGACTCTTAAAAGAGGGAGTTGATATCATAATTGCAACACCCGGCAGAATCATCGAGCATATAGGGAAGGGTTTAAACCTCTCGCATGTAGAGATTTTTGTCCTTGATGAGGCCGATAGAATGCTTGATATGGGTTTTGTAAAAGAGATAAGGACAATTCATCCGCTTCTGCCAAAGAGACATCAAACGCTTCTTTTCTCAGCCACCTACAGCGACAAGGTAAGAAAACTCTCAAAACTTCTTCTTACAAAACCTACTTTTATAGAGGCTTCAAAGAAAAACTCTACCGTTGATACCATAAATCAGGTTGCCTATTTAGTTGACACGGACAAAAAAGCCCAGCTTTTGGCTTATATAATCGGTTCGAGGAACTTTAGGCAGGTACTCGTTTTTACAAGAACAAAAGCGAGTGCGGATGAGCTTGTAATCGAGCTTAAAAAAGACGGTCTTAAGTGCGGCATCATACATGGCGATAAAACACAGGCAAACCGCCTAAAAACTCTAAATGATTTTAAAGAGGGTAAAATCAAGGTCCTTGTCGCAACAGACATAGCTTCAAGAGGTCTGGATATAGAAGAGTTGCCTTTTGTCATAAACTATGAACTTCCTTCAATCCCTGAGGATTACGTGCATAGAGTAGGGCGAACGGGTCGTGCAGGGCGAGAAGGAATGGCAATAAGTCTAATCGATATCTATGAAAAGTATGATATGAAAGCTATTGAAAAGCTTATAGGGATGAAAATACCACAAGAGACGGTTGAGGGTTTTGAACCCGACCCGACTATTCGTAGAAAAGATGAAGATGAGATAAAACTCAAGAGCGAACATAAAAAAGTAGAGATAAAAAGAGCTAAAAAACCTTACAAAAAACCTCAAAAAGCCCAAAAGAGTGAAAAAGGCGAAACATATAAAAAGCCGGTAACTACAAAAAAAAGAAAAACAACAAAGCGCGGTTAATCACTGTTGTTAGAAATTTTGTACAGAGATGAGTATCTAGTGGCGATAAATAAGCCACCCGGTCTTTTGGTTCATCGCTCCCCCATTGACAGACATGAGACAGAGTTTGCGGTGCAGATTCTTCGAGATCAGATTGGAGAGTTTGTCTACCCTGTTCATCGTTTAGACAAGCCGACATCTGGAGTTCTTCTTTTCGCACTTGATAAAGAGAGTGCAAAGCTTATGGGTGAGCAGTTTCGCGCAAGAGAGACCAAAAAAAGTTATCTGGCAGTTGTCCGCGGTTATATAGAAGAGAGCGGAGTAATCGAGCATGCCCTAAGCGTGAAACTTGATAAAATTGCAGACAAAGACAGTTTTGATGACAAAGAGGCTCAAGATGCAACAACCCACTACACAAGAGTTGCAACGGTTGAGATTCCCTACGCGGTAGGAAAGTATGATAAAACCAGATACTCTCTTGTAAGCCTAGAGCCGCAAACCGGAAGAAAACACCAGCTCCGCCGCCATATGAAACACATTTCACACCATATCTTGGGCGATACAAAGTACGGAAGAGGCGAACATAACAAGCTAATACGAGAAGCGTTTAACTGCTACAGAATGCTTCTACATGCAAGTGAGCTTCAGATTAAACATCCATGCACTGGCGAGACGCTCATTATTAAAGCACCTTTAGATGAGAGTTTTAACTCAATATGCAAGTTTTTCAACTGGCATCTTTGATATAATTGCACTAATTTTACACAGGAGCAACCATGGAAGCAGTCTATCCATACGCACACATAATTCATCTAGTTTTGGCAATCATATTTTTGGGCTATGTTTTTACCGACGTATTTATGATTTCAGCACTTAAAAACAAGTTTGGCAAAGAGACAGATCAGAAGATCAACCAGACGTTAGGCTCTAAAAGCTTCAAAATTTTCCCTATTTCGTTGCTTATTATAGTTTTAACAGGCGGCATGATGATGTCAAAGTATATCAACTCAAATGCAGGTTTTTTTGAGACAGATATGCAAAAACTTCTAGTCATTAAAATAGTTTTGGCATTGATCATCGCTGCGGGTGTGCTGTTTAATCTTTTTATTAAATTTACTGGTCGCAAAAAACCTCAGTTCATGCAGGAGCATTTTCATAAAGTAGTTTTGGTCTTAGGATTATGTATAGTAGTTTTGGCAAAAATGATGTTTAGCGCGTAACTATTTTATAGACAGTTAAATGAATAAAATAAAACTTATAACTGTTGCTCTTATCGCTATTATACTATTTATGACTATTACAAAAGAGAGAGAGGGCAACTCGTCGCGCATCGAACTAAACAGCCACTCAACTATACTTGCCTTTGGCGACAGCATTACCTACGGCTTCGGTGTTGCAGAGAAAGCCAGTTACCCCGCACAGCTTCAAAAAAGAACAGGCGTTCGTGTTATAAACGGAGGCATTTCCGGAGAAGAGTCATCCGAGGGACTAAAGAGGCTTCCTAAGCTTTTAGAGAAAAAACCAGACTTGGTTATACTCTGCCACGGCGGCAACGACATTATCCAAAAACAACCAGAAGAGAAGTTAAAAGCCAACCTTACCCAGATGATAGAGACCATAAAAGCAAGCGGAGCAAAGGTTCTGCTTGTAGGAGTTCCAAACTTCGGTCTGCTAGGATTTAATACACGCTCCATCTACGTTGAAGTCGCTGAGCAGACAGAGGTATTTTTTGAAGATAATGTTCTATCTGAAGTACTATCTAAGAGAGAGTTTAAACTTGACTATATTCATCCAAATGAAAAAGGGTATGAGATTATGGTAGATGCCCTTGTAAAACATCTAAAAATAATCAATTAATATATTTAAATTTGAAGTTTGTTAAGTTCTGAAAGTTCATATTTTATGGGTTTAAAAAGAGGTGGCTCCGGATACTGGATTCGAACCAGTGGCCAAGTGATTAACAGTCACCTACTCTACCGCTGAGCTAATCCGGAATATTTGAAAAATTCTTAAAAAAGTGGTGTCAGAGGGGGGACTTGAACCCCCGACCCCCGGCTTATGAGACCAGTGCTCTAACCAGCTGAGCTACCCTGACATCTTTTAAGAGGCAGAATTATACTTTTTTAAAACTTTAAACAACCTAAGATAGGCAAAAAGTCATCAAAAAGTTAG
>NZ_JACUTS010000079.1 GCF_014859695.1 Sulfurimonas sp. | reverse complement strand
AACCTGCAATGCAATTTATACCCAAAAAGGGTATAATTGCGTTATGAATTACAGAAAAATAGCACAAGAAACTTTAAATATAGAAGCCCAAACGCTCCTAAACAGCGCTCGAAATATTGGCGATGTCTTTGATAGAGCAGTGGAAATCATCCTTGCATGCAGAGGCAAACTTATTGTCACCGGTGTTGGCAAATCAGGACTCATCGGTGCAAAAATGGCGGCAACATTCGCTTCCACCGGAACACCCAGCTTTTTCCTGCACCCCACAGAAGCTCTTCACGGCGATTTGGGAATGATTGGCAAAGAGGATGTTGTTCTAGCCATTAGCTACAGCGGCGAGAGTGAAGAGTTAAGCTCCATTCTTCCACACATTAAAAGATTTGACATTCCGCTTATCGGCATGACGAGAGCGAAAAGCTCCACGCTTGGAAGATACAGCGATTTGGTTATTGATATTGTGGTTGAAAAAGAGGCATGCCCCTTAAACATTGCGCCGACAAGTTCAACCACGCTTACACTCGCACTCGGCGATGCGCTTGCGGTATGTCTCATGAAGGCAAAAAACTTTAAAAAAAGCGATTTTGCATCATTTCATCCCGGCGGAGCTTTGGGAAAACAGCTATTTGTAAAAGTTAAAGATTTGATGAGAACAAAAGATTTGCCAATCATAACGGCAGACACAAAACTCAAAGATGCCATTGTAAAGATTAGCGAAGGCAGGATTGGAACGGTTTTAATTACCGATGAGATGGGCAGACTTCAAGCACTTGTAAGTGACGGCGATATTCGCAGAGCGCTCATGAGTGAAGATTTTTCGCTTCAAGAGAGCGTCTTAAAGTATGCAACACTCAACCCAAAAACAATAGATGATGAAAATATGCTTGCAAGTGAAGCACTTGTAATTATAGAAGAGATGAAGATACAACTTTTGGTTGTGACGGACAAAGAGAAAAAAGTAATCGGAGTGCTTCATATCCATACTTTGATAGAAAAAGGTATATCGTGAGATTAAATAAATACATTGCTCACCACTCAAGCTACTCAAGAAGAGAAGCCGACAAAGCGATTCAAGACGGTTATGTCAGAGTCGACGGTGAGATTCAAACAAACCCCGCAACCGATGTTACAGAGGGCGAAAACATTGTCTATGTAAGCGGTAAACAGGTTAGCCCGAGAGATAAATATACGGTGATTGTTTATAACAAACCAAGAGGTGAACTTGTAACAAAAAGCGACCCAAAGGGCAGACGAACTATATATGACAGCTTAAGCAAAGAGTATAAACATTACATCCCGGTAGGAAGGCTTGACTATGCGTCGGAGGGAGTTCTGCTTCTAACCGATGCTTCAAGGGTTGCATCGGCTCTTATGGAATCGGATTTAGAGAGAATCTACAAGATTAAGATAAAAGGAGAGGTTACTCCGGACATGGAGGATGCGATGCTTAAGGGAATGAGGCTCGATGATGCATCTGCGGGCGGGCACTCCCACTCTAAAGTCATGGCTATGGAGTTTAAACCTTTTATAGGGTATAAAGTCCAGAAAAATCAGCCGAACTATTCAATCCTTAAAGTGGCTCTTAGCGAGGGGAAAAACCGCGAACTAAGAAGATTTTTTGCCCACTTTGGAGCAGAGATAGTAGACCTTAAGAGAATCAGTTTTGCAGAGGTTGAGCTCAACAATCTTCCTGAGGGAAAGGTTAGATTTTTAAGTCGCAGCGAATACTCCGCTCTCTCAAAATTTTTAAAAGATGAGAAAAAATCAGAACTCAAAGAGCTTAGAGAACTAGGCAAGAGTGATGAAAAAAGAAGTTTTAAGAAGGATGAGGGCAAGGGCTTTAAGAAGAGCGAAGGCAAAGGTTTCAAAAAAGAAGAGAGTAAAAGTTTTAAAAAAGATGAGAAAAAACCAGATTTTAAAAGCAAAAAGCCGATTAACAAGAAGCGTTAAAGTTGGCTGATTTTACGCATCTTTTACGTCCCCAATCTTTTGACGAGCTTATCGGGCAGAAACATTTAAGCGCTAAAGATGCACCGCTAAGACTCTTGTGTGAAAAGAATGCTTTGGGACACAGCTTCTTTTTTGGACCCTCTGGCTGCGGAAAAACCTCCATCGCAAGAATAATCGCCAAAAAAATGCAACTTCCTTTTTATGAGTTTAATGCCACAAGCATCAAAATTGAGCAGTTAAGAAAGATTTTTGAGCAGTACAAAAACACGCTGCAAAGACCTCTGATTTTTATAGACGAAGTGCACCGTTTGGCAAAAAACCAGCAGGAGGTTCTGCTTCCCGTAATGGAAAACAACTCTGTTATGATTATCGGTGCTTCTACAGAGAACCCGTTTTTCTCGCTAACATCTGCCATCCGCTCCCGCTCCATGCTCTTTGAACTCTACCATATAACAAACGAAGCACTTGAAGAGCTGTTGCAAAAAGCACTCTCAAGCGGCTCGTTGACATGCGATGAAGATGCAGCAGAGTATCTCGTACGCAGTAGTGGCGGTGACGCAAGAGCGATGCTTAAACTACTGGAGTTTGCCTCAACTATAGACTCTCATGTAACACTGGCTATCTTAAAATCACTCAGACCCAATGCTCTAAGTGCCGGAAGCAGCGAAGCAGGTGTACATTACGACCTAACAAGCGCCATGATTAAATCCATCAGAGGTTCAGACATGGATGCCGCTATCTACTATTTGGCACGCTTGATTGAGGGCGGCGAGAGCGCTGATTTTATTGCTAGAAGACTTGTCATATTGGCTAGCGAAGACGTAGGAAATGCAAATCCCCAAGCGTTGACTCTTGCTACTTCAGCATTAACGAGCGTCTCAAAAATCGGCTATCCTGAAGCTAGGATTATTTTGGCGCAGACGGTTATCTATCTGGCTTCCTCTCCAAAATCAAACACCGCTTACATGGCAATAAACGAAGCTCAAAAAGCAGTTAGAGAGGGTGTCATGCTGGATATTCCAAAAAACATTACACAAAACAACAGCGGCTACTTATATCCACATGATTTTGGAGGATACGTAAAACAGACCTATCTCTCCCAACCGCTTAACTTTGTTAAACTAAAAGATATTGGCTATGAGAAAAAAATTAAGGAGTGGTTAAGAAATCTCTCTGATTTTAGTTAATTTTAATTGTATTAATAATAAACTGCTGTAAAAGCGAAAACAAGGCATTAAAATGGAACTAGAAGTATCCTCAAGCACCCTCGTCATAACCGGTAATATAAAAAGTATTTATAACTTCCAAGAGATTAAGCGTACTATAGATGATATGATCACAAACTATAAGCATATCAACATAAACATTGTCGATTCGCTCTCCATTACATCTTCGGTAATAGGCTACCTAAATAAGCTTGTGCTAAAGGACGACATAGACCTTAGCGTTATCGTTGGAAACGAACAACTCTATAATCTGTTAGATGACTTAAATCTGGTCTCGACGTTTAAGGCAAAAAGGAACAAGTATGACAATTAAATATAAACTAAATCTTATAACGGCCATAGTTGTCTCATTTGCGCTTATTATTATTGCGATAACGCTTAAAAATACACTCACAAACAATGCAATCATAACTAAAGCCCAAGAGCTAAACACTCTCTCTCAAAAGTTGAGTCTGGTAATTCATGAAACCCAAAAAGAGAGAGGGGCAAGTGCCGGCTTTATTGGTTCAAAAGGGAGGCAATTCGGCGATATGCTGCCAAAACAGAGAACCGATACTACCAGAGAGTATAGTGAGTTAACGGCATATATAAATAGTCTTAAACTTGACTCTTTTCCACAGGAGCTTAAGAGTGAAATAACGGCATTGGCTTCAGAGATGGGCAGAATTTCACAAATACGTTCCGAAGTTGATTCGCTCTCAATCGGGCTAGGTAACGTTGTGGCATACTATACAAACATGAATAAAAAGATTTTAAATATTGTTTCACTGACCGCAAAATTGGCAGACACACAAGAACTAGTCAAAGCGCTTAGCTCTTACGCCAACTTCTTAAAGTCTAAAGAGCGTGCAGGGATTGAAAGGGCAGTTTTAAGCGGTACTTTTGCGGCTGATAAATTTGCAGAGGGCATATTTGCCAAATGGATTACTCTTGTTGCGGAGCAAGACGCGTTTATTGATGCCTATTTATCTCTGGCAACCGAGAGCTCAAAAGCTCTTTACGCGCAAAAAATGAGCTCTCCTGTTGTAGAGCAGGTCAATAAAATGAGAGAAGTTGCCAGAGCAAAAGCAAATGAAGGAAACTTTGGAATTGACAGCGTAGAGTGGTTCCAAACTATTACAAAAAAAATCAACCTTCTAAAAGAGGTAGATGATGAGCTGGCTGAGCAAAACAGTCTCCTTTTAAAAGAGGTAAAATCTGAGCAAAATATGCTGGCACTCATAACGCTTGCAGGCTACTCAATATTTGCCGTTGTTATCTTTGCAATAATTTTTATTGTCAGCCGAGGGGTAAATAGAAGCGTTAGAAGTTCTTTGGAAAAAATAGAGTGTGTTTCTAGCAATCTAGATCTAACATGTGACGTTATTGTTGAAGGAAAAGATGAGATTTCTCAAATCTCAAGAGCGTTGCATGTAATGATCGTCGCCTTTAGAGAGAGTGTTTATCAGGCAAAAGATGTCTCCGCTACAACATCAAAAGAGAGTAAAAATCTAAACGACATAGTCGATGAGCTTACAAAAAACGGTGAATTTGCAGATAAAAAAATATCGGGTATTAATGTTTTAGTAAGTGAAGTGGGGGAGCGTCTTGATGCCATTGAAGAGGCCTCCATAACCGTTACTGAAGATTTGGAAAAGACCTTCAGTGTGCTAGACGGCTTTATAGAGAAACTTGATTCTGTCGTTGTAGCGATTGAAGAGGGCAATGAAAATCAGCAGGATTTAGTTCAAAAAGTCTACTCACTTACAGAACAGGCAAAAAACATCAAAGATGTCTTAGCGATTATCTCCGACATTGCAGACCAGACGAACCTTCTTGCTCTCAACGCAGCCATTGAAGCCGCACGTGCCGGTGAACATGGAAGAGGATTTGCCGTTGTTGCAGACGAGGTGCGAAAGCTTGCAGAGAGAACACAAAAAAGCCTTAGCGAAATCAGTGCAAACGTTAATCTAATCACACAAAATGTTGTTGAAATTTCCGAAGAGACAAATAAGACATCCCAGAGTATGGACAATATCGCCAACTCGGCACAGGACCTAATCGCTTCAGCGCAAGAGACAAAAGAGAACCTCTCGGTTACAACAGATAAATCAAGCAACGTAATGTACCAGAGTACATATATTGCAACAAAAACTAAAGAGCTCATTCGTGATATGGATGAAGTAATAGAGATTTCACAAAAAAATACACAACATAGAAACCTTGTTGACAACGCCGCTACAAAGCTCTCAAGCGATGCACAGAGACTACAAGATGAGCTGAGTAAATTTAGAATTTAATGAACAACACCATCGATATCTCAATATTAACCTATCTAAAATCTTTAACACTCCTATGTGTTGAAGATAACAAAACGACGCAGCTTCTTTATAAATCGCTCTTTGAAGAGCTTGTTAAAGATATCATCTTTGCGGATAACGGCGAAGATGGGTATGAAAAATTTAAAAATCAAAAAGTTGATCTCATTATTGTCGATTATGCCATGCCTGTGCTAAACGGTATAGATATGATTAGAAAAACAAGAGATATTAACAAAGAGATTCCCATCATACTTGTCTCTGCCATACAAGATGTTGACGTTATCGTTCAAGCGCTGCAGTTAAATGTTAACAACTTTTTAAAAAAACCAATAATCGCAACTGATGTTATGCAAGCTATAGGCAATGTTTCCAAGCTTCTCTTTGCGGAGAACTATCTCAAAGAACAAAGAGAGAAGAAGATAGGAGAGCTTGAGAAAAAAGAGAAGTATAACTCTTATCAGGAAGATTTAGCCTTCTCAAAAGAGCTCAATATCATTAGAAACGATTTTTATTATCATATGATAGACACACATCAAGCGATTCTAGTAGACTTTTTGTATAAGCCGCTGGATATTTTAAGCGGCGATGCGTACAGTGCTAGAAAAATAGACGATAAAAGAGTTTTTTACTTTATTGTTGATGGAATGGGAAAGGGGCTCTCCGCATCGCTTAGCTCAATGCTTCTGACTGCTTATGTCAATCATACCATAGACAAAATGGGGAACAATTTTTCTCTGAAAAAATTGATAGAGTCAGCTTTGGAGTACATAAAACCGATTATTCTTGATGAAGAAGCTCTTTCAACAGAATTTATAGTGATGGACTATAAGAGTTCAACCATGCTATACTCAAAATTTGCGATGCCTCCATCGCTTGCCCAGTCTGAGGAAAATCAAATAATAAAAATCAAATCAAATAATCCGCCCATGAGCAAATATACCGATAATTTTACAGTCTCAAAAATGGATATTTCAAAAATTACAAAATTTCTATTTTACAGTGATGGGCTAGTAGAAAACAGCGTTAAAGGAGAGCAGAAACTATATGCAAACTTTATCGAAAACGATTTTTTGAACTCTTTTATAAAAGATGAACTAAGAGAGAATCTTTTGAGTAAAATTGATACTCAAGAAGACGATATGACATTTATCTTCATAAACCAACTTCCTTTGGCGCAACAAGAGAAACGTATAACAAGAAGCTTTGAGAGCACCCTTAATGCAGTTGAAGATGCAAACGACTGGTATACGGACATATGGAACGATTTTACCACTAACTACAAACTCGCATATAAAGCATGTGTTGTTTTCTCAGAACTCTTTATGAATGCCTACGAACATGGAAATCTCGGTCTTGATACAAAAACAAAACATAGGCTACTCAGCGAAGATGTATACTTTACAACACTGCAAGAGCTTCAAAAAAATTGCAAGAAGAAAATAACGGTGACTATCGACACCATAGAGTCCAACTCAAATAGATATATAGCTACACTTATAAAAGATGAGGGCGAAGGTTTTAATACTGATATTTTACATGAAATTTTTAGAGACAGCAATAATTTTAACGGACGCGGTATATATCTCTCGAGACAATCATCACTGGGACTCTATTATAACTCGAAGGGAAACAGTGTGCTTTATCTGCACAAAATAGAGAGTGAAGCGTAGCAAAAGCTACGTTTCAAAATTTTACTTATTTTACTAACGCTGTTTTTGAAGCTTCTGCAACTGCACTAAATCCTGCTGCGTCATTCATCGCCATGTCAGCAAGAACTTTACGGTCAAGCTCGATGCCTGCTTTTTTCATACCGTTTATAAATGTTGAGTAGTTCATACCGTTAAGACGACATGCAGCATTGATACGGATAATCCATAGTTTACGGAAATCACGCTTCTTTTGCTTGCGGTCACGAAATGAGTAGTACATTGAGCGCTCTAACTGCTCTTTTGCTTTACGGAAGTGTTTACGACGTCCGCTATAAAAACCTTTTGCAAGTTTTAATATTTTTTTGTGTCTTCTTCTACGAACAACACCTGTTTTTACTCTTGGCATATTATTTCCTTTTCTCTTTACCCAGACACTTTTGCGTGTTCAAGGTGCCACATCTTAGGTGGTCTTGCCCAGCTACTCTATTGCTATTTTGCTGGAGATGTAACAATCAACTAATTATTAGTTAATCATAGCCTTAATATTTTTTTCATCAACTTTTGCAACAACTTTTGATTTGTGCTGCTTAGAACGAGTATCTGAATCTTGCTTTGTCAAGATATGGCTTCTAAACGCTGTACCGCGCTTAACAGTGCCGTTTTTCTTAACTTTAAAACGCTTGACAGC
>NZ_JACUTS010000016.1 GCF_014859695.1 Sulfurimonas sp. | reverse complement strand
TAGAAAAGTCTGTTTGCTATGGTTGTTAAATGGTTTCGTCGGATTTACCTATAAGATTAACGACTTTTACTCTTTTTTACTACAAGTTAGTCCCATAAAACACTCACTCCATACTCAGGATTTAGAACTATCTGCTTATTGTAGTAGACTTTTTTGCCATATTTTTTGCTCAAAAGCTCCACTTCAAGAGTCTCATTTTCCAAAAGAGAGCGCACCTCTTTATATGTAAGCCACTTTCCATATTTGGCAAGGCTATTCTGCCAGATTCTAAACTCGCACGAAGCATCATCTCTCAGCTCGAACATCTCCCCGTCCTCCGTTTTCCAGTGAGCGTTGCTGCAGGCATAGAGCTTAACCTTTTTGCCGCTCACCTCTTTGTCACGCACCTCAATAAAACCATCATCACAATAAGGACATTTTCCTAAAATCATAACAATCTCCTCAGATTGAATAAACATCGTAATTTTATGAATATTACTATTTTTAATCTATTTATCTGAAAATTATTGCAAAATGACATATTTTTAAAACATTATTTCAAAAAAATATCAATTCTGCTAAAATTCCGCCCATGAATATATACGAAGATAAATTTCACGCGAGTATACAGAACAGTTTTTTCCATAAACTCTCGCAAAGTGAACAGGAGTTTATACGCTCCAGGGCTTACATGTATAGGTTTTCTCATCAGGAGATCAGGCAGATAATCGACATCGCAAGAGACCTTGAGATGTGGAATGAAAAGAACATCATAGAGATATTTCCGGAGCATTCGCAAAAAAAAGTTGTTTTCTCAAGGCTTAAAAAAGCGTACGAAGAGCTGCGCAATAAACCTAACTCCTACAAAGATTTTGAGCTTAAAAACCAGAGAGATGAGCAGAAGTTCACATTCAAAACAGAGGCAAAAGAGGGATTTGGGCTTGGGCTCTGCCCTGTTGCTAGCGAAAAGACGAGATGCTGCAATCTTCTAACACTTGATGCGGTCGAGAGCTGCGGATTTGACTGCTCTTACTGCTCCATACAATCTTTTTACAACCAAGACACCATAACCTTTGACAGCTCTTTTGCCCAAAAACTCCAAAATCTCAAACTTGACAAAAACAGAACCTACCATATAGGTACGGGTCAATCTTCTGACTCGCTTTTGTGGGGCAATAGAGAAGGCATTTTGGATGCGCTCTTTGACTTTGCAAGGCAAAATCCAAATGTTATTTTAGAATTTAAAACAAAATCCGATAATGTAAAATACTTTTTAGAAAACAGCGTACCTAAAAATATACTCTGCACTTGGTCGCTTAACACGCCTACCATTATCCTGAACGAGGAGCATCTTAGCGCTTCTTTGGAGAAAAGGATCAGAGCCGCAAGAATAGTGGCAGACAAAGGGGTAAAAATCGGCTTTCATTTTCATCCTATAGTGGAATATGAAAATTACTTAAAAGAGTACAAAGGGGTTTACACAAGACTACTCAAAGAGTTCCAGCCTGATGAAGTGGCACTTGTTAGTTTTGGTACACTTACCTTTATAAAACCCGTTATCAAACAGCTTCGTGAGCGGGATTTTAGAAGCAAAATTACCCAGATGCCGCTTGTTGATGCAAACGGCAAAAGCTCCTATCCGCATGACATAAAAGTCGAGATGTTCAGACATGCTTATGAGAGTTTTGCTCCATGGCACAAAGAGGTCTTTTTTTATCTCTGCATGGAAAGTCATGAGATGTGGAGCGAGGCGTTTGGTTACCAATACTCGACAAACAACGATTTTGAAAGAGCGATGCTTGGAGCCTATACAAAAAAACTAGAGATGGAGTTTTTAATATGAAGTTTTTATCCGACAACCTGCTCTATATCTATATGGTATCTCTTATATTGTTCGCTCTGTATGACACAGTATTTATAAAAAAAGAGTCGGTACCAAATACACTAAAATCCCATAAAGTTGAAGAGACTCCACAAAACAGCATGCTCTCAGTCAGTGAAAAAAAGAGAGAGTTTAGCAATCTTGTAATTCCAGCCATAGACAAAGTTTACGCCGAGTTGGAAGAGCAGTACAATGAAATTTCAAAAAATCTAACAAATACAGCGTATAAAGAGAAAATATTAGAGTTAAAAAAGATCTATAAAGTAGAGAGTGACGAAGAGCTCTTGATGGCTCTAAAACCTCATCCAAAAAGCATTGCAATAGCTCAGGCGGCGATGGAGAGCGCATGGGCGGAGTCAAGATTTCTCAAAGAGGCGAACAACTTATACGGCATGTGGTCGGTAAGCAAAAAAGGTCCGAGAATTGCGGCTTCGGAGCAGAGAGGCGAGAGAGTCATCTGGCTGAAAAAGTATTCAAGCATAGAGGACTCCATCAGAGATTACTACAAAACACTTGCCCGCTCCAAAGCCTACAAAGACTTTAGAGAGCTTAAGATGCAGACGGACGACCCCTACCTGCTGGTAGAAAAGCTAGAGAACTACTCTGAAATCGGCGAACAGTACGGCGATGACTTGACTAAAATCATAAGGTATAACAAGCTATATCTTTACGACTAATTGGTTTTTTACACAAGACCGAGAAGTGCGACGAAAAGAACCGGTGGGGTTATGACAAGCCCTACTTTCATATATTCGCCCCACCCAATTTTTACTCCCTTTTTAGCAAGCACATGTAGCCATAAAAGGGTTGCGAGTGAGCCTATCGGCGTCATTTTCGGACCAAGATTTGAGCCTAAAATATTTGCATAAACAAGCGCTTCATTTCCGATGTAACCGACCTGATCTATCGCGATATCCATAATCATGATTGTCGGCATGTTGTTCATAACCGAGCTTACAACTGCCGAGAGAAATCCTGTTCCGATAATGGCAATAAAGTCTCCGTGCGTATTTAGCTCCCTAATCCAAGAGGCGATAATATCCGTCAAACCTTCATTTTTTAGACCGTAAACGACGACATATAGACCGATACTAAACCATACGACCTGCCAAGGTGCGGCTTTTATGGTCATAATGGGTTTTACCGCCTTGTAATGGTTTGCGATTACCAAAAGAGTCAGAGCGCCGCCGAGTGCAAAAAGAGAGACTGGCAGATGGTAGTAATCGCCTATAAAATAACCCACCATCAAAAATGCAAGAAAAAACCAGCTGAACTTAAACATGGTCTGGTTTTTTATAACCGAGGAGGCTTCGGGAAGTTTTGAGACGTCGATTATGAAAGGGATATCTTTACGAAAGTAAATCCACAAGACCGCGATGGAAGCAATTATGCTCAAGAGATTGGGCAAAAACATATTTTTAGCATACTCGACAAAGCCGATATTAAAATAGCCAACCGTTACAATGTTGGTAAGGTTTGAGATAACAAGAGGGTTGGATGCGCTGTCTCCTATGAAACCGCCCGCCATCAAAAAAGCAAATATCGCCAGCGGTTTCATCTTTAGGTACTTCATCTTTGCAAGAAGTATCGGCGTTAGGATTAGCGCTGCACCGTCATTTGCAAAAAATGCGGCAACTAGGGCACCCAAAAGCAGTATATAAACAAACATTTTGTGTCCGTTTCCGCCGCTAAGTTTTGCCATTTTAATGGCTGCCCACTCGAAAAAACCTATCTCATCCAAAATCATGGAGAGGAGGATTATCCCGATAAAAGCCAAAGTCGCATCCCAGACAATGTCTATTACACTTATAACATCTCCAAAGTTTACAACTCCGACTACAAGAGCTACAACCGCTCCAGCAACGGCAGTCGTGCCTATTTGCAAACCGCGCGGCTGCCAGATGATAAAAAGAAGGGTAACCAAAAAGACAAACATCGCCAGTACCATATATGACTCCTATTATTTAAAAACCAAAACTATAGCAGAATTAAATCTAAATATCAACATATATTGATTTAACAATATTTTTTCGCTACAATTTTACAATTTAAACAGAGGAGCTCATTGTGGATATCTTTTTAAAAAGTGTAGCTGCACTAAACGACGAAACAAGAGTTCTAATACTGCGCTTCCTTGACGAACATGGCCGTACTTGTGTTTGCGATCTGCAAAACTCTTTAGAGATGATTCAGTCACGTCTCTCACGCCATCTTAAAATCTTAAAAGAGGCGGGATTTCTGCGAGTCGAGAGGCGGGGCACTTGGGCATACTACTCTGTGCGTTGTCCGCTTGATCGTTTTAGAACTGAAGCGCTGCAAGAGATAAGACATCTCGATATTGAAGTTCCAAAATTGAAAAAATCATCACAAACCGGAGAGTGTAAACTATGAGTAAAAAAAACGTATTGATTCTATGTACGGGAAACAGCTGCCGCTCTATTATGGCAGAGGCGCTTTTAAACGCAAAGCTAGGCGATTGTCTAGTAGCACAAAGCTCAGGCGTCAAAGCAAGCGGCGCGGTAAATCCACATGCAAAAGCGCTTTTGGATTCTTTGGGTTACTGGAGGGATGAGTATCACTCAAAAGTCATCGAGACTGTTCTTGATACTGCGTTTGATTTGATAGTTACAGTCTGCGATCACGCAAAAGAGAGCTGTCCTATGTTTCCAAAAGCGGTTAAAACCATCCATGTAGGGTTTGACGATCCAAGCGGAAAAGCGGAGGAGGAGTATGAAAAAACACTTCTTCTTATAGAAAAAGAGCTTCTTAGCGTTGTAAAAAAAGAGCTGTGTAACTAACTATGTTTGAGTGGTTGCACAATCTAAGCGGATGGGCAGTTTTTGATATTTTTGGTTTAGTTGCGCAGAGTCATCTGGGCGAGGCGGTTCACTTTTTCATCTACGATACCATAAAGATATTTATACTTCTCATACTCATTATCTACCTTGTGACAATTTTGAGAAGCTACTTTCCCGTAGAGAAAGCAAGAGCGTACATAAGCGGCAAGCATAAGATAACCGGGCATGTTCTGGCAGCCCTTTTCGGTGTCATCACTCCCTTTTGTTCATGCAGTGCCATCCCTCTGTTTTTGGGTTTTTTGCAGGCAAGAATCCCTCTTGGCGTTACATTTAGCTACCTTATCTCGGCACCCTTAAGCGATGCAGTAGTTATAGCGCTGCTTCTTTCGCTTTTTGGTTTCAAAATTGCACTTCTTTATGTTGGTGTGGGTCTTTTGATAGCGATTGTTGCGGGACTTATCATCGGCTCTATGAACTTGGAAAAAGAGGTGCTTATAGAGGTAAAACCTGTAGAGACAATCTCTTTCAACGAAGAGAAGATAACTTTTTCAAACAGAGTAAAAGAGGCGTGGGAGTACACTGCGGATATTTTTTTAAAGATATATATCTATGTTATCATAGGCGTAGGAATTGGCGCATTTATACATGGCTACGTTCCCGCTGACTTTATAAGTAAGTATGCTGGCGGCGATGCTTGGTACGCACCCATAATCGCAGTTGTTATGGGGATTCCGATGTATAGTAGCGCTGCGGGGATTTTGCCGCTTGTTGAAGTGCTGACGCAAAAAGGAATGCTTCTTGGAACGGCTCTTAGCTTTATGATGGCGGTGGTTGCACTTAGTCTGCCCGAAGCGATGATTTTAAAAAGGGTTCTCTCGCTCAAACTCATTGCGATATTTTTTGGCGTGGTCGGTTTTGGAATACTCCTGGTCGGATATCTATTTAACATAATTTTATAAAAGGATAGTACATGAAAATTGAGATTTTAGGAACAGGCTGTGCGAAGTGCAAGACACTTGAAGCGGTTGTAAAAGAGGCTGTTGCAAAGAGCGGAAAGTTCGTTCAGATAGAAAAGGTCGATGATATTATGAAAATAATGGAGTATCAGGTTGTGAGCACTCCGGGGCTTGTGATAGATAACAAAGTTGTAAGTACAGGAAGAGTTCTAAGCGTAGAGGAAGTACTCTCGCTAATAAACGGAGAAAATAGCAGGAGATAAAATTGCAAGAGATAAAGAAAAAACAGACACTCCAAAGAGTAATATTTTTAAATATCATTTTGGTTGTAGCTGAAATCGGTGCTGGAATATTTAGTGGTTCGATGGCGCTTATTGCCGATGCTTTTCACAATCTTGGAGATGTGTTGGCACTCTTTATCTCTCTTATTGCCATTATTTACGGAGCAAAAGAGGCAACAAAAACAATGACTTTTGGGTATATAAAAGCTGAGATGATGGCGGCATTTATCAACTCTCTGTTTTTGTTTGTAACGATGATTTTTATCCTTTTTGAATCAATCAAGAGATTTTTTGAACCACATCCTATAGATGCACCTATAGTTATTTTGGCTTCTCTTATCGCTTTGCTAATTAACGGTTACAGCACCTATCTGCTAAGCCGAGCAAATATAGAACATCATCACGGCGATGAAGACCCGGATCATAAACATGAGGGCAAAGATCTCAATATCACTTCGGCTTATCTGCATATGCTTGGAGACGCTGTAATTTCACTTAGTGTTGCCGTCGGCGGGATACTTATTTACTTTTTTGGTATTGTTATGATTGACGCCCTGCTCTCAACGCTCTTTAGTATCTATATCATCAAAGAGACCTACCCTATCTTAAAAAAATCATTTTTTGTTTTGATGGATAGCAGCAGTGTTGATTTAAACCGGGTTAAAGAGCTTATTTTAGAAGATAAGCGAATCCACTCTGTTCATGATTTGCATATTTACAATCCAAATTCAAAAGATATTTACGGAAGTGCACATATTGTTCTAGATGAGAACTTAAACCTTTGTGACATTGAAAATGTAATAGAGTCTGCTCGTCAAAATCTACTTAAGATGAGAATCACACATTTTGTGTTGCAGCCTGAAAGCGATAAATATCACAATGAAACATCATCATGCATTGCACACATGCATTAAAAAATAGACTTTATGCACTTCATTATGCTTTTTTACTACTTTCAATAGCCAATAATACACCGTCCCAAAATTTAATTCGGGCTTTTATTGCAAGCAGAGCGGCTTCTTCTGCCTCTGCTATTTTAACCTTATCATCTTCACACAATAGCTCAAGCATACGCATGGACATTGGACCGTGAAAGTCTCCATCAAGCTCTATATGACGGTCTAAATAGTAATGAAATACTCCTGCCTCTTCTCTTGAGATATTCATTTTATCAAGAAGAGCACGAAACATTTCTGGAATGATATGTTCTCTGCCTAAAGCAAATGCCGCTGCAATAACATGAGGTTTGTCACCATTGATAAAGTTGAATGTTGTTTGCATGAACTCTTCCGCTGCAGAAGGTATTTTGGTTGTTTTTCTTGCAATATCCAGAGAGTCGGATGCAACTTTAGAAACAAACTCTCTGGCAAGCTGACTACTTCCAACTTTAACCTCTTCCATAGCTTGTAAGTAGAGGTTAAAATGGCTTGTATATGTTGGTGTTCCATCTTTTAGCGCAATACCTTCATCTGTCTCTTCTTCAAGCACAATATCGTTAATAAAACGTTGTACTTGCGCATCTCCAACCGGAGTCCATGGTATCTGTGCAGGAGCAATTTTGTTTTGCAGATATTTAACCAATGACATAAAGTCCCAAACAGAGTAGATGTGATGTTGCATAAAAACTGTAAGGTCGTTCATATCTGCAACGGCAGTATAAACAGGGTGGGTCGCAAGCTCTTTTCTTAATTTTTTTACATTTTCAAGGGGGAAAGTTGTCAATATATAATCCTATATTTTTTTTGAAACAAGATTATACATAAATTAAAAGGGGGAAATTAAATGGTTTAGATAACGATCTGATTTTGTCGCTGGAGGGAAGTCTTAGTGACTTCCGCATCCGCCGCCGCAGCATCCGTTGCTAGTTGAGTCGCTCATAGCGATAACAAAACTATCTCCTACCTCTTGAACTTTAAAGCTGTGCTTGCCGCAGAACTCATCGTTCATAGTGTCTCTCATCTCGATAGATTTTAGAAGAGCGCCATCTTTTGAAGCGATCTCCAAACCGTTTACCAAGTCACTTTTTTTAAAGCAGCTGCACTCTTTTTCTACAATTATCTTAAACATATTTTTTCCTTATTTTATGTAAATTTTTCAAATAATATCAAATTTCTCTGTTTATATTCTTAGCACTTTTGGGATGAGAATATTTTTAAGATTGCCATAATTATGACAATGTTTATATGCCATAGCGTTTGAAATATTAAACAAGATATAATGTCAAAAAAGTTCTCAAACCGACGCTTGAGACATACGCAATAACAAGGAAATATATTGCAAGAAAACCAACATTTAGAACTCGGGCGCATAAACTGCCTTAGAGTTAACAGACACACTCCTCACGGAATATTTTTGACATCACTTGATGAAAAAGATGTACTCTTGCCGCAAGCTTACGTAACTGATGCGATGCAAGAAGATACTCTTTTGGAGGTGTTTTTATATACAGACTCCGAAGATAGGCTTATTGCAACGACTCTAAAACCAAAAGCGATGCTTGATGAGTATGCTCTTTTTGAGGTCGTTGATGTGGCACCTTTTGGGGCATTTGTTGCTTGGGGACTTGCAAAAGATCTTTTTGTTCCAAATATGTTTCAAAAAGAGAAGTTCAAAATCGGCGATAAGAGATTTCTAAAAGTTGTATATGATGAAAGAACGCACCGTCTTGTAGGAACTGAAAAGCTCGGTGACTTTTTTGATAAAAGACCAAAAGGACTCACTCCAAATAAAGAGGTTGATATAATCATCATAGCAAAAACTCCGCTTGGTTTTAAGTGCATTGTAGAGGAGAAATACGAAGGGCTTATCTACCACAATGAAATTTTTGAGACGGTAGAGATTGGAAGCATAAGAAAAGCCTATGTTAAAACCGTAAGAAAAGACGGCTCCATAGACTTGGCTCTTCGACAAAGCGGAGCTAAACAAAAAGACATCTCATGTGAAAAAGTTTTGTCTCTTCTGAAAAAAAGCGGTGCCTCCATGCCTTACAACTATAAAAGTGATGCTGAGCTTATAAAAGATGTATTTGGACTAAGCAAAAAAGAGTTCAAACGCGCACTTACAGCTCTTCAAGAGAGCGGAGATATAGAAGTTAAAGATACCGGAATATACCTAAAGAGCCAAGATGGCAAAGCATAAAAAGAGCATAGAGTTTGAGAATATATCTTTTTCTCAGGAGAGAAACTCTTACACTGTTTTGCGTTTTTTTCCACTAAAAATGAGTGTTGATGTAATGGCTTATGAAGATGGAGTAAAGGCGGGAGTTAGAAATATTCCCTTTGCTCATCTGCCAAAAGAGATAAAAAAAATCATAAAACCCAACTAGAGTATATGGCTTAATTATTATCTCTTTTTGGGTAATATGTCCTATTAAAAACGGAGAATCTACATGTCAAAAATAAAAAAATGCAACTCCCTCGAAGAGGTCAGAACAGAGATAGATAAGATAGATGACGAGATTGTAAATCTCATCTCAAAGAGAAGCCATCTTGTACGTCAGGCTGCCTCGTTTAAAAACAGCATTGAAGAGGTTAAGGCAGATGATAGAGTAGATTATATCCTGCAAAAGGTTCGTCACTCCGCAATTCAGGCAGATGTCTCTCCAAATATGATTTCCGACCTTTTTAAAATCATGATAAACGAGATGGTTGAGACAGAGATATCAGAATTTAGAAATACGCGTACTTTTTAAACTATCTTATGAAACATCTTCTTGCCCTACTTCTTCTTACCCTCTACTCGTATGCCTATGATGCGTTTATAACGCCAGATAAACTAAAAGATTCGCTCAGTGACGAAAAGATAGTTCTTTTAGATGTAAGCCCTTTGGATATGTACAATATAAGTCATATAAAAGGAGCACTTCATGCAGATATCTCCAAATTTACCAAGAGCGATTATGAGAGACTTGCCTCTGCTTATAGCAAGAATGTACAAAAAGAGATTATAGATCTTGGAATAAATCCAGATTCACATGTGGTTATTTACTCAAGAAACAGTTACGAGAATCTTCAAAACTCAACCTACTTGGCATTTGTTTTAGCCGAACATGGATTTGAAAATATTTCCATACTCGAAGGCGGCTATATAGCGTGGGTATTTAAATATCACACTCTTGTCTCTTCAAAAAGAAGCTCTACAAAAGAGGACGGCAGCTATAAGATAAAACACAATCCAAACTTTTTAGTAGAGCTGGATTATATAAAAAGCAACAGCCGAAACATTACCATTGTAGATAGCAGCAACAAGCTTCAAAGCCCTGAGCTGTTTTCTGATATCTCTTATACCATAGACAGAGATTATCGTGATAATTTTTTTGATGACCTTACCCTTAGAGATGAAGATGAGTTAAGGGAGTTTGTCTCTAAGTTGAGTTTGATAAAAGATAAAGATATAGTCGTATACGATGATACTATATTTGAAGCTTCTGTAAACTGGTATATTCTTTACCAAAAATTTGGTTTTAAAAATATAAAAATATTACATTTTTAATTCCGCTGCATTAAACAACCCGACTAAGCTCTTCAACACTATTTTTTATAACCTTGATACTCTCGTTGCTTTTTTTTGAGAGTTCATCAATCTTTGCAATATTGCCTATTATCTCTTCTGTTGTCTTAGCATTTTGGGTATAGCTCTCAACTGTCCTCTGAGCCAAAATAACTCCATTACCGATTGCCTGAGAGATACTCTCCATGCGCTTTGATGCATCCGTAGAGAGCTCCGCCAAAGACTCGATTGTTTGAGAGCTTCTATTCATCTGCTCGCTAGTATTATTTATAGATTGGCTTACTACGTTAATGGTTGCATTAATCTCGGTAAGTGACTTCTGCGTTCTCTCTGCTAGCTTTCTAACTTCATCGGCAACAACCGCAAACCCTCTTCCGTGCTCGCCTGCGCGTGCAGCTTCAATAGCAGCATTTAACGCAAGCAGGTTTGTCTGGTCTGCAATATCCGCAATTACTAAAATAACATCTTTTACCTGATTTGCATCATCCGAGACCTTACTTAGGTCATTTGCTAAAATATTTTGCGTACTTGAAGCATCTTGAAGCTGATTTACTATGCCTGTTATCTCATTTTTAATACTGTTTAAATTTTCGCTTACTTCTGTTATATTCTCTTTTGACCTTGAAGCATCTACTAAATCGTTTCCAAGTACAACTTTCAATTTTTCCCCGATTGATACTACCTTGGCAAGAAGTTCTCTCTCGTTAATCATACTTATATTTGTATTTTCATAATCGCTGTTTATTCTGCCGACTATCTTCTCAATGGTATGTGATTTTTCGTTAGTATCTTGTGCCTGTAGAAATATCTCCTGAAACCTGTTCATATTTTCAGCCGCTTTGCTTAGCTCTGAGTTATAACTGTTCTTTAAAGTTATCTTCTCTCCATGCTCGAGATTTTCAAGCTGCTTTATAAGAGATTTTGTCATATCGACACCGTTATACTTCTCATCTAGGTCATGAACGACTATAACAGCCGCTACTACATACTGGATAAGCTGTCCGATAATATTGTCAGTAAAAAATGTTCCATTGACTATAAGCAATATGATGCCGACGTAGTGAACAAAGCGCATACGGAAAAAGAGGGAGTATAACATTACTAATCCTTATATAACTATATAAAAGAATTATACAGGGCAGAGCTTAATTTAATTATTATAAGTGTGCTTTGGGATAAAAAAGAGGTAGAGACCTCTTCTTATTTGTATCTATATGTGATACGACCTTTATCAAGAGAGTATGGTGTTAACTCAAGTTTAACTTTATCTCCCGGTAATATTTTAATATAGTGCATACGCATCTTTCCTGCAATATGACATAAAATAATATGTCCGTTTTCTAACTCAACACGAAATGTTGCATTTGGCAAAGCCTCTATAATCTTGCCATCAACTTCGATAACATCTGATTTAGCCATTTTAATCCTTTTTTTCTCAAGCCAGAGATAAAATTTCAGCTTTACCATTGACAATTGCAACAGTATGCTCATAGTGTGAGCCGCGTAAACCATCGGCACTAACAACATCCCACTTATTTTCTAAAATAAGCGGTTTTGTCTCTTTTTGACAAACCATAGGCTCTAGACAAAAAACCATCCCATTTTTAATCTTGGGACCGCCTTTTGCATCTTTTGCTTCCAAATAGTTAGGAATCTCAGGCTCTTCATGAGGTTTTTTGCCGATACCGTGCCCGCAGAAACTATGCAGTGGCACGAAACCTCTTGAACGAATAGAGTTTTCCAGCACTGCTGAGAGCTCTTTAAATCTCATACCCACCTTAATGGATTTTATTGCTTCATAAAGAGACTCTTTTGCACATGCAATAAGCGATTCATCTTGGGCACTTACCTTGCCGACTGGAACCGATATAGCCGCATCACCGAACCAGCCATCAAGTTCTGTCCCGATATCATAACCGATAATATCGCCCTCTTGAAGCTTATAGTCAGTTGGAATACCGTGAATAATAACTTGATTAAGGGAAGTGCAGACTGCATTTGGAAAGCCATAAAGACCTTTAAAAGAGGGTCTTGCTCCATGAGAGAGAATATACTCCTCTGCCATAGCATCAAGCTCTTTTAAAGAGATCCCAGGTTTTGTGTTTTGACGAAGTAGTTCTAGCGCACCGCCGACAATCTTGTTAGCGGCGCGAAGTTTCTCTATCTCTAGAGGTTTTCTAAGCGCAATGGCCATTATTTATAAACCAACCGCACTTAATGTTTGGTACTTACTCATATAAGCCTGAGCCTCAATTTTTCTCATCGTATCAAGAGCAACCTGAACAACGATTAAAACTGCCGTACCTCCAAAAAAGAATGGAACTCCCATGCCTTTTATAATCATAAACGGCAGAGTTGCAACCAGACCTAAATAGAGCGCACCTGTAAATGTAAGGTTACTTGCAGTTGTATTTAAAAACTCTGATGTTGCATTTCCGGTACGAATACCAGGAATAAAACCACCCTGTTTTTTCAAATTATCTGCAATATCTTTTGAGTTAAAAGTAATCGATGCATAGAAAAATGCAAAGAAAACTACAAAAAGAAATGTTAAAAAGTTAAAGAAATAACTATTTGGGTTTAAGTAATCCGCAACCGCAAGTACAGTAGGATTACTGCTGCTTGATAAAATAGTCATAGGAAACATTAGAATTGCACTAGCAAAGATAACCGGAATAACACCCGATAGGTTCACTTTGATAGGAATATAGTTCATAACTCTTTTATTTTGGTTTTGCATCATAACTTTTTTAGCGTATGTAACCGGTACACGGCGCTCACCAAGTTCAACATATATAATCACACCTACGGTTCCCAATATAAGAGCAAGAATTGCTATTACTGTTAAAAAACTCATAGCTCCCGTATTTACCATGGTAATTGTCTGACCAATTGCGCTCGGAATTGCTGAGACGATTCCTGCAAAAATGATCAAAGATATACCGTTACCGATACCGCTTTGTGTAATCTGCTCACCGATCCACATCAATAACATCGTACCTGCCACCATTGAAACGGCAGAAACAAGTATAAATGTGTTGTAATCGATTAGTATTGCGCTGTTACCGTTAGGCCCTGTAAGACTCTGAAGTCCAACACTGATACCTATTGCTTGAATGATTGTAATTACAATTGTCGCATAGCGGATAATCTGCATATACTTAACCATTCCGTCACGCTCTTTTTTCATCTGACCAAGAGGTGCAAATGTAGCCGCTAAAAGTTCCATAATAATGGAAGCGGTAATATATGGCATGATTCCAAGAGCTATGATTGACATTCTCTCAACAGCGTTACCGCTAAACATATTGAATAAGCCTAGTGCATCCGATTGATGTGAGTCGAAGAATGAAGCGATAACAGAAGCGTCTACGCCTGGAACCGGCACGTATGCCAGTAGGCGATAAATAAATAAAAACCCGATAGTAATAAGTATCTTATTTACTAGATTTTTATTCACGACTATTTACCTGTAGTAGTAACGTTGTCGTCTTTAATTTTTGATGCTAGATTTTTTGCAGTAGCACCAACCAACTTAACTTTAGTAACACAAGCAGCTATTTTATGAACACCACGGATACTCTCCATAGTAATTTCAGAAAGCTCAGCAACTGCTATTATTTTCTCAACGTTGATTACGTAAGGCTTGATTACACGAGAAGTAAATCCAATTTTTGGAAGTCTTCTTGCAAGTGGCTGTTGTCCACCTTCAAAGTTTCTTTTTCTCTTGTAACCTGTACGAGACTTTTGACCTTTAGAACCGCGACCTGCAGTTTTACCTGTTCCAGAAGCTTGTCCACGACCGATTCTTTTACGATTCTTTACAGAACCTTCTGCCGGCGTTAAATTTTCAATACCCATCAGTTATCCTTTTAAACGACCTAGTGCTTCAACCGTAGCGCGCACTAGTGTACCTGGATTGTTTGAACCGATTGACTTTGTAAGTATGTCTTTAATACCTGCTAATTCAAGAACGTGACGAGTTGCACCACCGGCAATTACTCCCGTACCTTCTGAAGCTGGTTTTAAAAGAACACGACTTGCATTGTACTTATGTTCAATATCATGTGCAATCGTAGTACCTTTGATACTAACCTTACTTAGGTTTTTAAATGCATTGTCTACCGCTTTTTTAATAGCATCTGGAACTTCTTTCGCTTTTCCAGCACCAAAACCGATAGTACCTTTTTTATCACCAACAACTACAAGTGCTGTAAAACGAAAACGACGTCCACCTTTTACAACTTTTGTAACACGACCTATGTTAACAATTGATTCTTCAAAATCTTCTCTATTGATTTCCATCTTAACCCCTAGAACTTAATTTCGTTTGCACGAAGTGCGTCACCAAATGCAGCTATAACACCGTGGTATTGGTAACCATTACGGTCAAATACAATCTCAGAAATATTAGCTGTTTTTAGTGTAGCAGCAAATGCCGCACCAAGTGCAGCTGCACCCTCTTTGTTTGCTTTATGACCTGTAACTTTTGAGTTTAACGCCGCTAAAGTTGTTGCAGTTGCATCATTAATAGCTTGAACACTCAAATAACGATTTGAACGAAATACAGAAACACGAGGAAGTGAAGCACAACCAGATATTTTTGCACGAATACGACGCTTTCTTTTTAAGCGATTAGCAATTTTGCTTTTTAGTACTTTTGCTTTCATCTATACTCCTCCCTTATTTCTTAGAAGTTTTACCGGCTTTACGCACGATATGTTCTTCCATGTATTTAACACCTTTGCCTTTGTAAGGCTCTGGTGGACGGAATCCTCTTACTTCAGCGGCAACTTGACCAAGCGCTTGCTTGTCATGACTTTTAAAAGTGATAACGTTCTTCTCAACACTTGCTTCAATACTCTCAGGCAATTCATAATTAATATCATGTGAAAAACCAAGTTGTAAGTTAAGTACTTTGCCGTTTACTGCAGCACGATAACCAACACCGTTAATCTCTAGTTGCTTAGTGTAACCGGTTGTTAAACCTGTAACAATATTTTGAGCCAACGCACGATACGTTCCCCAAAATGCTCTATGAACACGAGAATCTGAAAGAGTTGCAAAAGTTAAAACATTTCCGTCTAAAGTGAAAGCAACGTTTCCTTTTGTATCTAATTCAACACTATTTTTGCCTTTAGCAAAAGTTATAACATTTCCATTTGTGCTTACTTTAACATCAGTTGCACACTCTACAGGTAATTTACCAATTCTTGACATGTTATCTCCCTACCAAATCGTACACATTACTTCACCACCGATACCAAGCTCAAAAGCTTTATCGTTTGGTAGAATGCCGCGTGATGTACTAACAATAATAGTTCCGTAACCATTTTTGAAACGCTTTATCTCATCTTTACCTTTATAGACACGACGTCCAGGCTTAGATACTCTTTTCATTTCATTGATAACAGTTTTACCCTCATCATTGTATTTCAATACAACATTGATTGTTTTTTTAACGCCGTCTTCAACAACGTTACAGCTGTCAATATAACCTTTTTCAACTAAAATGTTTGCCATAGCTTCAACACTCTTAGAGTGAACAAGTTTGGTAACATCTAATCTTCTCATACCAGCATTACGAATACGTGTTAACGCATCCGATACTAAATCATTTATCATTTATTTTCCTTTGCTAATCATCAGAAGTTTCAAGAGGAAGCTTTTGGCTTACCAGCTTGACTTTCTAACGCCTGGGATTAATCCCTCATTTGCCATTTTTCTAAAACATATACGACAGATACCGAAGTCACGGATAACAGAGTGTGGACGACCACAAATCTGGCATCTTGTATAACCGCGAACTTTAAACTTTGGAGTTTTGTTCGCTTTGTTTATCATCGACTTTTTAGCCATTAGTTACTCCCTTTAGTAAAAGGCATGCCCATTTTCTCTAAAAGAGCAAATCCTGCTTTATCAGAATCAGCAGTTGTAACAACTGTGATATTCATACCATGAATCTGCATAATAGAGTCATAATTGATTTCCGGGAAAATCAACTGCTCCTGCAGTCCAAAGTTGTAATTTCCACGACCATCAAATCCATTTCTAGGAACTCCACGGAAGTCTTTTACACGTGGAAGAGCGATAGAAACTAGACGATCAAAGAAATTGAACATCTTCTCACCGCGAAGTGTTACACGAACACCCACAGGCATTCCTTCACGTACTTTAAAACCAGCAACTGATTTCTTAGCTATTACAGTACTTGCTTTTTGTCCTGCAATAGTAGTAATTGTGTCTTCAATATTTTGAATAAGCTTATTATCCTTCATTGCGAAACCAGCACCTACAGAGATAATAATTTTTTCTAATGCAGGAGTCTGCATTGGATTTTTTATCCCAAGGTCTGCTTGAAGTTCAGATTTTAAACCTAAATATTTTTCTTTCATACGAGCCATTGATTATGCCTCCACTTTACGAACATTTGAAACATCTATAGGCATCTCTTTATTGATATGTCCGCCCTTAGTGTTCTCTTCTGTTGGTTTGATAGCTTTTTTAGCAATTTTGCAACCCTCAACTATTACCTTGTTTTTTTTTGGTAATACTTCAAGTACAGTAGCTTTTGTTCCGCGATCATCACCGGCGATAATTTCTACAGTATCGCCTTTTTTGAATTTAAACTTTGCCATTAAACAACCTCCGGTGCAAGAGATACGATTTTCATAAAACCGCTGTAGCGTACTTCACGAGCAATCGGTCCGAAAATACGAGTGCCGATTGGCTCTCTCTTGTCATCAAGTATAACAGCTGCATTGTCATCGAAACGAATAAGAGAACCGTTTTCACGGTGAATCTCTTTTGCGGTTCTAACTACAACAGCTTTTACAACTTTACCTTTTTTAACTTTAGCAGTAGGAGTCGCTTTTTTTACAGAAGCGACGATAACATCACCGACTTTTGCATAACGACGCTTAGAACCGCCAAGTACCTTAATACACATAATCTCTTTTGCACCTGTATTATCAGCTACATTTAGACGAGTAAAACCTTGAATCATTACTCTGCTCCTGACACTACTGTTTTAAGTCTAAAAGATTTAGTCTTAGAAAGTGGGCGACATTCGATTGCAATAATCTTATCGCCTACTTTTAACTCATTGCGCTCATCATGTACCAAGTACTTTTTGAAACGCTTTACAACTTTATGGTAACGAGGGTGCATTACACGGCGCTCAACAACGATACTCGCTGTTTTTTCGCCTGCAATTTTTACTACATTACCTTGAATTTCACGTTTATGTGTCATTGCCGGCCCCTATTTCGCTGCACTAAGTGCAGTGTTGATTCTAGCAACATCTTTTTTAGCGACACGTAGTTCGCTAGTGTTTTGAAGTTGCATCATCTGTTTTTTAATTTTAAGAGTAAAGAGTTGCGTCTTTTTCTCTTTTAGCATTGCTTGAAGCTCTGCTACGCTTTTATCTGCTAAATCAGAATATTTCATTGCTCATCTCCGCAGTAATTATTTTTGTTTTGAAAGGCAATTTGTGCATTGCAAGAGTAAGCGCTTCACGAGCAAGCTCTTCCGGAACACCGGCCATTTCAAAAATTATACGACCTGGTTTAATGTTCATAACCCATTGATCAACTGAACCCTTACCTTTACCCATACGAGTTTCAAGAGGCTTAGCAGTCAGTGGCTTAGCTGGGAATACACGAATCCAGATCTTACCATTTCTTTTAATGTGACGAGTAGCTGAAATACGAGCAGACTCAATCTGACGAGAGTTAATACGACCTGCTTCAACCGCTTTTAAAGCGATATCCCCAAATGCTAATGTATAACCGGAACGAGCGTAACCACGGTTACGTCCTTTCATTACCTTACGATATTTAGTTCTCTTAGGCATCAACATGTTTATTCCGCCTTTCCGCTATTTTCGCGTTTTGGAGCACGCTTAGGACGACGTGCGCCCTCTTTTTGCTGCTCTTCTTTTACTTCAGCCGGGATACCTTTTGTGAGAACCTCACCTTTGAATATCCAAACTTTTACACCGATACAACCGTACGTAGTGTGTGCTTCAGCAAAACCGTAATCTATTTTTGCACGAAGTGTATGAAGTGGAACACGTCCCTCTAAATACCACTCAGTACGAGCCATTTCAGCTCCGCCAAGACGACCGCTTACAGATATCTTGATACCTTTAGCTCCGCCTCTTTGTGCATTTTGCATAACTTTTTTCATAGCTCTTCTAAATGCAACACGGCGCTCTAATTGAGTAGCAACATTTTCAGCAACAAGCTGAGAAGAGATTTGAGCTTTCTTCTCCTCTTTGATGTTTACAGAAATTGGCTTACCAACAAGATTTTGAAGAGTATCTTTAAGCTTCTCAATATCTGCGCCTTTTTTTCCAATGATAATACCGGGACGAGCAGCAACGATAGTAACACGAAGTCTCTTAACGGTTCTCTCTATGATAATGTTAGAAACACCCGCATAGTAAAGCTCTTTTTTCAAATATGTACGAATCTTGTAATCTTCGCCCAAAGATGCTGCTGCAGTCTTAAAATTAGGGAACCAACGGCTCTCCCAATTGCGATTGATACCAAGACGTAAACCAATAGGATTAACTTTTTGACCCATATTATTTACCCTCTACTTCTACTAATATATGCGCTGTCGGCTTTCTGATGCCTGATGCCATACCACGAGCTCTCGGACGAAATCTCTTAAGTACAGGACCATTGTCAATACGACATGACGTTACTATACAATCGCTAGCTTCGTTACCGCTATTTGCAACTGCTGAGGCAACTACTTTATAGATAATTTTTGCTGCTTTGTTTGGTGTAAACTCTAAAGCTGCTAATGCTTGCTCAGCGTTCATACCTTGAATCTCTCTTGCAATAAGACGAGATTTGATCGGTGAAACACGGATATATTTTAATAATGCTCTAGCCATGATTAACCTTTCTTCTGTACAGAGCCCTTATGGCCCTTAAATGTACGAGTCGGTGCAAATTCACCTAATTTATAACCAATATGGTTTTCTGATACATATACAGGTACAAATTGACGTCCATTATGAACGTTAAAAGTCAAGCCGACCATGTCAGGTAGAACCATACTTCTACGAGACCAAGTTTTGATAGGTTTTTTATTACCTTCAGCTTTGGCTGCAACTACTTTCTTCATCAAATGATCATCAACAAATGGACCTTTTTTTACACTTCTTGCCATTTTACTACCTCTTCGGATTAGATTTACGGCGAGTAATAATAAGTTTATCACTTGCTTTTTTACGACGAGTTTTTGAACCCTTCGTTGGTTTACCCCATGGAGTAACTGGATGACGACCTGAGTTCGTTTTACCTTCACCACCACCGTGCGGGTGATCGATTGGGTTCATCGCAGAACCACGAGTTTGAGGACGAATACCCATATGGCGAGAACGACCTGCTTTTGCTATTACAATGTTGTTGTACTCTTCATTTCCAACAACACCCACAGTAGCCATACACTCACCAAGTACTAAACGCATCTCAGACGAAGGCATACGAAGTGAAACATACTTGCCGTCACGACCCATAATTTGAGCGCTAGTTCCAGCTGAACGAACCATCTGTCCGCCTTTGCCGACTTTTAGCTCAACATTGTGGACCAATGTACCGACAGGTATATTCATTAGCTTCATTGCATTACCCGGTTTTACGTCTAATCCAGACTCTGCTGACATTACAGCATCGCCTACATTTAAATTCTTTGGTAAAAGAATATATCTCTTCTCACCGTCTGCGTATGTCACAAGTGCTATACGGCAGTTACGGTATGGATCATACTCAACTGTACTAACAGCACCGGGAATACCGAATTTATTTCTTTTGAAATCAATAATACGGTAAAGTTTTTTCGCACCGGCTTCTCTATGACGAGATGTAATACGCCCGTTGTTGTTACGTCCAGCGTGAGCAGGAAGTTTTACAAGCAGTGAACGTACACTAGCTTTTGCAGTTATGTCGCCACTGTCAACATTTGTATAAAAACGACGAGACGGAGTTATCGGTCTATAAGTTTTAATTGCCATGTTAAACCGCCAAACTTTCTATTTGTGCACCCTCAGGTAACTTCACATAAAACTTTTTAAAGTCATTTTGCTTGCCTGACATGCCACGGAATTTTTTTGTTTTTCCGTTTTGATTCAATGAGTTTACTCTTGAAGGAATTATTCCAAAGTACTCACGAAAAACCTCTTTAAGACCGTTCTTAGTCATACGCGGAGATGTTTGAACAACGATTATTCCATCTTCTTGCATGCCAAGTGTTTTCTCTGTATAGAGTATAGATTTAATATCTGTAATATCTGCCATTATTTAGCCTCACCTACAAGATTTTCCCATACCGCTTTTTCGATCACTAGTGAACGATAATTTGCAGCTAAATAAGCATTTAATTCATTCTCTTCAATTACATAAGTACTTGAGATATTTTCAAATGCTAAATAAGTTTTTTCATCTAATATCGTCTTTACAAAAAGCGTATCTCTTTGATTTAACGCTTTAAACATTGCCACAGCATCTTTTGTTTTACCTGATGCGATTTCAATACTATCCACGATGAATAAACTGCCGTTTTGTGCATGTTCTGCTAAAGCAAAGTTTAGAGCAAGTTTTTTTTGCTTCTTATTTACTTTAAGATCATAGTTACGGTTGTTACTAGGACCGAATGCTTTACCACCACCTACAAATATAGGTGAACGACGTGAACCGGCACGAGCACGCCCGCCGCCTTTTTGAGCCCATGGCTTCTTGCCGCCGCCTCTAACTTGTGCACGAGTAAGTGCTGTTGCACTGTTAGCTCTTTGAGCTGCTTGTGCAGACTTTACGTACAGGTATAAGTTATGAGGATTAATTCCGGAGAAACTCTCCGGCAAAGCTAACTCAGAAGCTTTTTCCATTTTTTCATTTAGAACTATTGCGCTCATTATCTAGCTACCTTTACACGACCTAAAGAACCGTTAGCTCCAGAAACTGAACCAGAAACCGCAATGATTCTGTTTTCAGCATCAAAAGAAACTATCTCATTCTTAACACTATTTTGTGTATTACCGTATTGTCCAGGCATTTTCTTGCCCTTCATAACACGACCTGGCCACTCTGCATTACCGATAGAACCTGTTCTGCGACCAAATCTATGACCGTGAGATGCAGGACCACCGGAGAAATTCCAACGTTTCATTGCACCTGAAAAACCGCGACCTTTAGTAGTAAATGTAGCTTTTACAACTTTAGCTTCTGCCAAAGGTGTTAAATCTAAATCTCCTGCTTCAGTATTTGCTACTTCTAAAGTAACAAAACGGTTGAATTCAGATGAAATGCTGTATTTCTTTTGCTGACCTTCAATTGCCTTATTCATTTTTTTACCGCTCTTGTAAGCTACAATTGCGCCACTTTCATTAACTTCACAGACCTTAGCGTCTAAAACTCTTAAAAGAGTAACAGGCTTACTAGGAACTGAGATAGTACGGCTCATACCGATTTTTTCAACAATATATTCCATGATGACCTCCTACTTATCCATAGAGCGAACTTCAACGTCCACTTCAGGTGCAAGATCTAGTTTCATTAATGAATCTACAGTTTCCGGCGTTGCAGAAACAATATCTATTACTCTAGCGTGTGTACGAATTTCGAACTGTTCGCGTGAGCTTTTATTGATATGCGGAGATTTCAATACAGTGTATTTACGAATCTTTGTTGGTAAAGGTATCGGACCACGAATTACCGCGCCTGTACGCTTAACAGCCTCTACGATTGATGCTACAGATCTATCAAGTACACGATGATCATAAGCTTTCAATTTTAATCGAATTTTTTCCATGTTTTTCCTTCTAAAGAACTCGTCAGGTCTCGCCTAACTATGTTAAGAGAGCGGAATTGTATCCAAACTATCTCAATAATTCAAGCAAATATGGGTCAAAAACTGAAATTAGTGTAAATTTATTTCCTTTTAATAAGGAAGTGGTAATATTGCAACATGGAAATTTTACTAGAAGAGTTATACAAAACCGATATATACGTGGACAAGTTTCATTTTAGAAAAGTGTTTTTGGATAGTTTTAGCTATCAGATAAACGGTATAACGCAGAGCGGAAAAACAAAAATTGTAAAAAATTATCTTTTAGGGCTTAAGAAAAACAGTTATCTCTATATAAATTGCAGGGATTTGCGTATTGAGATAGATGCTCTCAACAGTGTGCTTCAAAATTTTTGCACCCAGAACCAGATTGCAACGCTTGTTCTTGACAACTATATAGATGATATAAAAATCGTAAACGTTCCGCAGCTCATACTGTGCAGTGAGACGCACCATGATATGGAATTTTTAAAGAGCATAAGAGTCTATCCGCTTGATTATGAGGAGTTTTTAGCCTATGAGCACAAATACGACTCAAGTGCGCTAAACCACTTTTTGCAGCTCGGCGGATTTCCTTTTATGCATAAAGTAAACAGTGACGAGAGAGTCTACCACTTACAAAAAGCGTTAAAAGATACGCTGGATGAAAAAGAGCTTGAAATACTCATTTTTTGCGCAAAGATGATGACGCAGAAGATCTCTCCCTACTCTATATATGAGAGGCTCAAGCAGACACAAAAGATCTCAAAAGACAAACTATACAAATCTTTTGATGAGCTATGCGAAAAAGGGTACATTCATCAGATGCAAAAAGCAGACCATCCAAAGGCAATAAGAAAAATATACCTCTGCGACATCTCTTTAAAATCTGCGCTCACAATTGAGAAACATTTCGGCAGACTCTTTGAAAATATGATATATTTAGAGTTACTAAAATCTGGCAGAGATTGCTTCTATGATGATGGAGTGGATTTTTACATTCCTGATGAGAGCGAAGTTGTTTTAGCAACACCGTTTGCAGATGAGAGAGCTCTTTTTAAAAAGATAGAGGCGATTGAATCATTTATTATAAGATATCAGGTTAAGAAAATAACGGCTGTCACCATGAGCAAAGAGGGGAGCGTCAACCACCCCTTTTCTCGGATTGAGATGGTTCCGTTTGATATTTGGGCGCTAGGAGATTAGATGGGCAGAGTAGGAAAATTGTGCGGGATAGATGAAGCGGGTCGCGGTCCCATTGCAGGAGATCTGGTTGTTGCGGGGTGTATTTTGACATCATTTGTAGATGGGCTGCAGGACTCTAAAAAGCTGAGTGAAAAAAAGAGGGAGTCGCTCTATGAGAGTATCACTAAAAACTCTCTCTATCATATAGTAAAATTTTCTGCGGCTCAAATTGATAAAGACGGCTTATCGCTGTGCATGAAAAGCGCTCTGCGGGAGATAATGCAAACACTTACATGTAGAGAGTATCTCTTTGATGGAAACTCAAATTTTGGAATAAACGAACTTCCTACTATGATAAAAGCGGATGGAAAAGTTCCTGAGGTGAGTGCCGCTTCAATACTAGCAAAAGTGACACATGACAGAAACATCATAAAAGATGCACAAAAATACCCCGAGTATCAGTTTGAAAAGCACAAGGGGTATGGCACTGCTCTGCATATAGAGCTTATAAAAAAACATGGTTACTGCGACATTCACAGAAGAAGCTACAAGCTAAAAGCGCTTGAGAAAACGCTTTTTGACTAAAGCCTTAAAACTTTTTAGAGCTGACCTCTTTGAGTGTTTTTTGCGACATCTCATCAAGCTCTATGGCAATCGCTTCTATCTCATGAAGACTTTTTTGAGTATTCTCTGCAAGTTTGCGCATATTTGTGATTTAAAGTAGTTCAAAACAAAAAAACAGCCTAAAAGAAGAACAAAAGATATAGTAATAATAAGAGTAGTGATTTTTTTCCAACCGTCATTTTTTGGTCTTTTTCATCATCGTGTGGAATACTATTGTTCTTTTGCCTAATCTCTTTAAGGGCTCCATATGAGCCCAATACATTGAAATGTAATCAAAGTTTATTCTACTACCTCTGCCAATATACTTTCAAACTGCTCTTGAGCTTTAAGCAGTACATCAACTCCATCACTATCGTTTACAAGAGCGCTGCTTATCCAGTTATATACAGAGGGAAATTCTAAAACAATTTTATCTTCATCTTTTTTCTTATATATTGCCAATGTACATGGTGCAAAAGCTGCAGCATCAGGATTTGTTAATGCAACCGTATAAATGACCGGCAGCTTGCAGATAGAGTAACCTTCATAAAAATCATACGGTGAATTATCCATATGTTCATTTAGATCCAACTTGCCCGCTACAACAAAACCATAAAGACTCAGCCCATTATCAAGAGTTAAGAAAAGATTCTCTTTAGCAGTCACCACATCCTCATCAGTCTCCAGCTCATACTTTGTTATAAGCTCTCTCTCCTCTTGCAACGCATTTGGACTAAGTTTATGTTTTGCATTTGGCAAAATCTTTTTAAGCGTTGAGAGAACTTCACCCTCAAGTTTTTTTATGAGCTCATCATCAAATCCCATTATTTTTTTCAGCGAATCCGATGTTAGGACACTTACATGTAAAGTATCCTCTTTTTTGTCTTGATATATTCCGACACCAAGTGGTGTAAATATCCCCGCATCAGGATACTTTTTTACAAGATCAAAAGATATCTTCTCATGGTAGATAGTCATAAGTGTAAATATCTTAAATTTCGTCTCTTTAAACTGCGTTGTAAACGGTTTTATCATATCACTGTTTACTGCTATGCCAAAGCCGTTTTGTACAAACCCTTGCTCAATTTTTTGCGGTGTTATTGCACCATCTTTATTTTCAACTTCAAAAAGGTGCAAATCACCATTTGCACTGAGTGCCGTTACCATTAAAACACTCATTATAAAAACATATATTTTCTTCATCTATTATCCTTTATTTTCTTTACTTAGGGAGCTATGTATATCCAGCCCTCTTTTACCCGCTCCATCATCTCAACGATTCCAGCCGTTACAATCTCTACATCATCAACCAGTGCTTCTTCTTTTATATTTTTTGTCCGCATTGTATTGCCGCATGCGACAAACTCCACATCAAGCTGCATAAGCGCACTGATACGCTTTGAAGTCTCTACTTCACTCTTAAGAAGCGATTTAATACCATGATAATATGCCACTATACGCATTTTTACGTTTTCAGGACCATAAAATTTAAGCACATTATTCGCTGCACTAAGCACATGGTTTATCTCTTCATCATCCGCACTTTTGATAGAAAAAACTATCTTTCTTGGCTCTAAAATATTTGGTTTTGGCTCAGCAAAAACAGTATCTGCATACAAAACATTAGCTATAAGCAAAAACATTACAATAAATTTTGCCATTAGGGCTCCTACTAATAAATCTCATATAATCTGAACAAAGTCCAGATTATATTCAGTCACTAAAGACTTGCCTTCCGGCAAGAAGGAGTCATTTTGACTCCTTAATATTTTTTATCAATGATTTAAAATCATCGATATTCCAAGATCCCGGTATCATTTTTATAATCTTTTGGTCTTTATTAACAAAATAAAAGGACGGAGTCATTGATACGCTTATATCTAAAGGCAACTCATCTATATCCAAGTTTAATTTTACAGGGATAAAACGCTCCTGAATCCACTCTGACATCTCTTTGTCATCAAAAACATCTTTATGCATGTTTATACAGTAACGGCAATTTGTTCTTTCAATATATATCATAACTATTTTTGAACTTTTCTGCTGCACTTTTTTTGCTTCTTCATAATCCTGCCAGTCAACTCCAAAAAGAGAAACAAAACAAAATATCAAAGAAAAAATAATCTTTTTCATAAAAACACTCACTTATATTGGGCTGTTTTGGCTGCCTATAAAAGCAGGAGAGTAAAAATAAGCAACTCAAAACAGCCCTATCTTTTTTCTTTTAGAAAAGGTAGTTTAATTCAAAACGGTATTCGTTATATGAGTCTTTGTCGACACCGTCAGCTACTCTCTCGTCTGCATCTACAAATGCCATACGAATCTTTGCGTCAAAAGTCGGGGTAAACTGTTTGCGAAGGTCTATATGCAGAATATTGCTATCAGCTTGAACGCCTCCTGCTTGCTTATCTTCATCAAAATCCTGCATTGCATATCTCGCCAATGCGCTAAATCCGTCTAAAATTTTTGCCTTGCCAAAATCGTAGTAAACCTCTGCAGAAGCTGTTTTTGTATCTGCTCTCCAGTTGTACTGCGCCATAGCACGCGTATATCCGCCTGTAGGAAAACCTCTCCATGGTGCGACTATATCCGCTTCATCGGCAACAGCCGAATAAGCGACTTGAACTTTTAAGATTCCATCTGTCAAAACAAGGCGCGCCATGGTTAAAGATGAATCTAAATCAAATCTATCTTTATATCCCAAATTTGTTGTAGGGTTTTTGTCCATAGCCAAACCGCCGCTCAAACTTGCTCCACCGATTTCACCGGCACCGTTATCAAACTGTTGCATATGACGAACACCTGGAGTTAAAGAGAGTTTATCCCCTAATTTGATTTTGTAGTTTAACTCTCCTGTGAGTGAAGAGAGCAGACCCGGTACGGAACCGTATGTTACATCTACTACAAGATTGTCGATTGACTTGTTTTTCAAATCTACAACTACAAGTTCGTTCTCCTCCTTACCATGTGCACTGAGGTTTGTATAATTGAGTCCTTTATGAACCGCAGCATCGTCATTGTTGTTCCAGCTCTCACCTGAAGAGTCTTTAAAAGTTAAAACATCATGGAAAGTCGTATGGTCTCTTAGTTTTTGAGAGTTAAAATAGGCTCCGCGAATGGTCGTCTTTGGAATCTCATTTATTGTAACTGTATAACCCTCAAACGTATTTGGAATCATCTTTGTATCGTTCGACTTTGTTAAGAACGACTCAAATATTTGACGACCTACCTTAAATGATGTTTTAGAGACATCGTACTGAATATATGCCTGTGCCAAAACTGCCATCGACCAGTCACCGCTTGTTTTTACATTGTAACGGCTAAATGTATCTTTCCCCGCCTTAACACTGCCCACATCTGCATCATCTTCACGAAGAGAAGAGAACGGATTGTTCGCATAGTAAAGACCTGCCGTAGCACTTAGCCCATGAAGCGGAGCCGTTTTGTAAATCATGCTTCCGCCGATACCAAATGCTTTGTTGTCGTCGTTTACCTGATCATTTTTCCAGTCCCATCTAAAAGCATTGGTTCTTAAACGACCGTAAAATATACCTTTTGTAAAAGCATCACTAAGATTATCAACACTACTTGGAAGGGTTTTATACACTTCCATCATGTTATTTTTTAAAACTCTTTTTGGTTGTGTATCATCTGCAAAAACACTACTTGCCAAAAGTGAAACTACCACAGCAGTTGCTGCGCTTATCTTTATCATCATCATGTTAAATCCTTCGTATTTTTAAGTTCATTGCTTAATTGCAGCTTGTCTGACCCTTTGGAGGGCATCCACATGAATAATCAACAACTCTTACGTTACCCTCATTACTTACATCTACTACTTTTTTACGCTTGATATAATCTCTTGTAACATCATATACTGCTCTGATCTTATCTTTTTGAAGATTTTCTCCTGCATTTTGCAGATTCCCGCCCCATGATGAAACAATGTAAGTTTTCTTCAAATCTATCGGTTTGCCGCCAATTTTAAGATTTGATATACGCTTGCCCGTAGAATTACCTACCGTAATGTCATACGTCGCTCCGCCAAGCCGACTCATATCACCACCTTGCTGATAGAGCGGATTTTCATTAAATACGTTATCGGCAATGTCCTCTAAGAGTTTTGCTATCCTCTCGCCCTTTAACTCAAAAGTGTAGACGTTCGGATAGGTTATACCGCACATCTCATAAACATTATCCATTAAAATCTCTTCTCCCGCCAAAACGGTTGTTCCCCATCTATAACCAGGGGTAAAGGAGATATCACACTTCATCTCATCTATGATGGCATCATTGATAAGCTGATCAAATGTCGAGAAGAATGTATCTCTTTTGTAAAGAATATTTTTTGTTCTCCCAAGCACTTCATTCATCTCTGCTGCATAAGGTGCATAAAGCTCATCAACAAGCTTCTCACATTCAGTATCTGCGGGAATTATGTTAGATGCAATAGGAATAAGCTTGTACTCATAGTTATTTACCTTGCCGTCTTTGGCATCGATATCTAAACGTCCTATGTATTTTCCATGACTTCCCGCAATGGCTATAACCGTTCCGTTAATGATGATAGGCTTTGGAGATGGATCATGCGTGTGTCCGCTTAAAATAAAATCTATGCCATTCACCTTACGTGCCACTTCCTGATCCACGCTAAAACCGTCATGAGAGAGTACAACGACACAATCAACATTATGCTCATCTCTTAACTCATTTACATACTCTTGGAGTGTCTCTAAGCGAAGACCGAAACTCCACCCTTGTGTAAACTCTTTAGGGTTCGCGGTCGACGTAAAAGGAAACGACTGCCCGATGATGCCTATCTTTGCGCCGCCTCTCTCTTCTATAGTATAGGGTTCAAAAATCAACTCTTCGAAATCATCAGCGAAAGAGTCGTTTCCTACAACATTTTGAGAGATAAACTTTCCATCAAGCATCTCAATAAGCTCTCTTACGCGCTCTTTACCGTAAGTAAACTCCCAGTGTCCAACCATAACATCTACGCCTATATGGTTTTGTACCTTGACAATAGCTTCGCCCCTAGTCTTTAGTGCCACACCGGTACCTTGCCATGTATCGCCTGAATCCAAAAAGAGCACGTTATCCGCCCCTCTTGTTTTTCTTACATAGTCCAGTACTGTTTTTATGTGTGCCACACCACCCATTTTTCCGAACTTTTTAGCTAGTGTTTCAAAATCAACATGGGTATCAAAGTAAGCATCTAGTGAGCTCGGCTCTAAACCGTAGTGTTTTGCAAACGACTCGCCGCATAAAAAACCCGGTGTTCCGGTAAGATTTGGCGCAGAGATGAGCGTGGAAGGCTCTCTCCAGTAAAGCGGCTTTAAATGCGCATGTAAATCACACATATGAAGCAACGTAAAATTACCCGTATCTTTAAACGCATAAATATCTTTAAGCGATATTTGTGATGCCATTATTGGTGCGGCAGTTGCAGAAGTTGCAGCGCCTATCCCAAAAATCGCACAGATGTGCATAAAGTCTCTTCTTGAAATTTCCATCTTCTCTCCCTATCTCTTTAGGCCGGGCAGAGCGATAGCTGCACCCTTTGCCTCATGAGTAAAATATACTTCAAGTGCCGTCATCTCAGGCGAACCCAGAGGAATAACCGCAAGAAGTGCATTTTGCATACAGCCCTGAAATCTCTTTTGCAACGTTGCAAGATTTGACTTTGTCATTCTATACGCCGGCCATGTAGCAGCCGAAGCGTTTCCTTTTGCAGAGATATCCGGCAGCGGCTGCGTTCTCAGTATTCCTCCTACGACACCGGGATTATGACAGTTGTAGCATGAAAGACCTCTCCCGCCTCTTCTCGTATTAAACACCTCTTTGCCAAGAGCGTAAGCCTTTTTCATATGCGTATTTGCATTAATATCAATATTAATAGGCTGCTCGTTCGCAATCGACTTCACATAAGAGGAGATGTCAAACATATCAGAACTCTTAAGTGCATACGGCTTTTTGCCGCTATCATGCATAAATGCCTGAAGCATCTGATCAATGCTTACAACCATTTTAAATTTCTCAATATATCTCGGAAAACCTGCTAAATAAACGGGCAACTCATCTTCAGATAGCCCTAGATATTTAGCCAAAGCAGCCTCTGAGCCCATAGCATCTAAAAGCTCTGAGCCGTTGGCGAGCATCATGTCGGCAGGATTGTTTTCCATAAGCTCCTCATACATTGCACGATCTGCATCGCTCATGGCAAACTGCTCACTTGCAAAACTCAAAGATGAAGCAAGAGCAACACAAAGCGTTATTTGTAATATTTTTCTCATAGCTTATCCTTTTGGTTTAATTTTTATACTACTCTCTTCAACAGTGCCTTCATTGTCGGTAAATGTAACTTTTATAGTTCCCTCACCATCAACCTTCATGTAAGTAGTAAGTACAGGATTTACAGAAAGTGTCTCCCAAACATTCATATTTGTAAACACTTTGCCGTTATATTCAAATTTTACATTTTTAATATATTCAGCAGGTATGAATTTACCGGTTTTCTTGTCTTTTCTAAGCCCTGTTTCCATCGGGTGCATAACCATAAAACTAACTTTTACGATATCACCGTTTTTGAACTTATTTGGTTTTACCTTGATTAATGTTTTTCTCTTTGACATTTTATTTCCTTTTTATTTATTGATGTTACGCACTAAAACGAACGCGTCCGTTTTTCTAAAGAAACTTCGTTTTGTGGCAGGGACAAATGTCCCTACAACCCCCTAAAGCTACGAAAAGGGTACTTTTCGAGAAAATTAGAGGTATTTACGAACTTTTTTGCAAAAGTGCGTAAGGTCAGTTATTTATTTTTTACGCTAAGCACTATAGCCCTTTGGTCTCACCCGCACAATGCGGTAAAAAACCTCTTGTTATTTTTCATACAATCCAACAGATTTAAAAAATAATCAACCACATCCACCGATAGTTACTTTAACACTTTGAGAAGCTATAAGAAAAGTTCCGTTGCTTAACTCTACAAGTGCAGCTACCTCTTGCGTTTCACCAAGTTTTACACGTGTAGAGAGCATTGCTTTTCCGTTTGCTGGAGACAAGTGTGCATCAACACAGCGTGAATTGCCGTTTTTTGTAGCAAATATATGTATTGACTTTACATAATCATCTTCATTCATCGGATGATCAACCTCAACGGTTACGGGAACAACTGCACCGTTTTCTGCAATCTCAGGTACTTTTAATGCTATCTTTTTAGAAACCTCAGGAGTTTTTGAACCTGTTACGGCTGCTAAAGCCTCTTTGTATGAAAGCGCATTTGAACCTTTTGGTTTTTCATCTGCAGCAAAACTCATCGAAGGTGTTACAACAACAGCACTCGCCGCTGCTACACTTAATCCTCTTAAAAAATCTCTTCTTTGCATTTTTTATCCTTTTTTCTATTTTGTTGATAAGATATATGAAGTCATTTCACATATCTCTTTTTCATTAAAGAGTTTTGTTGTTAGATTTACGGTCATATTTGTATGCGGATTGTCAATCCTTGGATCTGCAATCTTCTGATACACATACTCGGTATCTCTAACACCTGTTTTTACGAATATTTGAGTATAGTTAGTTAGGTCAGGTCCTATATTTCCACCGCCTATCGCACCCTCTATATTGTGACATGCAACACAGTTTCCATACTGCTTATCTTTCCCGCTAGGCAGCTTTTTTCTTAAACCCTCAGGCGCACTCCCTTTTGCATTTCCCCCGTTAAGGTTATGAAACATGTATGAACCTCTAGCAATAGCTTTTGAATCACTCGTTACACACCCTTGAGGCATCTTGTTAACGCCCATAGGCGGCAGTAAATCTTCTTGAATTATCTTCGCTGCATCAGGAACCTCAATTACACTGCCATAATCGGCAGCAAAAATCGTTATTCCTAAAAGCAGTGACAATGTCAAACTCCTCTTCATTTAAGCTCCTTTTTTTTATTTCGGAGACAAGTTTAACAGCGGAGTATAAAATTTATGTAAAATTTAGTTTTATTGTTTAAATGTGGATGAATTGTTCACTAAAATGAGGTTTTTTGGAAACTTGTATGTAAAAGTCGTTCCTTTTTTCAGCTGAGACTCTACGCTTGCTTCGATATTTTCTTGTTTAATGATAGAGGCGACAATATTGAGCCCTATCCCAAACCCACCGGTTTGTCTGCTCTCTCTATAGTACCTTTGAAATATCTTCTCAACATCTTCTATGCCTATGCCGTAGTCCTTAAATGAGAGCAGACATTCGCCCTCTTCATTTAGCCTCATATTTACTTCTACGATATTTTGCTCATAGGAGTACTTTATAGCGTTTGATATATTGTTATCAACCACTCTTTGAAACTGTTTTGGGTTCATACTTATCTTTACACCATCTTGAAGCTCACTTTGTATTGTTATATTTTTCATGCATGCAACTTCACTAAAATACTCTATGCGCTCATTTAAAAACTTCTTTACATCAATATTTTCTCTCTCATACTCTATTTTGTCATGTTTAATAAGATACTCCATGTCATTGTAGATGTTTGAGAGCACTTTTGCAGATGCTTTAATCCTCTGCATGTACTTGTTTGTTCCATGTTTTCTGCTAAAGAGGTCAACATTGACATTAATGATAGCAAGAGGTGTATTTATCTCATGAATAGAGTCTTTTATAAACTCATCGAGCTTTTTATTTACCTCTTTAAATGGCTTGGCAAATCTATCCAAAAAGAGTATGCTCAGTAAAAATATAAGTGTTACGATGGAGAGAAGTATCAGCAAGGCTTTCTCATAAACTTCATAGTAAGAGAGCTGATTCTCCACCACAAGGTACTTTGCACCAAAATATCTATCTTGAGGAAGTGTCATAACATAATAGGCCCTATTATCTTCAACTTGATAACCCTCTATAAAGTATTTAATAGGCTCTTTTATAAGCGAGAAAATATCTTTTTGTCTAATATCATAAAGACCTGATTTGAATGTTTTAAATCTTGGGTACTCAAAATATTCATCATCCGAATTATGCTCTTGCATAAGCTTAATGATTAGAAGTGCTCTGTTTTTAAGTTCAAGCTCATTTTTTATATCATACACTTTTTTCATGTATGAAGTATAGATAAACAGCGGTGCAAGCAGGATTACAGCGACAAGCGCAGTATATATGTATGCGTAAATTATGGCATAACTTTTATCTCTCAATGATATATCCTAAACCTCTTCTGTTTTGTATGATTGCGTCGGGAAGTTTTTGTTTTAGGTTGTTTATCTGAACGCGGATTGCCGATGGCTCTACATAGTCGCCCCACACTTCATCTTGAAACATCTGCATAGAGACAACACTGTTTTTGTTCTTAATAAGCACTTCAAGAATATCTTTTTCAATCTTTCTAAGAATAATCTCTTCGCTCCCATGGCTTAGCTTGCCTTTTAACATGTCGTAAAAAACATCTTCGCCAAGTGAGATAAGTTCATCGTTTTGAAGATAAAAACTCTTTACCGCCTGCTTAATTCTAAGCTCTAACTCTAAGAGATCAAAAGGTTTGCGAATATAGTCACAGCACCCCTTTTTATACCCCTCGTTTAGGTTTTGCACATCTATCATGGATGTTAAAAAAATGGCAGGGATTTTAATCCCATCTTTGCGTATGCTTTGCAAAAGCTCAAACCCGTCCATTGAAGGGACATTGACATCTAAGAGAAGTAAATCATAAGATTTTGAGTAGATTGCATCATGTGCATCCATTCCATCGGCATAATCATCCACCTCATACTCCATATCTTCCAAAAACTCTTTTATGCTGATTCTGAGTGAAAATTCATCTTCGAGTAACAAAATCTTCATTTTATTTTTCCATCCACTTTTTTTATGATTTTTTGCTCTAAAACAAGCTCTATAAGCTCCTCTTTCGTATATTCGTTTAACTTCTCATACCCAAGTTTTATATATTCGTTTTGCATATTCACGGGCATCTCGTCTTTCATTGTCATAAGTGATTTTATATCCTCAAACTCTTTGACCCTAAGATCTTTTTGCTCATCTCTTACAACATCGTAAAGAGCTTTTTTTGTAAAGTTGATAAAAAATGAGGTTTCATCATTCTCCTCTTTGAAATACTCAAGATACCTCTTTGTTAGTACAAAAACAAAAAGTCCAATTGATTCGGAGTTGCCGTTTTTTATATTTTCGCAAAAAATATAGTTATCATCAAGAGCAAGCGCTTTGTTCACTTTAAGCTCCTGAAAATCAATTTTTCTAAGAAGGTCTATGTTGTTATGATTGTAGTTTCTATTTGCCATAATATACCTGTCAACGGTCTCATTGTTTTGCATAAAAACGGCTATATCGTAATACTTATCATCCATCAATACATAAAGATCAACCCCTATCTTTTTAAAAAAACTTGTTATGGAGTCAAAAAAACTTATAATCTCCACAAAGCCTAAAAGAGTCTCATCTCTATAAACAGGTACCGTGGTTTTAATGCTTAACATTCGTCCTGTCTCAATGGATGAGCGTGGAGTATTGTAAAAGCTGAAATATTGAAGGTCGCTTCTGAAATCTTCAAGCGGCATACCTGTGTAGACATCATCCCAGCTTCTTGCAAAGATATGGTAATCATGTGTTAGTATCTGAACTTTAATATCTTTTTGAGTGTAGTTTTTTATCTCTTGTGTGATTCCGGAGAGAATCTTATAGCCAAGATCCTCATCCTCATTTTCCAAAGCATCGACTAAAGCACTGTTTTTTGAGAGTGATATTGCCATCTTAAGCGCATCAATCTTCTCGTTTTTTATCTCAGACTCTAACGCCAATACAAATTTATCTAAGATGTAGCTGACGTTTTGCTTATCTATCGCATACCTAAACGAGAGAAGTATATATACCAATATGGCTATTATTACCAGAAATATAGGCAGGGCTTTATTTAACATAAAATTTTAGTACGACATTAATCTATTGGAACAAAAGCATATCCGTCATTTTGAGCATCGATAAGACCTATCATTGCACTTGGTATTACCTCTACAAACTCTAAAATATTCTCTTTTGCTATATTTCTGGCTTTCATGCCAACGCCGCACATTAAAAATTTGACACTGTATGTTTTTACAAGCGATGCGAGTCTCTCATGTATCTCTTTTGCTTTTGCCTGGAGTTTTTTATCCTCTTTGCATTTTGTTTTTGAGATATCTTTTACAAAAAACTTATACGCGCCTCCATGAACAATAACAACGATATCCAACTCTTTAAACACAGTTTGATAATGGGCATTATTAAATGCGATTCCCTTTATTAATCTTTTTTCAATCGTTGTCAGATCAGATGTCGTAAGATCAAAAACCGCCCTCTTAACATCACCGTCGGCATTTAAGAGTCCTAAAAAAAGAACCAAAACAAGAACAAACTTTTTCATTTTGACCTCACTATAAAAATTTTCTCAAAATAGAATATCATATCAATGTAAAATATGTATAAAATCAAACTTCAACTTAAAAGCTATCCACTAATATAACGTTTACATAAGTGCCTTGCTCCAAGTCTCCATCCTCTTCGCCTGCAATCATCAAAGCGCTTGAGTCGAGCATATTTGTGAGTATCGCCGAGCTTCCGACTTTTTTATCTTTAAAGTTTACAAAATACTCCCCGTCCTCTACGACAACGTTACAAGCGGTAAACTCAGTCAATCTGCTTCTTTTTGTAAACTTTTCGCTAAGTTTTGCCGCAACCGTTTTGTACGCACTTCTGCGCCCGAGCATTTTTGCAATCAACGGAAGAACATAAAGCATGGCAGTAACCGTCGATGAGTAGGCAAACCCGGGAAGCGCTAAGATAAACTTATCTTCTCTTTGCGCAACCATTATATGTTTGCCGGGTTTTATTGCCACACCTTTATATACCACTTCGGCGCCTATACGTGGTACTATATCTTTCACAAAGTCATAATCCCCTACGCTTACACCGCCTGTACTGACAAGAATATCAGCGCTTAAAAGAGCGTTTTGGAATGTCTCCATGATGCTCTCTCTATCGTCGCCTACTGTTCCGAGCTGAACGACATCTGCTCCCGCCTGTTCAAAAAGAGCCGCGAGAGTGTAGTTGTTTGAACTTCTAATCTGAGCGAGGTTCGTGCTGTTTACGCCAAGATCTAAAATCTCGCTTCCAGTTGAGATGACTGCAACACGCGGCTTTAGTGCAACTTTTACCATCACATTGTTAAGTGCTGCCATAACGCCAATCTCTGCAAAACCGATTTTTGTCCCTTTTTTTATAAGCACGTCTCCTGCTCTATACCCCTCGCCTATCGGACGAACCGCATTGCCAAGAGGAACGCTCTCGTTTATGATGATCTTTGCATTGTCTGCAGTAACGTTTTCTATCTGGATTAAAGTATCTGCTCCGTGAGGCATCATAGAACCTGTAAAAGTTTTGATGCACTCTCCGCTCTTTATAGTTCTCTTCTCATCACTTCCGGCAGGATTATCTCCGAGAATAGTTATGCTTTTGCTCTCTAAATCACTCTGCATAACGGCATAGCCATCCATTGAAGCGGTAGGAAACTGAGGGTCGTTAAACTCCGCAACGATATCTTCTGCCAAAACTCTTCCAAGAGATGAGCCAAGTGCCACATTCTCGGTTCTTGATGCGTTTACATATAATAGATCAAGCATATTTTGGCTTGTTTCGTAGGATAATAGACTCATTTTAAAAATCCTTAATTTTATTGCATAAAATGAAGGAGCCCTTCATTTATTAGCCCCGTTTAGGAACAAAGTCCCTAAACTCCGCTCACGCCGCTGTGGCGACTCATCGTGGAGAATGCCATTAGCTAGCATTCCTAAAAGTTCTTATTCTAAGATAATAATCCACTACCATTTATGGCTGTTGAGCGATCAAGCGCATAGACTCTTTTGCCGCCCTTTAAATCGTATTTCCAGATGGGAGCAGATGCTTTAAAATCCTCTACGAACTCATCTATAAACTCAAGTGCCACACGTCTTTTTGGAGAGAAAACTGCCGCTATGTATGAGGACTCATGTAGCATAACATCACCTCTTGAGTGCGCCATTTTTATAACCGCTCCCTTTGCTTCAGCCTTTTTCTGCCACGCCTCAAACCAAGAGTTTAGTATCGGCTCATAGATGTCAAAACTAAGACCTTCTATGTTGTCTTCGCTTCGAACGGTTCCGACAAAAGGGATATATGCGCCGTAGTTGCTTTTTGCTTCTTGCTCGTACCACTCTTTTAATATTTCAGGAACGTCAAGAGCTCCGTCATAAAGGTAAAGCATATCTTACCCTCCACAAACTGGTGGAAGAAGAGCGACTCTGTCACCGTCTTTTAGCACAACGTCTCTGCTGCTGACGAGCGTATCATTTACGGCAACTGCAGAATTTTCAAGCCACTCTTTCATGGACTCATCCTCTTGGAGTATTTTTGCCAACTCGTTTAAGTTTGTTATCTCTAACTCCAAAGGCTCTTTTTGTATTGGACCTAAAAATTCCACTCGTACCATAAAGACTGCTCCCAAAACTATTTTTTTATGCTGCGATTATATCAAAATAAGCTAAGGCATGTATAATTTCAGACTTAATATTTATGGAGAGCGCTTTGGTTTTTGGCAAAATAGAGTATTTAAATCTTTTACCTTTTCATGTCTTTATGAAGCGTTTTACAAAAAGTTCTCAACAGAGCATGAGCATGCAGTACTACAGAGGTGTTCCTGCAAAAACAAACCAAAAATTTATCTCAAGAAAGGTAGATGCAGCCTTCATCTCAAGCATCAGAGCAAAAGGGCAAAAACATGTAAACCTTGGGATTGTCGCAAAAAAAGAGGTGCTCAGCGTTTTAGTTATCCCTCATGAGAAAGATGTGAGCGACACAGAGTCAGAGACCTCAAACGTGCTTGCAAAAATCTTAAACATTCAAGGCGAAGTTCTTATTGGCGACAAAGCTCTGCGATACTATCTGCAGAACAAACCGCATACGGATTTGGCAAAAACATGGAGTGAAAAATACAAACTCCCTTTTGTTTTCGCACTTTTATGCTACCACAAAGAAAAAACGCTTTATAAAAAAATTGAAAAAAATTTCCTAAAAAGAAGAGTAAAAATCCCAAGGTATATTTTGGATGAAGCATCTAAGAGAACAAAAGTATCCCATCATGATATTTTAAACTACCTAAAACATATATCGTACGATGTAGACAAAAAAGCAAAAAAAGGGCTCGATAAGTTTTATAAAGAGGCAAAAAAGGTCAGTGTTAATTATCAAAGATAAGTTTTAGAAATATTGTATTTTAACGATGCTTCAGATGCAAGGATACTGAAGGCAACATAACCTAGTATTTGTGCTAAGCGTAGAATTTTCCCACTTTCCGACATATAAAATTGTATTGTCTGAATCCTTAATAAAAAGCGATTAAAACTGCTACTATTTCAAACCAAACAGAGGGTTATAAACCCACCAAAGATAAAAAGGTTTTGAAAAAAGTTAAAGAGTATCTTTTAGAACCACTTGCAGATTCCCACAAACAACCAATAATTTAACTCAACTTTCGCACCTAAATCCAAGCAATTCTTGAGTTGTGCTTCGTAGTG